>JBIKNC010000338.1:0-3324 GCA_044358925.1 Planctomycetota bacterium | reverse complement strand
AGATGCCGGCCCGCGACGTCGCGCTGCCGAAGGCTGGCAGTTTTTGGTGCGGCACCGTACTGCCGGCTACGCGTCGGACACCGTACGCGTCACGAGCGCGTCGCGAACCTCGCGCAACACCGCGACATGCTTCGCGGACCACGCGCTCGCAGCACGCGGTGCCTCGGCGCCCCGATCGTCACCCAATCCAGCACCGCGCGACTTCTCGACCTGCGCCATCACCTTCACGCGCAGCTCGTCCGCGTTGGTGATGCCCTCGACGATCGCGCGGTTGCCGATCGCCACTTTGCCTTCGTGGCCGCCGTCCGAACCGGCCGTCTCGACGACGAGCGTCCCCAGGCCGAACAGTCGTTCGATCGGCCCGCTGCGCACCGCGACGTTCTGCACGTTCTCGAACGTGATCGTGTGCTCCGTGATGATCCAGATGCCGCGCCGGCAGCGCAGGCTGCGGTCGCTCATCACATACCAGGTCGTGTCGTAGCGCAGGTGGATCGCGACGTACGCGATCACGTCCGGAACGACCGCGAGCAGCAGCGCGGGCAGCGCCAGAAGAGCTCCGACGGCCGGCTCGTCGATCGTGATCGCGAGCCACAGCGCGAGGATCGCCACATCGATCAGCGCGAGCCAGATCCAGAACAGCAACTTCAAGAGTCGCAGGAACTGCGGCGCGGGTCGGAACGACTCGACACGTTCGCCGGGCGCAGTGGGCAACGTCGGCGGCTCCTTCGGCACGCGGAACAGGTCCGCGAGCACGCGCCACACGCCGCGGTACACCCACGCCGTCGCTGCGTCGACGTGTGCCCTCACGGCGCCGCCTCGCCGCGCTCGCGCCGCGCACGCAGCGCGTCGCGGATCTCGCGCAACAGCACGAGCGCTTCGTCCGCGGGGTCCACACCCGCGGACCGCGCGGTCACTTCGAGAGCATGAACCGCGCCCGTGCCGCTGGCGGCGATCGCTTCGCGCTCGCCGCGTGCGCCCCGCATGCGCTCGTACAAGAAATCGCGCAGCGGCCCCGCGTCCTTCAAACCCTCGACCGTCATCGTCGCGCCCGCCGTGCCCGAGGCCGTCTGCACGTGCACCTTCGACAGGCCCATCCAGCGCTCGACCACGTTCTGTGTGACGTGGATGTCCTGGATGCGGCGGTACGTGAGATGGATCTCGCGCCGCCACAGGATGCCCCACGACATCGACACGCCCTCGTCGTCGAAGCGGTACTTCAGCGTGTGGTAGCGGAACCACAGCGGCAGCATCACGAACGGAAAGGCGACGTTCGCGAGCGCTGCGACGAGGAAGTAGTAGCGCAGCAGACTCTCGTCCGGCCGAGTGATCGAGCGCGGATCGCTCACGAACCGGCCGTGATCTCGAACGTCGCCGCCAGCATGGCGAGCATGCGTTCCGTCTCCGCGGTCCACGCGCGACCCGACTCGTCCTCGAACTCCTGCACGATCACGACCACCGACGTCTCGCCGACGGCGAAACACGTGGCGAGCGCGTCCATCGTCGTTCCCATGAAATTCGCCGACACGCGCGTCGCCGGGTAGGTCACGCCGCCGAGATCGATGGTCGCCTCCTCGACTTCGGGCCGCCGCGCCTCGAGCAATTCGAGCATCTCCGTCATCACGCCGCGCGCGCTCGGATCGCCGTCCGCCAGTTCGAGCCCCTCGCGCACCTGGATCTGCAGGAGCGCGTCGTCGCCGTCCACGTCGTACGTGACGAAATCATCGGGGTCGTACGACCAGCGGAACGCGCGCGGGAACTCGAAGCGCACACCCGCCGCGTCGAACACGCGCGTGTCGGCGACGCGCACGCCCAGCTCGAACGTGCGCTTCTTGTGTTCGATCGATTTCTTCGTGCCGTCGACGAGCAGGTGCACCTGATCGTCGATCGTGACCTCGACGCGCAGCGGCGGTTCCGCTTCTTGCATGGCGGCGACGACCGCGAGTGTGCTGAACGAGCCGAACGCGGCGGCGAGCATTGCCGAAGTGGGTTGCATGGGAATTCGGTCGGTGAGGGTGTGACTCAGGTTTCGAGCCGCCGCGTGTCGCTCCACACCACGAACCAGAACCAGGCGAGGCTCACGAGATTGGCGTAGTGGATCGTCGCGTCCGGCAGCACACCTTGCACACCGGCGAGCAGCACGATCACGATGCCGAACAGGGCGGCGCCTTCCAGCAGCGCCCAGCGAACGATCTGTCCGCTGACCGCGCCGCCGGGCCGCGCGCGCAATTTGGCGGGCAGCACCTTCGACAGCGCGAGCGCGTTGACGAACACCACGGCGTGGACCGCCGCCAGGATCGTCAACAGGTTCGTGTCGGGCGGCGGCGCGTCGGCGACCGGCGGACTGAAATACGGCAAACCGACCGCGATCGCGGCGAAGACCGTCGTGCCGAGCGCGAGCGCCCACCCGATCAACGGCAACTGGCGCTGCTGGCGCCGCGCAACTTCTTCTTCGTCCATGTGGCTCCTCGCGAGCACGTGCGACCACGCTCGCGCGAGAGTCCTACCACGGACACCGCGCGGCGCGCGAGCCGCGCCCCGCCCTCGCCTTTGCGCGTTCCGTGCCGTGACTCGCGCACCGAGGCTCGCGTACCGTGACGCGCGCCATGAAACTCGTCATCGCGAACAAGAACTACTCGTCCTGGTCGATGCGTCCGTGGACCGCCATGCGCGGCCTCGGCATTCCGTTCGAAGAGCAGCGCCTCAGCTTCACGCTCGGCATCCAGAGCGGCTTCCGCGACGCCGTCAGAGCCATCAGCCCCGCCGGCCGCGTGCCCGTCCTCGTCGACGGCGACCTGGTCGTGTGGGACAGCCTCGCGATCGTCGAGTACCTGCACGAGCGCTTCCCCAAAGCCGGCGTCTGGCCCAGTGACATGGCCGCGCGCGCCCGCGCCCGCTCCATCTGCGCCGAGATGCACAGCGGCTTCAGCGCGCTGCGCCAACACTGCGGCATGAACATCGAAGCGCGTTTGCCGGAGATCGGCGCCAAAGTCCTGCGCACCGAACCCGCCGTCGCGAAGGACCTCGCGCGCATCGACACGTTGTGGAGCGACGCGTTGCGCGCGAGCCACGGCCCGTTCCTCTTCGGCCAGTTCAGCGCCGCCGATGCGTACTACGCGCCGGTCGCGACGCGCATCCGCACCTACGCGCTGCCGATGTCGCCGACGAGCCTCGCCTACGTCGATCGCCTGCTCGCCTCGCCCGGCCCCGCCGCGTGGATCGCGGACGCCCTGACCGAGGCCGAGTTCGTGCCCGAAGACGAGCCCTACCGCACGAGTCGCGCGTAGCCGCTGAGAATACGGTGCCGTAGCAAAAAACCTCAGGCTG
>JBIKNC010000337.1:0-3409 GCA_044358925.1 Planctomycetota bacterium | reverse complement strand
GCGCCCGGTGTGAGATCGTGTGCCGATGCCGCGTGTGCACGCCCTTCTCGTCGCCGTCTCCACCGCTCTCCTTCTCCTCGCGCCGTTCGCGCCGCAGGTCGCCGCTCAAGGTCGCGCGGCCGACTACGACCGCGCGCGTTCGTACGACGAGCGTTTCGCCGTCGACCTCTTGGGTGAGCGCGCCGACGTGCGCTGGCTCGCGAGCGATCGCCTCGTCGTGAGGAGCGCCACACCCGCGGGTTGGTCGTTCGACGTGCTCGACGCGCGCAGCGCGACGCGCGAGCCGGCCTTCGATCACGCGGCGCTCGCAGCGGCGTTGACGCGCACAACGGGACGTGAGTTCGATGCAACGCGCCTCGCGCTGCGCGTGCTCGCCTTCGACGAGCGGAACGTCGACATCGTGCTCGACGGCGACGCGGCCGCGTACCGAGTGACGCGCGACGGTTCGCAGATCGAAGCGCTCGATCCGTCGACACTGCCCGGCGCGACGCTCGAACGCACCAATCGGCGACGCTCACTCGATCGCGGCGCCGAGACGCGCGTGACGTTCGTCAACGAGTCGACGAGCGCCGTCGACGTCGTCTGGTGCGCGCGCGACCGCAGCGAAGTGCGCTACGCCGAACTCGCACCCGGAGAGCGGCACGCCCAACACACGTTCGCCGGGCACGTCTGGTTCGTGCGCCGCGCCGATGGGAGCGAAGCCGGGCCGTTCGAGGCGCGCGACACGCCGGGGCTCGTGCTCGTGCGCGACGGCGACTTCGCGGAGCGCGAGACGCGGCGGCGCGAGCGCGGCGACGAGCCCCAACCCGGCACGTCGCCGGACGGGCGCCTGCGCCTCGTCGTCGACGGCGAACGCTTGGGCCTGCGCGACGTCGCGAGCGGCGCCGACACGCCGCTCGACTTCCCGTCGGCCGTCGCCGGCGAACGCACCGAAGGCATCCACTGGTCACCCGACGGCACGCGCGTCGTCGTGAAACGCGTGCTGCCCGGCGAACGCCGCACCGTGCACATCGTCGATTCGGCGCCCGACGACTCGCTGCAGCCGCGACTCGTGTCGTTCGACTACACGAAACCCGGCGATCGCATCGACGAGCCGCGCTTCGTTCTGTTCGACGGCGAGTCGGCGCGCGAGATCGCGCTCGACCGTTCTCTGATGGCGACGCCGTGGTCGCTCGACGTGCTCGCGACGAGTCCCGACGGGCGCGAGTTGTGGCTCCTCTACAACGCACGCGGCCATCGTGTACAGCGCGTCGTCGCCATCGACTTCGCGAGCGGCGCGCTGCGCACGCTCGTCGAAGAAGCGCCCGCGACGTTCGTCGACTACAGCCAGAAGACTTGGGTCGTCGTCGATGCGCAACGCAACCGATTGTTGTGGGCGTCCGAGCGCAGCGGCTGGAACCACCTCTACGCAATCGACGCGGCGAGCGGCGCGGTGACAGCGCTCACGAGCGGCGAGTGGGTCGTGCGCGCCGTCGACGAGGTCGATCTCGCGGCCGGCGTCGCGTGGATCCGCGCGCTCGGCTGCCACGCCGATCAGGATCCGTACCACGTGCACTTCGGGCGCGTCGATCTCGTGAAAGGCGGTGTGACGTGGCTGACGTCGAGCGACGGCACCCACACGCTCGACTACGGCCCGGAACGCGAGTTCGCCGTCGCGACGTGGTCGCGCGTCGACCACGCGCCGGTGCACGAACTGCGGCGCGTCGCGGACGGCGCGCTCGTGTGCGAACTGTCGCGCGCCGACGCGAGTGAGTTGCTCGCGCGCGGTTGGCGCGCGCCGGAGCGCTTCGCCGCACCCGGCCGCGACGGCACGACGGAGATCTGGGGCGTCATCCACACACCGACCGACTTCGATCCGACACGGTCGTATCCGGTGATCGAGAGCATCTACGCCGGCCCGCACGACCACCACGTGCCGAAGAGCTTCGCGCGCTCGCACGGCGTGCACGAACTCACCGAACTCGGCTTCGTCGTCGTGCAGATCGACGGCATGGGCACGAACTGGCGTTCGAAGGCCTTCCACGACGTCTGTTGGCAGAACCTCGGCGACAGCGGCTTCCCGGACCGCATCGCGTGGCTGCGCGCGGCCGCGGCGACGCGCCCGTGGATGGACCTCGAACACGTCGGCATCTTCGGCGGCTCGGCCGGCGGGCAGAGTGCGTTGCGGGCGGTGCTCGCACACGGCGACTTCTACGACGCGGCTGCGGCCGACTGCGGTTGCCACGACAACCGCATGGACAAGATCTGGTGGAACGAGGCCTGGATGGGCTGCCCGATCGGGCCTCACTACGCCGAGCAGTCGAACGTCACGAACGCACACCGACTGACGGGCGCGCTGTTGTTGACGGTGGGGGAGCTCGACACGAACGTCGATCCCGCGTCGACCATGCAGGTCGTCGACGCGCTCGTGCGCGCGGACAAGGACTTCGAGTTGATCGTGTTCCCGGGCGCGGGCCACGGCGCGGGCGAGAGCGATCACGGTCGTCGGCGCCGCCAAGACTTCTTCGTGCGCCACCTGCTGGGGGTCGAACCGCGGCGGCCGTGAGTCACGAGGGGCGCGTTCGCCGGCGAGCTGCGCGCCGCGCGCTATCGTGCACGCCCCGAGCGCGACGGACTCGCGCTCGCCCACTCGCCATGAACCACTTCGTGACCGCGTCGTTCGTTCTCGCTTCTCTCGCCACCTTCGCCGCGGACGCGGCGGCACAGACCGCACTGCGCTACCCGGTCGGCGTGCGCGTGCCGTGGGTCTTCGCGAACGACACCGACGATCTCTCCGGCCTCACGCCCTGCGGGCCGTGGGTCACGGACGCGAACTTCAACCCCGTCCAGTCCTTCCAGGCCTGCCCGCAAGTGTTCGTGTTCGTCGAGCCGGGCGGCGTGTACACGCTCTACTGGGGCCAAAAGGACGGCAGCGGCCAGCAAGTCGCGCCTGGTCTGTACTACGTCGAAGGTGTGCCGGTCGAGATCGACGCGACGCTGCTGACGGCGATCACGCCGCTCGGCAGTCCGCGCGTCGGCTACGCGCGCTCGATCGAACTCGCGTCGCCGACGACGCCGAACGGCCTGTACGTGCTGGCCGCCGCCGGCTCGTCGACGATGGGCATCGACCTCGGTTGCGGGGTGACGTTCCCGCTCGACTTCGACGCGCTGCTGCTGCAGTCGGTGACGACGCCGAGCACCTTCCCGAACTTCATCGGCACGTTCGACGCGCAGGGCTATTCGACGTCGCCGAGCATCGCGGTTCCCGGCTCGGCGAGCCTGGCCGGCATCCAGTTCGACCTCGCGTTCGCGGTGCTCGATTCGTTCGCGCCGTGTGGGGTGGCGCTGGTCTCGCAGTCGGTGACGACAACGATCATCCCGTGACGGTTTGACGGGTACGGTGTCAGACACCGTAACCGTCAAATGGACC
>JBIKNC010000335.1:0-3420 GCA_044358925.1 Planctomycetota bacterium | reverse complement strand
GAACGGCAGCGGCCCGTCCTTGCTCTTGGAGCGGTAGTCCGCGAGCACCATCCGCCGCGGCGCTTCGAACGCCGAGATGCGCGCGATCGTCGTGTAGTCGGGCGCGTTCTCGCTCGCGCCCCACGTCGCCGCCCACCAGCCGTCCTTCTCGGCGATCACGATCGCGCGCGCCGCGTTCCACCAACCGCGGATGTCGGTGGGGGTGTGGAGCGCCGCGAACAGGCGGTCGGGCGGGACGTCGAACAGCTCTTCGTGGACGTGGCGGCGCGGCATGACGAATGGGGTAGTTCCTGGAGGCGCCGCTGTTGCTCCACGAAGCGGCGCGGCGCGGCGATCGGCCTGCGCGCGGTCTGAACACAGGCCCAGCCAAAGGCCGGGCCGGCCGCCCGACGGTTCGTGCCGAGCTCCTTCATGAGCGCGTCGCGATGCCCGCTGCCCGTTCGGTCGAGAAGGTGTTGGGCCGACCCTCCGCGCCGGTCGATGGCGAGGCGATGGCCGGCCGCGCGGTTCACCGAAACGATGCGTATGTCGTCGTCGGCACGCCGAAGTTGCCGGCGGACGTGGCGACGCTCGTCGACGAACAGCGCGAGCGCAGCGCGGCCGCGTACGAGCGCCTCCACGCGCGGCGCTGGGAGCTGGTGCGGCGCGACGTGCTCGAGGGCGTCGGCGCGTTCCTGTTCGCCAACATCCTCATCGTTCGCGGGTGGATCGACCTCGTGCTGATCGTGCTCGTCGGCGCGCTGGTCGGCTGCGGGTGGGGGCTGGTGCGCTCGGCCGGCATCGTCTCGGGTCTGATCGCTGCGGCGGGGCAGGTGGCGTTGTGCCTCGTGCAGCTCTCGCGCCACTCGGGTCGGAGCGAGCTCGACTGGATCTCGGGCCTCTTGTTCGGCTCGACCTGCGTCGCACTGCTGTCGGGCTTCCTCGGCACGCGTCGACAGCAGCGCGCTTTCGAGTGAAGCGTGGCGGCTGCGCTCCAGCACCTCCCGACTCTCACGCGCGCGCGAGTCGCGCACGCAGCGCTTGCAGCGCAGGCAGCTCCGCATCCTCCGCAAGCGTCGCGAGAGCCCGGTCGAGAAAGTCCACCGCATCGCCGCGCGCAGCGTCACACGCTGCGATCACGTGGATCCAGTCGTGCGTGCGTGCGAGTGAGCGCTCCCTCTGCGCACCGGTTTCGGAATAGAGGTAGGTGAACGTCCAGGCCTTGAAGGCCTCGACGGCGATCGCCGGAGTCGTGAACTCGGCGCCCGAGCCGATGAGCGCGTCGATGCGCTGCGCCATGCGCTCGAACCCCTCGGCGTCGTCGCTGTCGACACACGCGTTGAACAACACCTCGGCGCGAGCCAGCGCGATCCGTGGCGTACGGAACGAGTCACTCGACTCCATGAGTGCTTCCAAACGCCCTTCGATGCGTTCGATGTCATCGGGCTCTTCGGTCAGAGCGCCCGCGTTCACGAGTGTCTCTGCCGACTGGAGTGCGATCTCCGGCGTCTGGAGCGAGGGGTGCTCGCGCATGAGCACCTCGATCTCTTGCGCGAGCCGCTCGGCGGTTTCGACGCTCTCGCACAGACGCGACACGTTGACGAGCGCCATCGCCCATTCGAGCGCGATCTGCGGCGTCATGAAACTCGCGCGCGAGCGCATGAGCGCGATGATCTCGCCCGCCAAGCGCTCGCCTTCTGCGCGGTCGTTGTTGCCGCATGTCGCGTTGAACAGCGCCGTGGCGCGCTGGAGCGCAATCTCGGGCGTCATGAAGGCTTCGCGCGACCGCATGAGCGTCTCGATCTGATCGGCGAGTCGCTCGCGCTCGAGGCAGCTCTCGTGTTTGCACGAAGCATCGCAGAGAGCCGAGGCGTACTGGAGTGCGATGCGCGGCGTTTGGAACGCCTCGCTCGAGTTCATGAGAGAGGCTATCCGTTGCGCGAGGCGCTCGCGCTCTGCAGCGCTTTCACTTTCCACCGCCGTATTGCGAAGCGTCGCGGCAAGTGAGAGCGCGATGCCCGGCGCTCGGAACTCCTTGCTCGCGTCCATGAGTGCCGCGATCCGGTCCGCCAGTCGCTCGCATTCGACGGAGCTGGTGTTCACGATGGATGCATTGTTGAGCGCCATCGCGTACAGGCGGGCCATCTCGATCGTGCGAAACTGCGCGCTCGAGTTCATCAGAGACTCGATCTCCCCAGCCAGTCGCTCGCACTCTGTCGGATCGCCGTTGTTGAACGTGGCGTCGAAGAGCGCCGTGGCGCGCTCGAGAGCAATCTGCGGAGTGATCTGGTCCTCGTGCACGTGAATCGCGCACCATGGCGCGCCGTAGGACAGTATGCGCGACGATCCGATGAACGAACCCGAACCGCCGAGCGCGTCTGCCCGACCCGAGGGCGTCGAACCGCTGTTCGATGCGCTGCTCGCGCCGGAGTCCGTGGAGCCTCGGGCCGTCGCGCCCGGCGTTCATCTCGGCACCGACCAACACCTCGATCCGCGCCATGTCACCGTCGAGCGCATCGGGCTCGCGGTGCTCACGGCGATCGTGTCGGGCGGCAGCCTCGTCGCCGGTGGGATCGTCGCGCTCACGACCGAACCAGGGCCGCTGTGGCTCGGCGTCATCGCGGGCGCGTGGTTCGTGCTCACGGCGCTGCTGCTGCTCGCCGTCGCACGCTGGCCAGAGGTCGCGCATCGCCACGCCTCGTACCGCGTCGACGCCGACGGCATCGAGATCCGGCGCGGCGTGTGGTGGCGTTCGGTCGTGAGCGTGCCGCGCAGCCGCGTGCAGCACATCGACGTGACGCAGGGGCCGCTCGATCGGCGCTACGGGCTGGGCGCGCTCGTGCTGTACACGGCCGGCAACGAATACGCGCAGGTGCAGCTCGAGGGCCTCGACCACGGCGTCGCGCTGGCGCTGCGCGACCACCTCCTGCCGCACGGTGGCGACGATGCCGTCTGACGGCGCGCATCGGCTGCACCCCAGCTCGATCCTGTTCGGCGTGCTGCGGCAGTTGCGGCACTTCATCCTGCCGCTCGCCGCACTCGTCTTCGCCGCGAAGGACTCGTGGGAGCTGTGGGGCCTCGTCGCGCTCGGGCCGTACACGGTCGCGCACGTCGTGCGCTACTTCACGCTGCGCTACCACTTCGACGAGAAGGAGTTCGTGCTGCGCGGCGGCCTGTTGTTCAAGAGCGAGCGCCACGTGCCGTACACACGCATCCAGAGCGTGGACGTCGAGCAGGGCCCGCTGCACCGGCTGTTCGGCGTGTACGAAGTTGCATTGCAGACGGGTGGGGGTTCGGAACCCGAGGCGCGCTTGCGCGTGATCAGCGGTGAAGCGCTTGCCAGTCTCCGTACTCGCGTGGCGCGTACGGTGCCAGGCACCCTGTCGCCAGAACCCGCACTTCGCACCGACGGCGCGGACGTCTCGGCGGCGCACAGCGCCG
>JBIKNC010000336.1:0-3420 GCA_044358925.1 Planctomycetota bacterium | reverse complement strand
CGCGCGCCGCGCGCTTCCTCACGGGTGTGTTCTCGAGCGGCGAACAGGCGCGCACGAACGCGAACTACTTCGAGGTGCGCCTGGTCGTGCATCCGATCTGGCGCGAGCGCGCCGACGGTCCGTGGCTCTACGTCGAGCAGGCCATGGCGACGGCGCTCGATCGTCCCTACCGCCAACGCGTCTACCACCTGGTCGCGGACACCGCGTCGGTCGTGAGCGAGGTCTACGAGTTGCCCGATCCCGCGGCCGCTGTCGGTTGTTTCAAGGACGACGCACCGCTCGCGGCACTCACGCCCGGCGATCTCGTTCGTCGCCAGGGCTGCGAGATCGTGCTCGTGCCGGTCGGCGCCGACGAGTTCCAGGGCAGCACCATCGGCGCGTCGTGCCCGAGCGCGCTCAACGGAGCACAGCACGCGACGTCGCAGGTCGTGCTGCGCGAGAACGTGCTCGAGTCCTGGGACCGCGGCTTCGATGCCGCCGGCCAACAGGTCTGGGGCGCGCGCGACGGCGCGTACGTGTTCGTGCGCGAAGCCGGCGATCGGTGACGTGGGGCACCGTACCGTCGCCCCACGTCACTCGGTCGTTCGGAACAGCGACACGAGTTCGCGCGCGTCGCTCACCGGCTGCGGACAGGCGGCGACGAGGCGCGGCAGGCTCGCGTAGCGGTGCGTCAGCGCGTGCGCGAGCAGTTCGGCGCTCTTCGCCTCGGTGAGTGAACTCGCGGCGTCGCCGCGCGCGAGCAGGATGCGGCGCAGAAGGCCGCGTTCGCCTTTCAGCACGAACTCGGGCAGCGGCACGACGTCGTGGTCGCGCGGCCCGACGCGTGCGTCGGCGAAGTCGATCGCGGCGCACAGCGGCAGGTCGGCGTCGGTGGTGTCGACGAGCAGGTGCGCGCCGAGCAACTCGGTGTGCAGACACACGCGCGTGCCGTCGTCGGGGAACGAATCGCCGTCGCAAGCGTGTGCCGCGAGGAACGACTCGACACTCGCGACGAGTGCAGCGTCGACGGCTCCGCGCGCCGCGTCGTGTTCGCGGCGCGCGCGCGACGCACGGCGCGCCTCGACGGCGAACGGTTCCCACGGCGGCGCGAAACTCGGCGGCTCGAAGGCGGCGAGGCGCGCGATGAACGCGCCGATGTGCTCACACAGGCGCTCGCGCTCGCGGCGCTCGAGCGTCGGCCACAGGTCGCCGAGCGCGACGCCCCCGACGCGTGTCATGACGAGGTACGGCCAACCGGAGAGTTCGCCGCGGGCGACGACCCGGGGCGTCGCGACGCCGAGTCGGCCCGCGACGTGCGCGAGCCACGCGGCCTCGGCGTCCATCTGCGACGCGAAGACCGGCGCGCCGAGTTTCACCACGTGTTCACCGACACGCCACACGACGTCGGAGCCGGTCGGGTAGGGGCTCGTGTCGCCCGCGAGGCCGTGGCGCGCCGCGAGGATGGCGACCGCGCGTGCGAAGTGCTCGGGGCGCGCGAGGTCGCGCACGCTCGGGCCGCGGACGAACGGCGGCGGGCTCCAGTGCGAATCGTCGTGTGTGTCGTCCATGAACGCGTGTGCGGCGCTCGGCACATGCGGCGCAGAGCTCGGCGCCGGGCGCATCGTCCGGCGCATCTTCCGGCTCGACGCGCGAGAGTGGAACACGGCCGCGCACTGCTATGCTCCGCCGCTTCGCACCGAGGAGCGAAATGCCGTACATCCTGCCCGCCGTTCCGCCCGTCGATCGCGTCGCCGCCGACGCCCGTGCTCACGCGTTCACGACGCGCAGCATCAAGAAGGAGAGCAAACGCGCGGCGCTCGCCGCCACGCTCGCGATGGTCGACCTGACCACGCTCGAGGGCATGGACACACCCGACAAGGTCGCGCGTCTGTGCACCAAGGCGCGGCAACCCTCGACCGATCCGCGCGTGCCGCCCGTGGCCGCCGTGTGTGTCTATCCGACGTTCGTCGCCCACGCGAAAGCGGCGCTGGCCGGCAGCGACGTCAAGGTCGCCGCGGTCGCGACCGCCTTCCCGAGCGGCCAATCGTTTTTGGCGATCAAGATCGACGAGACGCGCCGCACGGTCGACGCGGGTGCCGACGAGATCGACATGGTCATCGACCGCGGCGCGTTCCTCGCGGGTGAGTACAACCAGGTCCACGACGAGATCGCGATCGTCAAGGAAGCCTGCGGTCCGGCGCATCTCAAGGTGATCCTCGAGACCGGTGAACTCGCGACGTACGACAACGTGCGGCGCGCGTCGCAGATCGCGATGGACGCGGGCGGCGACTTCATCAAGACGTCGACGGGCAAGGTGAGCCCGGCCTCGACGCTCCCGATCTGCCTCGTCATGTCGGAGGCGATTCGCGATCACTACCTGGCGACCGGGCGCCGCGTCGGGCTCAAAGCCGCAGGCGGCATCCGCACGGCGAAGACGGCGTGGCAGTACCTCGTGCTGGTCAAGGAAACACTCGGCGACGACTGGTTCACGCCGGACCTGTTCCGCATGGGCGCGTCGGCGCTCGTCAACGACGTGCTGCAGCAGTGGGTGCGGCTCGACAGCGGTCGCTACCAGTCGGCCGTGTACTTCTCGGAGGATTGACGTCCATGGCGCAACGAGCGATCGAGACCATCGAACCCGCGAGTTCGAAGGACAAGGCGGCACGCGGGCCCGGAGCGCGCGAGCTTCTGTTCGGCAGCCTGTGGGAGTACGCGCCGGCGCCCGAGAGCCGGAGCGCGGTGAAGATCGCGCCGCGCTACGGGCACTTCATCGGCGGCGAGTTCACGGACGGCGGTGCGCCGCTCGCGGTCGAGAACCCGGCGACGGAAGAGCAGCTCAGCGAGATCCTGATCGGCGGGCCCGACGAAGTGGATCGCGCGGTGCGTGCGGCGCGGCGCGCGTTGCCGGCCTGGCGGGCGCTCGCTCCTGCGCGGCGCGCGGAGTGCCTCTACCACGTCGGGCGCATGATCCAGGAGCGCTCGCGCGAACTCGCGGTGCTCGAGACGCTCGACAACGGCAAACCGATCAAGGAGACGCGCGACGTCGACGTGCCGCTCGCGGCCGCGCACTTCCTCTACCACGCCGGTTGGGCCGACAAACTCGAGTACGCATTCCCCGGTGCGACCGTCGCGCCCTTGGGTGTGTGCGCGCAGGTCATCCCGTGGAACTTCCCGCTCTTGATGGCGGCGTGGAAGATCGCGCCGGCGCTCGCGTGCGGCAACACGGTCGTGCTCAAGCCGGCGGAGACGACGCCGCTGTCGGCGGCCTTCCTCGCGGCGATCTGCGCCGAAGCGGGTGTGCCGCCCGGAGTCGTCAACGTCGTGAACGGCGACGGTGAGACGGGCCGGGCGCTCGTGAGCCACCCGGACGTCGACAAGGTCGCGTTCACCGGCTCGACCGAAGTCGGGCGCGAGATCCGCAAAGTTCTGGCGGGCACGCGC
>JBIKNC010000132.1:0-12673 GCA_044358925.1 Planctomycetota bacterium | reverse complement strand
CGCTTCGCGCGAACGTCGAAGTCCGCCAGGTTCCGCGCTGTGTTCCGCCGCGCCGCGCAACGTGAGGTTTTTTGCTACGGCACCGTATTCTCAGACCCGCATGCTCCACCTCGCCGCACTTCTGCTTCAAGACACCGCGCCGCTCGTCGTCGACGATGCAGCGATCACCGCAGCTCTTCACGCCGGCGCGGCGCTCCTGCTCACCCAGCAGGAAAACTACGTCGCCGATCGCGGCGTCGGGCGCCTCGCCGACGATCGCCTCGCGGACTGGCAGACGAAGGAACGCGAACGACTCGCGGCGTTGCGCAGCGACTCCGCGCCCGGCGTCGAGTGGCCGTACGAAGGTGTCTACCGCGTCGGTCGGCCCGCCCTCGTGCCGGCCGGGTACCGCGTCGGCGGGACGGCGATCGTGTGCGAGGCGCTGATGGCCGTGCCGGGCTTCGCGGAGGACGAGCCGCGCCGCGCCGCCGTCGCACGCGCGACCGACTTCGTGCTCGACATGCTCGATCCGAAGGACGGCGATCCGGCGCTCGCCGCCGGTCCGAAGAAGGGCTACGACGTGCGCGGCTGGGGCCACACGCAGGCGCTGTCGTTCCTGCTCGCAGCACAGCGCTGCGAAGCACTCGGTGAAGCCGACGCAGCGCGCGCGACCGCCATGCTGCCGCACCTCGTGCACTGCATCGCGACGAACGAGGCGCCGGGCGGCGGCTGGAACTACGCCGACGGCGCGGTCAGTCCGTTCATGACGGCCTCGACGCTCATGACGCTGATGGATGCGCGCGATGCGGGCATCGCGGTCGACGAGGCGCTCGTCACACGCGCTCTCGACGCTCTCACCGCCAACCGCGCGGACAACGGAGCATTCGAGTACTCGGGCCCCGCGCGCGGCGCGGTCGCACCGCACGCCTCGGCCGCGCGCTCGGCGGCGGCCGAACTCGTGCTGCTGCGCGCCGGTCGCAGCGACACGGACCGTCTGCACGCGGCGGTGCTCGCCTTCTTCGATGGCTGGGACGAGCTGCTCGCGCGCAAGAGTCGCCAAGGCACACACGAAGGCGCGTTCGCGATCGCACCGTACTACTTCATGTACGGTCACACGTTCGCGGCGCGCGCGATCGCCGCGTTGCCCGAGGAGCACCGCGCGCCGCTGCGCACGCGCCTCGTCGAACACCTGTGGCGCACGCGCGAGGCGGACGGCTCGTGGAACGACCGCATCTTCCCGCGCTCGTCGAGCTACGGCACCGCGATGGCGTTGCTCGCGCTCACCGCGGAGTGACGCGCGCAGTGACGCGCGCAGCGACGAGCCCAGCCGGCGTGTTCAGCGCCCCTCGACCTCGATCACGAGGTCGAACACGAACTCGCCGCGCTGGTTCGGCTCGACGCGCACCGTGCGTTCGCTCGACAGGCGCCCCGCTCGCACCTTGATGCGCAGCATCGCCGCGGGCACGTCCTCGAAGACCACGCGGCCCGTCGCGTCGGTCACGCCGCTCGGCAGCACGAGACCGGCATCGGTGCTCGACGTCACCGTGACGAGCGCACCTTCGACCACGAACAGCCCGGCGTCGCGCACCGTCACCTCGAGTGCGCCGCTGCTGCCCAGCACGATCGGCACCGCGCCGCGCCCGTCGTGTTCGACGACGAGCGAGCCGAGCACCGGCCAATCCGCGATCGCGGCCCACGGCGGCAAGAGGCGCAACTCGTACGCACCGAGTGCGAGTTCGTCGAACCGGAACCAGCCGCTGCGGTCGATCGTGACGCGGCGCTCGACGCGCCCGTCGAGTCCGGGTGCGACCATCGGCGCACCGCCGCTCGCGTCGATCGCGTACGGCAGCGCGACGACCGTGTAGCCGATCGCGCTGCGTTCGAACGGTAGTTCCGCGCGCCCTTCGAGCGTGCGACCGCGCATCTCGGCCAGCACCGGCGTCGGCGGATACGCGGCCGGCAGCACGTACTGCGGCGGCTGCAGGGCCGGCAGGTCCAACTCGAACTCGATGCCCGGCGCACCGATCGGCACGAGGGTGACGTGCGCGCGCCCGCGCGGCAGGTTCGCGAGTGCGAACGTTCCGAGCGCGTCGGTGCGCGTCCAGAACAGCTCCTCGCCGACGACGAGCGTGACGAGCACGTCCGCCGCGCTCGCGCCGTCGATGGTGCGCACGGCGCCGCGCAGCTCTTCGCGGCCGGCGGGGGCGGCGCTCACGTCGTCGAGCATCTCGATCGCACCGACGTCGGCCACCGCGCCCGGCCCGTCGAGGACCTGGTGCAACCACAGGAACGCGAGCCACAGCAGCACCGCGCCGACGAACACACGCCGCAGCGCGCGCCGCCGCACCGGCGCCGAGCCGGAGACGACCTCTTCCTCGACGCGCGCGAGTTCGTCGCCGATCACCATCGCTTCGCTCCGCGTGTGCTCACTCGAACGCTCCCGCGCGCCGCGCCGCATCGAGCAGCTCGACGCGCATGCGTTCCGCCGGTGCGAATTCGCCGCACGCGAGTCCCGCGAGCACTCCTTCGAAGCGCCCGAGTCCGCGCGCGCCGCCGCGTGCCAGCGCCACGAGTTCGACGCCCAGTTGCAGGCGATCGCAGACCTTCACGAAGCGCGCCTCGCGCGACGCGCCCTTCGCGAACTCGACGAGGCGCGCGTGCGCCGCGGGCGCGAACACACCCAGCAGGCGCGCGCCGGCTTCCGCTTCGGCCGCGGCCTTCGCTCCCGGCGGCAGAAGTTCGCTCGCGGATTTGGGCAGGTCGCCGATCAGCGCCTCGGGCGCGTCGTGCACGACGGCGAGTGCGACCGCGCGATCGACGTCGAGGGGCGGCTCGACCTCACCCGCCAAGGCGAGCACGAGCACCGCGACGCCGTGGCTGTGCGCCGCGATCGACTCGGCCGTCGGGCGTCCCGCCTGCAACCAACCCGTGCGCGGCAGGCGCGCGAGCGCCGCGAGTTCGAGCAGCGCCGCGAGTTGCGGCGAATCGTCGCAGGTGTGCTCCCGCCCCGAGCCGTGCGGCTCGTCGGGAATCACACCGGTCGTCGAAGGAGCGTGCACGTGCGCGGCGAAGTGACGGCTGGGAGAGCGCGTGGGGGAGCTTATAGTCGTCTCCTCACATGCTGCTGCGCCTGCGCAAGGGTCTCGCGTCCGCCGAGCTGCAATCCGTCCTCGACGAAGTGCGCCATCAGGGCCTCGAGGGCCGCTTCCTCGACGACGCGCAGACGTTGTTCGAAGTGCGCGGAGCCTTCGGGCCGTCCGCGCGCGCGCGTTTCGAGGACCTCTTCGCCGTCGTGTCGGTGCTCGACGCGGCCGACGCGCCCGAACTCCACGCGACCGCGCGCCCCGGCACGATCGAGGTCGGCCACGCGCGTTTCGGCGCCGGCGCCTTCTCCATCGCCGCCGGTCCGTGCGCCGTCGAGGACGAAGCCACGCTGCTCGAGATCGCGCGCCTCGTGGCCGATGCCGGAGCCACGCTCCTGCGCGGCGGCGCCTACAAACCGCGCACCTCGCCGCACTCGTTCCAGGGCCTGCGCGAACGCGGACTCGAGCTCTTGGCCGTCGCCCGCGCCGCGACCGGCCTCGCGATCGTGACCGAGGTGCTCGACCCGCGCGACGTCGACGTCGTCGGCCGCCACACCGACATGTTCCAGATCGGCGCGCGCTCGATGAGCAACGCCGCGCTCCTGTCCGAGGTCGGCAAGTACTCGCGCAGCCACGGCACGCCCGTGCTCCTGAAGCGCGGTCCCGCCGCCACCGTGCGCGAGTTCCTCCTGGCCGCCGAGTACGTCCTCGACGAAGGCACCGAACGCGTCCTCCTGTGCGAGCGCGGCATCCGCTCCTTCGACCACGTGACGCGCAACGTCCTCGACCTGTGCGCCGTCGCGCACCTCAAGAAGGCGACGCACCTGCCCGTCCTCGTCGACCCGAGCCACGCCGCCGGTCGCGCCGACCTGGTGCCGCCGCTCGCGCTCGCAGCGGTCGCGGCCGGAGCCGACGGCCTCCTCCTCGAGGTGCACCCGCGCCCCGAGACGACGCACAGCGATGGTGCGCAGGCGATCGCGCCGAGTGTCTTCGCCGACCTCGTGAAAAAGGTCGAAGCGATCGCGGCGGTGGGCGGGCGCAAGCTCACGCGCCTCGCGCGGCAGCCGGCCCGCTGATCAGCGGCGCCCAGTGCAACGGACTTGAGCGGCGCGACGCTCCGGTTCCGGCGTCGATCGTGGTCCGCCTGCCGAGGAAGTCGCTGACCATCGCGCGACGATCAACGCTCTCGAGTGCACCGTCGAAGACATCGGGGCCGCTCACGCTCACTCCGTCCACACGACTCGAGTCAAGGCGCGTGTACTCCGACGCGCGGCTCGATCAGGTCCCAACGGTTCCCGTACAGGTCCTCGAACACGGCGACGCGGCCGTAGGGCTCGTTCTTCGGCGGGCGCACGAACGTGACGCCGCGTGCGTTGTAGAGGGCGAAGTCGCGCTCGAAGTCGTCGGTCGCGAGGAAGAAGGAGACGCGGCCGCCGGTTTGATCGCCGATGCGCGAGCGTTGGTGGTCGCTCGCGGCGCGCGCGAGCAGGAGGCGCGATTCGCGAGCGCCTGGCGGCGAGATCACGATCCAGCGCTTGTTCTGCTCGGGCACCGGCGTGTCTTCGACGAGCTCGAAGCCGAGCGTGCCGACGTAGAAGGCGAGTGCTTCTTCGTAGTCGCGCACGACGAGCGCGACGAGGGCGATGGACTGCGGCATGGCGGTGGGGCGTTGGTCGTGTTCGTGGCGCGAATCGGCGCGGCTCGGCGCCCGTTCAACGACTCGCAGCGAGAGCATCGTCGACCAGCTTCACGAGTTCGTCGCGCGACAGCGTGTACTCGTGGCCCGCGTTGAGCTCGACCAGCCGCTGCACGTGCGCGCGCAGCGTGAACGCGGCCTCGCCGGCGTTCGGCACGACCATGCGGCGGCGCGGCATCTTCTCGGCGGTCGCGACGTCGAGCATGGCCTGTGCGACCGCGATCGGATCGGCCTCTTCGCTGCGATTGCCCGGGCCTTCGAGGAAGCCGCGCATCTGCTCCTCGAACATCGAGCCTTCGGGCGAGTAGCCGGACTCGACCATGCGCTTCACGGCGTTGTCCATGATCGCCGAGCGGAAGTTGCCCGGCTCGATCACACACGACTGCACACCGACGAGTGCGAGTTCGGCGCCGAGTGTGTCGCCGAAGGCTTCGATGGCGTGTTTGCTCATCGTGTACGCGCCGCCCAGGCTCCACGTCGCGACGCCGGAGATCCAGCCGGTCGTGATGACGCGGCCTTTGCTCTCGACGAGCAACGGCGCGAACGCGCGCGTGACGCGCTGCACGCCGAAGACGTTGACGTCGAACTGGAACCGCAGATCCGCGTCGGACATTTCGGCGATCGGCCCGAGCGTGACCACACCCGCGTTGTTGACGAGCACCTCGAGCGGCACCTCGCCCGCGCGCACGCGCTCGACCGCCGCGTCGATGTCCGCCTGCACCGTCACGTCGAGGCGCAGCGCCGTCACACCTTCGAGTGCGTCGAGTTCCGCGAGGTCCTCCGCCGAGCGCGCGCCCGCGTAGACGAGCCAGCCGGCGCCCGCGAACAGCTCCGCTGCCGAGCGCCCGATGCCCGTGCTCGCGCCGGTGACGAGGACGGCGCGCGTGGGCTCGTTCGCGGCGCTCGAGGTCGAGCTCGATGCGGGAGCGTTCGTGTCCTGCACGCTCGCAACCTCAGCGCGAGCGCCGACGAACCAAACAGCGGACGCGGAGACGGCGACGAGGGCGAGAGCGGCGAGTTGCATGCCCCTGAGCATGACCTCGAAGTGCCGGATTTCGCTGTCGAGGTCGGCGCCAATACGCCCCACGGGCCCGCACGCGAACTTCGCGCACGAAAACCGACACCGGCGCTCGCGAGCGACATCTCTCTTGCTGCCTGATCCTGCGGGGCGCGCGGCACGGGGAGCCGCACACGGGCGCAGGTCACAACCAACGCGGGCGCCAGCCCGCATCGAGAGTTTCGATGAAGATCGCGAGTTGGGTGGGTTCGTTGGCAGCCACGCTGGTCGTGTCGCTGCCGTTCACGACGGCGGCGGGGTGCGCGGACACTCGAGCCAGCGTGAATTCTGGTGGGAAGATCGTTGTTCCCTTCGCGCCGGACATCGAGTGGGGCTTCCAAGCAGCCGTGGGAGGGGGCACCGAGATGGTCGGCGACGGTGGGATCGCGGCTGCGAAGAAGTGCTTCCTCCTGACTTTCTACGACAAGGACCTCGTCGTCCTCGAGCGCGTCGTCATCGAGGCGGACGCAATGGGCACGTTCGTCAAGAAGTTGCCCGCGGGTGCTGATTCGTTCCTCGCTGTGCTGATCGACTGCGACAAGGCGGAAGAGATCCAGAAGCAAGAAGGCGTTCCGCCCAAGCCCGAGGAGGAACGCGACGAGCCCGAAGAGGAACGCGAGGAGCAGCCGCCCGTCGACGAACCGGCCGTCGGTCCGATGAAACCGAGTGCGATGGCTTCCGGGTCGAGTGCCAGCACCCCGACCTGGACCGAGTTCACGTTCCATGGCGGCACGATCCATCTAGACATCGCCTACGGAGGTACGAACGTGCGTTTCGCAGCCACCGTGCTCGCGAGTGACGTCGGGGACGCGTTCTCGATGCTCGAACCGATCATGGAGCGGGGCATCGGCGCAGGCCTGTCACCGCTCGTGAACGTACACGTCTACACACACGCGTCGCTCGACCTGATGGGGGTTCGGATCCGAGTCGCATCGACCACACAGATCGAGGAGCTGTTCCTCGACGTGAATCACGGAGCGCACGTGGCCGACCTCGGCGCTCGTCTGGAGGTCGTTTCGTCGAACGTGAACGCATGGTCCGTCGTCGAGTCGACGATGCCGCTCGGGGATGTCGTCGTGTCCACGCTTCCATGGGAGGAGTTCTTGAACCAAGGCTCCGTCGACATCCGTCTCGCGGGCATACACGAGTTCGTCCACGCTGACATCACGACGACTGTCGTGCCTCGTCGCTGACCCGTCATGAAGCACGCTCTCTCGACCGTACTCGTACTTCTCGTCCTGGCCGGCTGTGCGGGTCCGACGATGTACATCGTTCGCCCCGAAGGCACCGTGTGGGGGTGGAAGCGCGAGTCGGCCGAGAGGGTCGCCGAAGTCCTGCCGATCGCCGAACGAGTTCGACAGCGACTCGATTCGAGGCGCGAAGGCGGCGTGGTCGTGCACGTGTACGAACCGGGCGCACGAACTCTGGGGATCGACTCAGCACCCTGTGCGACGCAGATCGAGATCAACCCGCCCGCGATGAACGACATCGCGTACTGGCTCGGCCGCGGATCGACCCACTGGTACGTCGTGGACTCGCCATACGAGGGACTGCCGCTGTGGGTGGAAGTCGGTCTCGGCGATTGGATCGGCCTCGAGTACTACGGGTTGCAGCACGCACGTCGACAGGAGATCGAGGCGCACGGTCCGATCGCTTTCGACGAGAAGTCCTTGGTCGCCGACCGACTCGACTGGGAGTCCCTGTTCGCGGATGAAGTCATCGGTCTGACGTACCTCGGGTTCTCGGTGGTCGATCGCCTCGGACTCGAGGAGGTCGCGCGACTTGCCACGGCAGGAGCGGACTCGCACGCCTACTTGCGCGCTGCTCGCATCGACGTCGAGGCGAACGTGTGCACGGACGAACCGTCTCGCGTGATCGGTAAGGACTTCGCCGATGTTCCGGACAGCCTGGCCAGGCTCCGCTGAGCACCCATGAAGCGCACCCCCTCGATCGTGACTGTCGCGCTCGTTCTCGCGTGCTGCGTGGGACCGACGAAGTTCGTCGATCGTCCGGAAGGCACGATCTGGGGCTGGGACCCCGCTGCTGCCACAAGACTCGCAGAGGCACTGCCGCTCGCCGAACTCGTACGCGATCGACTCGGCTCGAAGCGTGTCCGACGCGTCGAGGTCCATCTCACGCGACCTGGCGAGCGTGTATTCGGATCGCACGGTACGTGCTTCTCGAGCCACATCGAGATCACACCGCGTGGAATGCGTGTACACGAATACGTCCTCGCTCACGAAGCCTGTCACTGGTACATC
Organism: Planctomycetota bacterium; assembly: GCA_044358925.1. GTDB lineage: Bacteria > Planctomycetota > UBA1135 > UBA1135 > Rohdeia. Next base: position 4,597 of record JBIKNC010000132.1, on the reverse strand, counting down.
GTGGGCTCGCGATTCGACGGTCTTCCACTGTGGGTGGAGGAGGGGCTGTGCGACTGGATCGCGTACGACGTGCTCGGCCTCCTCGAAGGCCGACGTATGGAGCTGGAGGACGACGTGACGTCGGCCATTCACTTGGAGCACCTCCACTACGACGCCGTTGGCTGGGATCGCCTCACGGGGAGAGAGACCGACGCGCTGTACGCGCTTGGTTTCCGGGTCGTCGATCGACTCGGACTCGAGCGCCTCGCGGAGCTGAACGAGAACGGCGCGACGTCGATGGACTACCTGTTCGCGGCGGAGTTGCGGTTTCAGATCCACCTACCCGAACGCGCTTCGTCAGCGCGCGAAGACACGCGCTGACGTGTCGAGCCCGAACAACCCGCCATGCGGCGCAGCGCGGTGGCACGAGATGCAGCTCGCGATGCGGCCTTCGCCCGTGACGGTGCCGTCGGGCGCGAGCGTGGCGAAGGTCCAACTCGCTTCGCCGCAGTCGGTGCCGTCGTGCTCCATGACGAACAGACCCGTCGGCGCCCCCAGCGTCGCGAGCGATCCGTCCGGCAACTGCACGACGTGGTCCGGCACCCGGCCCGGCCCCGGCATTGCGAACGGCACCAGCTCGAAAGACTGCTTCACGAGCACCTGCCCGACCTGCGACGCGCCGCTCTCGACCGCGAGGTACGCCGCCGGGTCGCGCGCATACAGGCGGTAGAGCTTCTCACAGTGCCCGTCCGCCCCCGACGCCGCGCTGAGCCGCGCCCCGACCGCCACCGGCGCGCGGCAGTCCGTCGGCGCGCGCCGCACGTGGCTGTCGACAGGCCCCCACGAAACGAAATCGGCCGCGATGGCGGCCAGGTGGTTCGTGTCGGCGCGCGACTCGACGGCGACTTCGCGGCGTTGGGGCTGTTGACAGCTCAGGAGCACGGCGAGCTGGGCGAGGACGAGGGCGCCGACGGTTCGGCGGAGCGTGGTGGCGGGGGTCATGGTGCCTCGAACGCTGTGCCCTCGACGTGTCTTGGCCTCGCTCGCACGGAGATTCCGCGTCAATCGTCGCTACGTAGCGCCGCGATGTAGTCGGTGCGCGCGGCGCCGTAGCCGCGGCCGGACTCGATGGCTTGGACGAAGGCGAGCATCTCGGCCTGCAACTCGGCCCGGAAGTGCTCGCAGGCGCGCGTCATGAGGCCGCCGACGTCCGGATGCAGGGGCAGCGGGTCGGCGCTCGTCGCGAGGGCGCGGAAGACGGCCAAAGGGAACGTGCCGAAGGCGGCGCGCGGCGCGCTGAACTCGATCCACGGATCGTCGTCGGTGTTCGGGCGCGAGGCGCCGGCGGCGATGGCGGTCAGGGCGGCGGGGCCGGCGAAGCAGGTGCCGATCAGCTCCTCGGCGGAGTCGATGCCGACATCGGCCAGCATGCGGCGCGTGTGTTCGTCCTCGAAGCGCTCGGCGATGCGCGCGGGGTCGAGGGCGAGCGGCTCCGCTGCGCCGATCAGCATCATGTCGTAGCCCGTCACCCACGCCGTCGCGTGCGGAAAGACCTGTTGGAAGGTGAGGACGATGCCGGCGATGTCGCTGGGCGAGAGGTCGTAGAGCGGGATCCACTGCGACATCAGGCCGCCCGGCGCGAGGCGCGCGCGGCCGAGTTCGTAGTACTCGCGCGTGTAGAGGTAGGCCGAGCCGCTCACACACGGGTCGATCGGGTCGGCGGAGATGACGTCGAAGCGCTGCTCGGTGCGCGTCAGCCACGCGCGGCCGTCGTCGACGACGATCGTGGTGTCGGGGCGCTCGTGCAAGCGCTCGTTCCAGGTCGCGAACGCGCGCGCGGCGTCGACGACGGCGGGGCTGATCTCGACGACGGTGAGTTCGCCGCCGGCGGTCGCCATCGCGGCCGAGGTCATGCCGGTGCCGAGGCCGATGCACAGCATGGAGCGCGGCTCCTCGTGCACGAGCGTCGAGACGAAACCGAGCAGGTACTGCAAGCGGCGGTCGATGAAGATCGACGACGCGACCGTCTTGCCGTTGACGCGCAGGTTGCGGATGGGCTGCGGCTCGGCGGCGTCGGTGAACTCCTGCACCTTCGCGCCGGACGCGGCGGATTCGCGGTGGAAGATGGTCGTGAGGCCTTCGCGCGAGCCGGGCGGCGTACCGGGCGCGAGCAGGGCGACGCCGATCAGCGCGACGGCGGCGCACGCGAGAACGGAGTTCGCGCGCAGCGCTTCGCCGCGTCGTCGCGCGAGCACGAGGAGCACCGCGCCGCTCACGATCGCGACCGCGGCGGCCGCAGCGAAACCGCCGCGCAGGCCCGCGTGCGGCAAGAGGAGGAACGACGCGACCAGCGAACCGGCGATCGAACCGGCGGTGTTCGCGAGATAGACGCCGCCGATCGCGCGGCCGACGTCGCCGCTCTTCGTGCGCACGGCGGCGATCGCGGCCGGGAGGAACGCGCCGGAGAGGAACGTGGCGGGCAGGAGCGCGAGGAAGGCGAGTTCGAACGTGCGCCACAGGTAGTGGAGCGGCGTGATCGACTCGGGCCACTGCGAAACGCCTTCGACGAGCGCGACGTTGTCGGGCCCGGCGAGGAGGTCGTCGCCGCCGGTGCGCCACGCGAGCACGGCGATGCCGAGGCCGATCGCGCCCGCGAACAGCCACGAGATGCGTCCCAGCAGCGCGGTCGGGCTGACGACGCGCCGCGCGAGTCGGCCGCCGAACGCACCGCCCGCCGCGATGCCGATCAGGAACACGGCGACGATCGCTCCGAACACGTACACGGCGCCGCCGAGCAGCGAGACGATCACGCGGTTCGCGAGGACTTGCAGGACGAGGGCTGCGAAGCCGACGGCGGCGCTCGCGGCGAGGATCACGCGCGTGCGTGTGAGTTCGGCGGCGGACGCGCTGGGGGAGTGAGTCGCGCCGTGTTCGCGTCCGTCGCTGCTGTAGGAAGTTGCAATTGGTCGCGCTTCACGCGTCACACGCGAGAGCGCGAACGCGAGCGCCGCGACGGCGAGGTTCGCACACGCGGCGACGTGCGTCGTACCGCGCGCGCCGAGTTCGGGCAGCAGCGCGTAGGCGGCGAGCAGCGCACCGGCCGCCGCTCCGAGTGTGTTGATGCCGTACAGCCAACCGATGCGCGCGGAGGTGCCGCGTTCGTCGCTCGCATCGGCGAGCACGCGCCCGAGGAGCGGGAACGTCGCGCCCATCAGCACCGTCGGCACGAGCAGCAGCGCGAACGCGCCCGCGACAGCGAACGGTGTGCTGCCGAACACCACACCTCCGCCGTGCACGAGCGCGCGCAGGCCGTCGATGAGCGCGGGCGAGGCGAAGGCGAAGAGCGCGATCGCGAGTTCGACCGCGGCGTACGCGGCGAGCGGCCGGACGTGCGCGAGGTACCGGCCGGCGAGCCAGGCTCCGAGCCCGAGTCCGAGGAGGAAGGCTCCGACGACCGCGGCGACCGAGTGGCTCGCCACGCCGAGCACGAGGCCGAGGCCGCGGAACCACGTGACCTCGTAGACGAGCGCCGACGCCCCGGAGACGGCGGCGAGTGCGAGCACGGAGCCTGTGAGCACGGTGATCGTGAGGACCGTGAGCGCGGGGGCAGTGATCGTCGGGGCGGCCTTCGGCATCGAGCGGCCCGCGCAGGCTACCTTGTCCGGCTCCGCGGCCCCCGCCGCGCGCGTCCACGAACTGCCCCGCCACCCACGAACCACTCCCTGATGCGCACGCCCTTCGTCGCCGGCAACTGGAAACTCAACCTCGACCGCACCCGCGCCGTGGACCTCGCCTCGGCGATCGCGGAGGGCGCCGCCGGTCGGCGCGGTGTCGAGATCGGCGTCGCGCCGGCCTTCGTGCACGTCGAAGCGGTCGCGCGCGCCCTCGACGGCACCGGCATCAAGGTCGGCGGTCAGGACTGCAGCGACCAACACCAGGGCGCGTTCACGGGCGAGGTCTCGGCCGAGATGCTGCGCGACGTCGGCGCGACGTTCGCGATCGTCGGCCACTCCGAACGGCGCCACGTCTACGGCGAGAGCGACGCCCTCACGGCGGCGAAGCTGCGCGCGGTGCTCGCGGGCGGGCTCGACGCGATCCTGTGCGTCGGCGAGACGATCGCGGAGCGCGAAGCGGGCCAGACGGAACACGTCGTGCGCCGCCAGCTCGCGAGCGCGGTGAACGGCCTCGACGCGCACGACCTGGCGCGCATCACGATCGCGTACGAGCCGGTCTGGGCCATCGGCACGGGCAAGGTCGCGACGCCCGAGCAGGCCGAAGAGGTGCACTTCTATCTGCGCGGTCTGCTGACCGGGCTCTACGACGATCGGCTCGCGAACAGCGTGCGCATCCAGTACGGCGGCAGTGTGAAGCCGAGCAACGCCGCGGAACTCCTGGCCAAGGAGAACGTCGACGGCGCGCTGGTGGGCGGGGCCGCGCTGGAGCCCGCGTCGTTCCTCGGGATCCTGGCCGCGAGCTGGAAGTAGAGCGGGGCGTGTGAGGCGCGCGGCGGAATCCGGAGGCGGTACGGTGCCGTAGCAAAATCCGCCGCCATTCCGCACTTCGACCCGGCCCACGCGCCACGACGAACGACGCGCTTCGCACGTCGTTCGTCGTGGCG
>JBIKNC010000131.1:0-12745 GCA_044358925.1 Planctomycetota bacterium | reverse complement strand
GTACCCGTCACGTCGGACGCGGGATCGAACGGTACGCGGCCAGGAGCTCGCTCGCGCCCTGGATCGGCGTCGCACGACCCTCGCGCACTCGCTGCTTCACGTCGGCCAGCAGACCCGCGACACCGGCGTGTTTCTCGAAGCTCGCGAACAACTCTTCGCGCACACGCTCCAGCAGCCAGCGCTCGTTCTGACTCGCGCGCCGGCGCAGCAACTCACCGCTCGCGCGCTCATGCGCGACGCGCGCTTCGATCGCGCTCCACAGCTCGTCGAGCCCGAGCCCCGTCTGGGCGCTCACACACAACACCGGCACCGGATCGCGCGCGTCGCTCGCACCGAAGCTCGTCAGCGCGAACGCGAGCATGCGCGCCGCATCGCGCGCCAGCGCCTCGCGCTCGCCGTCGCACTTGTTCACCGCGACGACGTCGGCCACCTCGAGGATGCCGCGCTTCATGCCCTGCAACTCGTCGCCCGCGCCGGGCAACGCGAGCACGAGGAACACGTCGACGAGGTCCCTCGCCGCGTACTCGGACTGCCCCACACCGACCGTCTCGACGAGCACGACGTCGTAGCCAGCCGCCTCCAGCAACACGATCGACTCGCGCGTGCGGCGCGTCACACCGCCGAGCGTCGCGGCCGACGGGCTCGGGCGAATGAAAGCGCCCGGGTGCTGCGCGAGCCTGTGCATGCGCGCCTTGTCGCCCAGGATCGAACCGCCCGAGACGGCGCTCGACGGGTCGATCGCGAGCACACCGACGCGCTTGCCGCTCTCGACGAGGCGCATGCCGAGCGCTTCGACGAACGTGCTCTTGCCGACGCCGGGCACGCCGCTCACGCCGACGCGCGACGCGCCGCCCGCGTGCGGCAGGAGGTGCGCGAGCAACTCCTGTGCATCCGCTTCCTGATCGGCGCGCCGGCCCTCGACGAGTGTGATCGCACGCGCCAGCGCCGCACGCTCACCGGCGCGCACACCGCGCGCCAGCTCGAGCAGCTCCGCTCTCACCGCCTCGCACCCGCCTCGAGCGCATCGACCAGGTCGACCGCCGCTCGAGTGATCACGGTGCCCGGCCCGAAAATCGCCGTCGCACCGGCCGCACGCAGCGCCGCGTAGTCCTTCGGAGGCACGACGCCGCCGACGACGATCAACACGTTGCGGCCGCCGTTCGCGTCGAGCTCCGCGCGCAACGCCGGCACGAGCGCGAGGTGCCCCGCCGCGAGTGAACTGACACCGACGACGTGCACGTCGTTCTCGATCGCTTGGCGCGCCGTCTCGGCCGGCGTCTGGAACAGCGAACCGACGTCGACGTCGAACCCGACGTCCGCCAGCGCCGTCGCGACCACCTTCTGGCCGCGGTCGTGCCCGTCCTGCCCGAGCTTCGCGACCAGGATGCGCGGCTGACGGCCCGCGCGCTCCGCGAACCCGCGTACACGCTGGCGCGCCCGTTCGAGATCCGCGTCGTCGCCGCCCATCTCGTTCTTGTACACACCGCGCACGGTCGAAGGTTCGGCCTGGTGGCGTCCGAACACACGTTCCATCGCGAGCGACATCTCCCCCACGGTCGCGCCCGCCGCCGCGGCGTCGATGCACGCGGCCAGCAGGTTCCCGTTCGCTCCAGCGGCGACTTCAGTCAATGCCGCGAGCGACCGCTCCACCGCCGCGTTGTCGCGCTCGCGCCGATTCGCTTCGAGCCGTTCGATCTGCGCGCGCCGCACCGCCGCGTTGTCGATCTCGAGCACGGGCACGATGTCCTGAGTCGTCGGCACGAGCCGGTTCACACCCACGATCACCTGCCGACCCGAGTCGATGCGCGCCTGCGCGCGGGCGGCGCACTCCTCGATGCGCCGCTTGGGCAGCCCCGTCTCGATCGCGCGCGTCATCCCGCCGAGCCGTTCGACCTCGGCCATGTGCACACGCGCGCGCGCGGCGAGATCGGCCGTGAGCCGCTCCACGTACGCGCTCCCGCCGAGCGGATCGACCACACGACACACACCGTTCTCGTCCTGCAACACGAGTTGTGTGTTGCGAGCGATGCGCGCCGACTCGTCGGTCGGCAGCGCCAGCGCCTCGTCGAGGCTGTTCGTGTGCAGGCTCTGCGTTCCACCCAACACAGCTGCGAGCGCTTCCGCGTACGTGCGCACGACGTTGTTCCACACGTCGCTCGCCGTCAGCGACCAACCCGACGTCTGGCAGTGCGTGCGCAGCGCGAGCGACTTGTCGCTCTTCGGCGCGAAGCCCGCGACGATCTCCGCCCACAGCAGTCGAGCGGCGCGCAGCTTCGCGATCTCCATGAACACGTTCGTGCCCATGGCGAAGAAGAATGAGAGCCTCGGGGCGAACGCGTCGATCGAGAGACCCGCTGCGAGACCCGTGCGGATGTACTCGAGGCCGTCGGCGAGTGTGTACGCGAGTTCGACGTCCGCCGTCGCGCCCGCCTCCTGCATGTGGTAGCCGGAGATCGAGATGCTGTTGAAGCGCGGCATCTTCGCGCTCGTGTAGCGGAACACGTCACCCACGATGCGCATCGACGGCGCGGGCGGGTAGATGTACGTGTTGCGGACCATGAACTCCTTGAGGATGTCGTTCTGGATGGTCCCGGTGAGCTTCTCCGGCGGCACGCCCTGTTCGCGCGCGGCGGCAACGTAGAGCGCGAGGATCGGCAGCACGGCTCCGTTCATCGTCATCGACACGCTCATGCGATCGAGCGGGATGCCGTCGAACAGGATGCGCATGTCGCGCAGCGAGTCGATCGCGACGCCGGCCATGCCGACGTCACCGAAGACACGCGGGTGATCGGAGTCGTAGCCGCGGTGTGTCGCGAGGTCGAAGGCGATCGACAGTCCGCGTTGACCGCCCGCGAGGTTCTTGCGATAGAACGCGTTCGACGCCTCGGCGGTCGAGAAACCCGCGTACTGGCGCACCGTCCACGGCCGCACCGTGTACATGGTCGCGTAGGGACCGCGCACGAACGGCGCGACGCCGGGCCACGCGCCCGCGAGGTCGATGCCGGTGCGCGCTCGAGCGTCGTGGCGCGCGGCGACGTCGATGCCTTCGGGCGTCGACCAAGCGGAGCGGGCTTCCGCCGGCCCTCGCGCGGCGCCCCGCGGCTGCACGTCGTCGTAGGCGAGGCGCGTGAAGTCGAGCAGACGAGTCATGCGCCACCTCGTCGAGTGTCCGTGGTCGCGAACGCGCTCTCGTCGAGAACGTCGAGCAGCGGCCAGCTGTTCGGAGCGCGGCGCAGCTTCGCGGGTGCACGTGCCGTGCTCGAGGACGCTGCCGCAGCCGGGGCCTCGAGCGAGACCGGCTGGTAGCGGTTCGCGCCGACGATCACGTGTTCGCCCGCCGCGACGCGCGCCGCGAGTGCGGTGCGGCGCACGTCGAGGCGCTGGGCGAAGGCGCCGCTCTCGATCCAACGCGACAAGCCGCCGGCCGCCTCGACGTTCTGGAACTCGCGCCACGCGGCGCGCGCCAGCGCGTCGGTCAGGTGCTCGATGTACCAAGCGCCGCCGGTCGGGTCGTCGACACGCGCCAAGGCCGCTTCGTGTTCGAGCACCGCGTGTGTCGTGCGCGCGAGGCGCTCGCCGCGGCGCGAGCCGCGCTCGAACGGCGCGAGTGCGATCGTGTCCGCACCTCCGAGCGCGGCGGCGACCGCGTGCGCTGTCGTACGCAGCGCGTTGGTCGGTTCGTCGACGCCGGCGAGTTCGCGGCGCGCCGATTGCGTGTGCACGAGCAGGCGCGTGTTGGCAGCACTCGTGATCGCGCTCTCGACGCGCGCGACGACGAGGCGCAGCGCGCGCAACTTCGCGACTTCTTCGAACAGGTCGCGGCACAGCGCGACGCGCACGGCGCACGCTCCGAAGAACGTGTGCGGTTCGCGCCCGGCCGCCGCAGCGGCGCGCACGCGCTCGACGAGCGCGGCGAGCACGTGCACGAGTTCGTCGACGGCGTCGCCGCCGGCGTCGCGCACGATCGACGCGTCGATCTCGAGTGCCGGACCAGCCAGTCCCGCGGCGCTGCAGGCCGCGACGAAGGCACTCTCGTGAGCGGCGCTCGCTCCGCCCAGCAGCGGCGCACCGCGGAAGGCGGCGCGGTGCGGATCGAAGCCGCCGTGCACGGTCGAGCTGCAGCCTGCGAGCCGCGCCAGCCCATCGAGTGGGAACGCTTCGCCGCGCAACACGATGGCGGTGCTCGCCGCAGTACCGGATCCGGCCGCCGCTCCCGCGACGAGCCCCTCCGCGAGGCGCCTCACCGCGTCCGCATCCGTCGCGCGTGTGCGCAACACCCGCACCCCTTCACTCGCGGCCAGGCGCGCGAACGCGAACGGCTCGGCGCTCTCGTCCACGTCCTCCGCCGCGCGCCACCCAGCCCTGGGCCGCAGGTGTTCGGGGAACGGCGCGACGCGCGCATCGGTGTCCGACGCGTGGAGCGGTTCGACCGCCATCCCGCTCGGTGTCGCGACGGTGAGTGACGCGACGGCACGCCCCTCGAGTTCCTCGGCTGCGCGCTTCTCCCACTCGGCGCGCGTGCCGGGCTTCCACGACTTCGGTTCGTGCATCACTGCGCTCACATGTTGCGGCGGTACTGGCCGCCGACTTCGTACAGAGCGCGGCTGAGCGTGCCCAACGTGCACGTCTTGCTCGCTTCCATCAGTTCCTCGAACACGTTGCGCCCCTCGAGCGCAGCGCGTTTCAGATCCGCGAGCGCGCGCGCCTCGTGGTGTTCGTTGAAGCGCCGCACGCGGCGCACGTCCTCGATCGCACTCTCGCGTTCGTCGCGCGTCGAACGCACGACCTCGGCGGGCACGATCGTCGGCGAACCCTTCGGATCGAGGAACGTGTTCACGCCCACGATCGGCAGCGTGCCGTCGTGCTTCTGCGACTCGTACACGAGGCTCTCGTCCTGGATCTTGCTGCGCTGGTACATGCGCTCCATCGCGCCCAGCACGCCGCCGCGCTCCGACAGGCTGCGGAACTCGGCCATCACGGCCTCTTCGACCAGGTCCGTGAGTTCTTCGACGATGAACGAGCCTTGCAGCGGGTTCTCGTTCTTCGCGAGCCCGAGTTCCTTGTTGATGATCAGTTGGATCGCCAGCGCCCGCCGCACGCTCTCCTCGGTCGGCGTCGTGATCGCTTCGTCGTACGCGTTCGTGTGCAGCGAGTTGCAGTTGTCGTTCAGTGCGTACAACGCCTGCAGCGTCGTGCGGATGTCGTTGAACGAGATCTCCTGCGCGTGCAGACTCCGACCACTCGTCTGGATGTGGTACTTGAGCTTCTGCGAGCGATCGTTCGCGCGATAGACGTTCTTCAGCGCCTTGGCCCAGATGCGGCGTGCGACGCGCCCGATCACCGCGTACTCGGGATCGAGGCCGTTCGAGAAGAAGAACGACAGGTTCGGGGCGAAGTCGTCGACCTTCATCCCGCGCGACAGGTAGTACTCGACGTAGGTGAAACCGTTCGCGAGCGTGAAGGCCAGCTGCGTGATCGGGTTCGCTCCGGCCTCGGCGATGTGGTAGCCGCTGATCGAGACCGAATAGAAGTTCCGCACGTCGTTGCGGATGAAGTGCTCCTGCACGTCACCCATCATTCGCAGCGCGAACTCCGTCGAGAAGATGCACGTGTTCTGTGCCTGGTCCTCCTTGAGGATGTCGGCCTGCACCGTGCCGCGCACCGTCGAGAGCGTGTGCGCCTTGACGCGCGCGTAGACCTCGGGGTCCATGACCTGGTCGGCCGACACACCCAGCAGCGCGAGTCCGAGTCCGTCGTTGCCACGCGGCAGTTCGCCGCGGTACTTGGGACGCGGCACGCCGCGCGAGCGGTACAGGTCCTCGGCGCGTGCGATCGCCGCATCGAGTTTCCCGGTGCGGCGCAGCTCCTTCTCGCACTGTTGGTCGATCGCCGCGTTCAAGAAGAAGGCCAGCACCATCGGCGCCGGCCCGTTGATCGTCATCGACACCGACGTCGCGGGATCACACAGGTCGAAGCCGCTGTAGAGGCGCTTCGCGTCGTCGAGCGACGCGACGCTCACGCCGCTGTTGCCGACCTTGCCCCAGATGTCGGGGCGCTCGGCCGGATCCTCGCCGTACAGCGTCACGCTGTCGAACGCGGTCGAGAGGCGTTTGGCGGGCTGGCCGTGCGAGACGAAGTGGAAGCGCCGGTTCGTGCGCTCCGCGTTGCCTTCGCCCGCGAACATGCGCGCAGGGTCCTCGTTCGTGCGCTTGAGCGGGAACACGCCCGCGGTGAACGGGAAGTGGCCGGGTGTGTTCTCACGCAACAGCCACGTGAGCAGATCGCCCCAGTCGCGATGTTTGGGCAGTGCGACCTTGCGCACCTTCAGCCCCGACAGCGTCTGGGTCACGAGGTCCTGCTGCAACACACGCCCACGCACTTCGAACTGGTACTTGTCGGCGCCCCAGCGACGTTTCACGTCGTCCCAACTCTCGAGGAGTTCGCGGCAGTAGGGATCGAGCCGTGACTCGAGGTCCTGGTACAGACGCACGAGGTCGGTCAGGTACTCGGGCTCGCCTTCGACGTGTTCGATCACACGCACGACGCCCGACGCTCCGCCCGAGAGTTCCTCGTCGTTGATGCGCAGCGTGCGCACGCCGACGCGGTCGCGCAGTTGGTCGATCGTGCCCGAGAGCTGGTACATGCGCCGCGCCAGGTCGGCCTGCTCGCGCACGAAGTGCTCGTGGTTGTCGCTGGCCTCCGCGATCTCGGCCAGGTAGCGACTGCGATCGCCCGGGATGACGTAGCGCTTGTCCGCCGCGCCCGACTCCGGATTGAAGTGCGAGACGAGACCGGCCTTCGTCTTCTTCTCCAGCGCGCCCATCAGGCGGCTGTACAGGACGTTGGTGCCGTGGTCGTTGAACTGCGCGGCGATCGTGCCCACGACCGGCAGTGCGTCTTCGGACTCCTCGAAGCGGTTGTGGTTGCGTCGATACTGCTTGCGCACGTCGCGCAACGCGTCGAGCGAGCCGCGTTTGTCGAACTTGTTGATCGAGATGACGTCCGCGAAGTCGAGCATGTCGATCTTCTCGAGCTGCGTCGCGGCGCCGTACTCGGCGGTCATCACGTACAGCGAGCAGTCCGAGTGGTCGACGATCTCCGTGTCCGACTGGCCGATGCCCGAGGTCTCGACGATCACGAGGTCGAAGCCCGCCGCCTTGCAGATCTCGATCGCTTGGCGCACGTGCGCCGACAGCGCCAGGTTCGACTGACGCGTGGCCAGCGAGCGCATGTAGACACGCGGGTTGTGGATCGCGTTCATGCGGATGCGATCCCCGAGGAGCGCTCCGCCCGTGCGGCGCTTGCTCGGGTCGACCGACACGATCGCGACCGTCTCCTTGCGGAAGTCCGCGAGGAAGCGGCGCACGAGTTCGTCGACCATCGAACTCTTCCCGGCGCCGCCCGTGCCCGTGATGCCGAGCACCGGGATCTTGCGCTTCGGCGCGACCGCGGCGAGTGCGCGGTCGAGGTCCCCGGCGAGCGCGGGCAGGTTCTCCGCCACGCTCACGAGACGTGCGATCGCGAACGGGTCGCGCGCGGGCAACCGTTCGACGAGCGCGAGATCCTCCGCCCGCGCCGGCGCGCGGTCGCAGCGCCGCAGCACGTCGTCGATCATCCCTTGCAGGCCGAGCGCGCGCCCGTCGTCGGGTGTGTAGATGCGGTCGACGCCCGCGGCGCGCAGCTCTTCGATCTCGCTCGGCAGGATCGTCCCACCGCCGCCGGCGACGACGCGGATGTCGGCGCCGCGCTCGTCCAAGAGCTGCCGGATGTACGTGAGGTACTCGACGTGCCCGCCCTGGTACGAGGTCAGCGCGATGCCCTGCGCGTCCTCTTCGATGGCGCAGTCGACGACCTCGAGCGCCGAACGGTTGTGCCCCAGGTGGATCACCTCGGCGCCGCTCTTCTGGAGCAGGCGGCGCATGATGTTGATCGCGGCATCGTGCCCGTCGAAGAGCGACGCGGCCGTGACGATCCGGATCGGGTGCTTCGGCCGGTAGGACTCGGCGCTCTGGTCGACGCTCATGGGCAATGGAGAGGTCGCCACACACTCGCAATCGGCGCTGCGAGCCGCGTGGGGGGAGGGCCGATGGTACCCGCGACCACACGGCACCCGCCACGCCGAACGGACGCGATGTCTGCGCCGGAAATGCGCGCGGCCGCGCACCTCTTGCGAAGTGCGCGGCCGCGTCGCTCGCTCCCGTCGCCTTCAGTCGTTCACGACTGTGCGGTGAGCGTCACCGAGATCGTCTGCTCGGCGCCGTCGCGCACGATCAGGACGTCGACGACGTCACCGGGTTCGCGCTCGGAGAGTTTCGTGCGCATCGTGTCCTTCGTGATCGCTTCGCCACCGATCTTCAGGATGCGATCGCCCGCCACGAGGCCGGCCTTCTCGGCCGGGCTGCCGGGGGTCACGCCCTCGACGAGCACACCCTCGCCCTCGTCGGCGTACACCGGTCGAACTCCGAGTCGCACACCCTGACGCGGCGGCTGTGCATCCGGAGGGGTCTCCGCCTTCGGTGCGTCCGCGGGCGGCGGCGTCGCTCCGCCTTGCGGCTCTTCACCGGCTTGGCGCGGACGACGGCCCTCTTGTCCGGACTGGTACTCGAAGCGCTCCGGGCGCAGCGCGGCGGCGAGCGCGAGCTGCTCCCACAGTTTCATCGCCTCGACCGCGTCCTCGCGGTTGATCTTGTCGACCGTGTCGCGCGGCGTGTGGTAGTCGGCGTGCAGCGGGTCGCAGATCGCGAACAGCACCGGCACACCGGCCTGGTAGAAGGGCCAGTGGTCGGACGCGGCAGGCGCGCCCATGCTCGGCACGATGACGAGCGGGCACGCGTCGAGGTGCGGCTGCGCGAACTCTTGCAGGCCCTTGCCACTCCCGAGGCCGCTGACGGACAGTCGGCGCTCGCTGATGCGGCCGATCATGTCGAAGTTCAGCATCAACATGTGGTCCTCGATCGCGCGCATCGGGTGCTGCGTGTAGTACGCGGATCCGATCAGGCCCGACTCTTCCGCGTCGTAGCACTGGATCAGGATCGTGCGCGCCGACGCGCCTTCCGGGAGCGCGGCGTAGCGCCGCACGAAACGCTCGGCCAGCATGATCATCGCGGCACTGCCGCTGGCGTTGTCGTCGGCACCGGGGTGCAGTTCACCCGGGCCGGAGCGCGAACCGAACTCACCCATGCCGAGGTGGTCGAGGTGCGCACCGATCACGACGATCTCGTTCGCGAGCGCGCCTTTGCCGCGCACGAAGCCGCTGATGTTCTGTCCGATCAGCGCCTTCTCCTCCGTCGCGACGTTCATCGTCACTGCACCGCCTTCGAGCGGTTGCACGATGCGGCCCGCGTCCGCCGCGCGGCGCAGGTCCATGAGCGACGTTCCGGCCGGCCCGATGCGGCGCAGGAATTCGTGCCCGGCTTCGGTCGTGAGGACCATGACCGGAATGTCGACGCGCTTCGCGCCGGCCGACTTGAACGTCGGCAGCACACCGGCGCGATCGTCCGCTGCACCGGGAGTGTTGATCACGACCACACCGGCCGCACCGCGTTTGACCGCGTCGTCGACCTTCCGCCGGTAGCCGGAGCGCGCGCTCCAGCCGCGCTCGTTCCACAGGCTCTTGCCCTCTTCGTTCATCGGCTCGAAGCGCAGCATCACGGCGATCTTGCCCGTGAGGTCGTCGCCGTCGGCGTAGCTCGAGTAGTCCTGGGCGCCGCGTTCGATCGAGTAGCCGACGAACACCGCGGGCGCCGTCACCGAACCGCCGCCGCCGAGCGAGAGCGACGTGAACTCGCGGCCGGCCTTCGGTGCCCAGTCGCCGACGCTCAGGGACTCGCTCACGAGTTCGAGTTCCGACGCGATCGGGAAGTCCTGGCGGAACGTCGGCTTGCCGTTCGCGTCGACGTGCGCCGGTTCGAGGCCCGCGCGGATGAAGTGCGTCTCGACGTAGTCCTTCGCGAGCTCCATGCCGCGGGTGCCGGGCAGGCGCCCGTCGAGGAACGGGTGGCCGAGGAACGAAAGGTGGCCGTCGTACTCGCGCACCTCGGCGCTGGCATTGGCGATCGCCTGATCGATCGTGACCCCTTGGTCGGCGCGCACCGCACGTGCGGCCGGAGCCGGAGTCTCCTGGGCGACGAGCGCACCGCCGGCGACGAAGAGAAGGAACAGACCGGCCGAGCCGGCGAAGAGCATGTTGTTCATCGAGTGGGGCCCGTTCGGACGATCGCCGTCGGGCAGGGGGCGCTGCGGTCGGCGATGGAACGCCCGAGCGCTTCAGAGCGTGGGAGGACGAGAGTAGTCGATCGGGAGCGGGCGTCGCCGGACTCTGGGTGAACCTCGCGGCCCGCGGTTCCCTTGAAAACGACAGCGAGGCCCCCACGAGAAGACACGGTGTGGGTGCCTCGGCATCTCCGCGTACGCGGCTCGGCTCCGCCGATTGTAGTTTCGTCGCCCGGCGCCTCGGCCGGACCCAACGCGTGCCCCACGACCTTCGATTCGCAGCGCTCGACGACCGCCATCCGTCGGACGGCCCCGACATCGACGTCCGCATCCGGGTCGACGAGGGCGGGGTGCGCTTCGCGGTCTCGGTCAACCTCGCGTTCGTCGACGAGAACACGGGTTTCGTGCGCGAACTCGAGGACCACCTCGACCCCGCCGAGTACGGGGGGCTGTTCGAGGAGCTGATCGACTGGTATCGGGGGGCGCTCGACGTGCGCATCGACGGCCAGGCCGTGGAGTTGGTTGCGTTCGACGAGCGTGCAGTCGCCGCCGCTTCCGGCGCCGCGTCCGACTCGTCGGGCGACTGGGGCCGGCTCCAGGGCGAGCTGCTCTACGTCGAGGGCCCGCGGGCGATGGTGCGGCACTTCCCCGAGTACGGCTTGCGCGCGCTGTCGCTCGTGCGCGTCGAGTTCGTGTTCCCGAGTGCGACCGAGCCGCACACGGTCGCGATCCGCTGGCTCGAGTTCCCGCCCGACCACGCGCAGCCCGTCGATCCGCCGCCGCCGATGAAGATCCGCGCGCAGATCGACGACGGGAGCGGCGACCGGCCGCTCGAGTTCACGAGCGAGGAACCCGAGTACGTGTGGCACGGCGAGGTGACCACGGCGCTCGAGCGCTTCCTGCCGGTCGTCGAACCGCCGGCACCGATCGTGCACACGCTTCCGGCCGTGTCGCTGGGCTGCGGCGCGGTCGCGCTGGGAGTGCTGCTCGTGTGCGCCGCGCCGCGCGTGCGTGCGCGCGCGGGACTCGTGCGCACGTGTGTTCTGCTCGCGGCGGCGTTCGGACTCGTGGGTGCGCTCACGACGGACGTCGGGCGCATCGTCTACGAAGAGGAGCAGGTCGCGACACTCGATCCCGCGCAAGCGACGGCGGTCTTCGAAGCGCTGCACGAGAACCTCTACACGGCGTTCGACCAGGACGATCGCGACGCGATCTACACGGCGCTCGCGCAGTGTGTCGCGGGCGAGCAGCTCGACGCGATCTACCAACGTGTGTTCAAGAGCCTGGTCATGGCGGATCAGGGCGGCGCCGTCAGTCGCGTGCAAGCGGTGCGGCACATCGCGACGGATCTCGAGTCGGCCGGTGAGCTGCCGCAGTTCGACACACGCGGCTTCACCGTCGCGGCGCGCTGGCAGGTCGACGGTCGCGTGACGCACTTCGGCCACAGCCACGAACGCACGCAGGAGTACGCGGGGCGTTTCACGATCGGCGAGGTCGGCGGCGAGTGGCGCATCCTGGGCGACGAGCTGCGCGAGGAGTTCGTCGTGACGACGCGCGCGGACGATCGGCGATGAAGACCGGTGCGTCCACGCTGAAGGCCGGCGCGGTCACGCTCGCGGTCGACGTCGACTCGGCGCGCACGGATCACGGACCGGGAGCGTTCGCGCTCGACGTGCAGAGGCTCGTGCTGCGGCGCGGCGAGCGCGTGGCCGTCGTGGGCCCGAGCGGCTGCGGCAAGTCGACGCTCGTGCAACTGCTGGCGGGCATCCTGCCGGTGCGCGCGGGGCGCGTCGCGATCGACGGGACGGAACTCGGTGCGTTGTCGGAGGCAGAGCGGCGCGCGTTCCGGCTGCTCAGGATCGGCCTCGTGTTCCAGGACCTCGAACTCGTCGAGTACCTCGACGCGCGCGACAACATCCTGTTGCCGCTGCGGCTCGCGCCGGGCGGGCGCATCGACGCGGCGGCGCGCGAGCGCGTCGTCGAGCTCGCCGAACGACTCGGGATCGCCGGCCTGCTCGAACGGCGACCGGGGCGTCTGTCCGGCGGTGAACGTCAACGTGTCGCGGTCGCCCGCGCACTCGTGAACGAACCGGTCGTGTGCCTGGCGGACGAACCGACCGGACACCTCGATCGGCGCAACGCACTGGCTGTGCTCGAGCTGTTGATCGAAGAGACGGAGCGGCGCGGGACGGCGCTCGTGCTCGTCACGCACGACCGCGAGTTGTTGCCGCGCTTCGAGCGCATCGTCGACGCCGGTGCGGGACTCGCCGAGCTGGGCGCCGCGCGGCCCGCGGAGGCGGCGCGGTGAAGGGCCTCGTGTACCTGACCTGGCGGCACCTCGCGTATCGCCCGGGGCGCGCGTTGTTGCTCGCGGCGTGCCTGGCGGTCGCGGTGCTCCTGCCGACGGTGACGCGTGTGCTGTCGAGCGGCTTCGAAAGCGCGCTGGTCGAACGCGCACGCTCGACGCCGATCGTCGTCGGTGCGGCGGGGCCGCCCCTCGATCTGGTGCTCGCGGGGCTGTACTTCGCGCGCT
>JBIKNC010000130.1:0-12865 GCA_044358925.1 Planctomycetota bacterium | reverse complement strand
AATCCTGAGGCTTTTTGCTACGGCACCGTATTCTCAGATCCGTCGTCTGGCTCCGTACGCGTCGACTCTCGCGCCACCTGCGCGAGCGAGTGAAGATGCACGCGGACGAACGGGCTGCGCTCGCGTCGCTCGAACCTCGGTGATGGAACGCGACGAAGACTTCGTCGTTCGACTGCGCGCCCGCGAAGCCGAAGTCTGGCTCGACATCCTCGCGGCCGAGCCGCCCGGCCGACCCGTCGGCCGACGTCCGCGCGCTCCAGAGAAGGAAGCGCCGTTGCTCGAGATCGACCGCGAGCGTGTGGCGAAGAGCGCGTTGCTCGCGAGCACTCGCCGCGTGCCCGTCGAGCCGCTGCCGGACGAAGACCGCGCCAGCGACGATCCGCGCTGACGGCGGTTGGAGCGTGCGCTACTGGCGCACGACGGCCGGCAGGCCGAGTCGCTCGCGGACGCGTTCGGTCACGAAGCGTGCGCGCACGAGGTCGTTGCGCTCGATCCACGCGGCGAGGTCGCCCGACTCGCGCGGCACCGAACGGAAGAACGGCACGATGCGCTTCACGACGAGCGTGCGCAGACCGCCGAAGAGAGCGATCCGGGTGGAAGCGCGCTGGCCGGCGAGCGCCGCGAGCAAGTCGTAGGTCTCGTGGTCGCGCAGCACGCTCTCCGCGCGTCCGTGCATGCCGCAGTCCTCGGGCCGCGGCGGTGTCGCGCCGCGCGAACCGACGGGCACGGCGTCACCCATGTCGCGCCGCCAGAGCGCGAGATTCACGTACCAACGCGGGAGCGAATGCGTCTTCACGAGCTGGACCACCGGTACCACGGCAGCGTCCGGCACGAACCAGATCGAACTGCGCTGCGTGAAGCCGGCTGCGGCGAGCGGCTCGGCCAACACGCGCCTCAACGTCGCCGAATCGAGCAGCGTGCCGACGTGTAGGTTCCGGCCTCCGGTGTTCATCATGCGGACAGTCGTTCACGTCGGCCGAGTGCTCGACGCGAGGCGCGAACTCGTGTCCGCGAGTGTAAGCGCGTTTCGAAAACGCCGCCGACGCCGAGATCCAGGTCGGTGTCGGTGTCGGTCTCGGATCGCGACACGGCGTGCCGCTCGCCCCGTGCGCGACTTTTCCCCTTGTGGCCCGGCACTCGCGCCGTGAACGTGAGTGTGTGGTCGTCGCGGCCTTCGTCGCGCGATCCGACGCGCCATGACATCGATCTCCAGGCCCGAACTGTCCGTCAAGTGGTGGGATGCCGTGAAGCCGCCGAGTGTGCGCGGCAAACACCTCGACGACGCACTCGCCGACTTCGAGAAGGCGGCCAAGGGTACGAGGTCGATCCCGACGAGCGGGCGTACAGCGCGCTCTCCGCAGCCGTCGCGGCGATCACGAGCGCGGTGCAGAAGGCGATCCGCGAGTGCGACCGCAAGACGGAGCGCGAGATCGTCGCGGCGCTCGAGACCTTGTCGCGCGTCGCGAAGAAGCGCTTCGACGAGCTCGTGAAGCAAGCGGAGCGTTCACGCAAGAACGCCGAGGACGAGGACGAGGAAGAGGACGAGTACGAAGACGAAGAGGAGGAGGGCGACGACGCACCGCTGCTCGACCCGAAGCGCTTCAAGTCGCTGTTGAAGTTGCTGGCGAAGGGACCGTTGCCCTTCGCGTGCGGCTACGACCGCGCGACCACGTACTTCGTGCTCGATCGCACGCGCAAAGGTGCTGCGCTGAGGACGGCGCTCGAGAAGGCCGCGTCGTGCAGCGGCGCGACGTACGGCTCGGTGTGGGCCGAGCGGGTGTGCTCGTGCTCGAGGTGGGCGGGCCGAAGATCAACGGCCTCGCGAAGCGCGTCAGCACCTACCTGCGCGACAACCAACCGCTGCCGTACCGCAGGGCGCGACTCGTGGGTGAGTCCGACGCGGAAGGCGACGAGGACGAGGGTGGAGACGGCGGTGAGCCGCTCGTCGACGCCACACGTCCCTTCGAGATCGGCGCGTCGGTCGGGCGCGGCGGCGCGAACCGCAGGGAGGACGTCGAGGCGGCGCAGATCGCGCTCAATCGACGCGGTGCACAACTGAAGATCGACGGCCTGATCGGGCCCGCGACCATCAAGGCGATCGAGGACTTCCAGCGCAAGCTCGGCGTCGCGCAGCCCGACGGTCGCATCGATCCGGGCGGCCGCACGGAGACCGCGCTGCGCACCGGGAAGTACGACGCGCCCGAGACACCCAAGTACGGGGGCAAGGAGAAGGGCGGCGGCGGGTCCGGTGACGGATATGGAGGTGGCGGCGGAGGCGGTGGTTCGAACTACGGCGGCGGCGGCGGAGGCTCGGGTGGCGGGTATGGCGGCGGCGGACGCGTCGAAGCCGAGTACGGCGCCGAGGGCGGTGGCGGAGGCGGCTACAGCGGCGGTGGTGCCGAGGGCGGCGGCGGCGCGGGCTACGAAGAGCAACCCAAGAGCTGGGGCGCCGGCGACGACATCCCGCGCGAGGGCGTTCTCGAATCACCCGGTGGCGCCGGGGCTCCGGGCGGTTTCAACGCTCCTCCGCGCGGCGCCACGGCCGACAGCGGTGAAGTCGTCAAGAAGATCGTCGGTGCGGTGAACACCGAGCGCAAACGCGTCGAGGAGAAGGTGCAGAAGGTCGTCGATGCGCTGCGTGCTGCCGAACGTGCCGTCGAAGGCGCCGTGGCCGCGGAGGCACGCCGCACACGTGAGCACCTCGAGCGCGAGCTCGCGCTCGGCAAGGAGAAGTTGCGGCTGCTCAAGGGCGCTGCCGACGACCTCATTCGCGACGGCACGGTGGCGGCGCGCAAGGCGCTCGAAGACGCCGCGCGCGCGGCGGGCAAGGCGTTGAAGGAGCAGAGTTCGGCCGCCGACGCCGGCTCGACGTGGATCGAACGCAACGCGGGTGAGTGAAGGCAACGACCTGCGGCGTCGTACTAGAAGTACGACGCCGCGCGTCGGCGGCTCGCCACTTCGCTGCGCGCGGATCGAGTCCGCAGCTTGCGGCACGCGTGACTTCCCGACATCGTTGCCGAGACGGCGCCGACCTCGCAACGCAGACGACCGTGTCATGAATCAGCTCGCCAAGCCCAGCCTGTCCGTCAAGTGGTGGGATTCCGTTCGACCGAAGAGCGTGCGCGGACGCGACCTCGAGAACGCACTGGGCGACTACGAGAAGGTCTCGAAGCGCGCGAGCGACGACGATCCGCAGGCGCTCGACGACGTCTCTTCGTCGCTGAAGGACGTGATCGACGCGGCAACTCGCGCGATTCGCGAGTGCGATCGCACGGCGGATCGCGAGGTCGTCACCAAGCTCCAGACCCTGGCGGGCCTCGCGAAGCGTGAACGCGAACTGTGTGACGCGAAGTCGAAGGCGCTGGCCAAGGTGGCGCAGCGCAACAAGAACGAGGACGTCGACGACGAGGACGATGCCGAGGCGCCGCTCCTCGCCACGAAGCGGCTGAAGGCGTTGCTGAAGGTCGCGCAGAAGAACCCGCTCCCGTTCGCGTGCGGCTACGAAGGCAAGGAGACGTTCTTCGTGCTCGATCGCACGCGGCGCGGAGCGTCGCTCAAGTCGGCGCTCGAGAAGGCGGCGTCGTGCCGAGGCTCGACGTTCGGAACCGCGCGCGTCGAGGACGGTGTGCTCTTGCTCACGGTCGACGGTCCGCCCCTCACGGGTTTGCGCAAACGCGTCAGCGACTTCCTGCGCGGCAACCAGCCGCTGCCCGTGCGCAAGGCGCGCATCGCCGGCGAGGCGGACGTCGAGGAGAACGAGAACGACGAGGCTGCGCAGCCGCTCGGCAAGGGCGACGCCTCCGACGGCGACGCACCCGCTCCGACGATGACGTCGTCGACGGCAGGTTCGTTGAAGATCCGCTCGTCGGTCGGGCGCGGCGGCGCAAACAAGACGGACGACGTGACGGCGGTGCAGAACGCCCTCAACGCGCATGGAGCGAAGCTCACCGTCGACGGCCGCATGGGTCCCGCGACCCTCAAGGCCATCAGCGACTTCCAACGCAAGGTCGGCTTCCGCAATCCGGACGGCCGCATCGATCCTGGTCAGGTCACCGAAGTGGCGCTGCGAACCGGCAAGCTCTCGGCCGACGACCTCGCCGTCGAGAAGGAGAAGAAGCTGAAACCCGTCGATGCGCAGCCGGCCGTCGACCGTCAGCAGCGCACGGAGAAGTTGAAGGACACCGACGCGGCCACGAAGGAGCACATCAAGAAGGTGCTCGCCGCCGTCGACAAGGAGCGCAAGCGCATCGAGAGTGAAGTGAGTGGAGCGTTCGTCGCGTTGCGAGAGTTCGAGCCCACGGCCGCCGGCCATCCGATCGAAGCCGACCTCGAGCGTTTGCGTACGCGCCTCCAACGCGAGGTCGACCTCGGCAAGGAGCGCGTGACCGAGCTCATGCGCGCCGCTGACGAACTGATCGTCAACCCGAGCACACTCGCGCGCCGCGAACTCGACGACGCCGCGCGCGCCGCGAGTCAGAACTTCAAGGAGCAGTCCACGGCTGCCGAGGCCGCGCAGACGTTCGTGCTCATGTACTCGCTCGAGTGAATGGTCGGCGGGTGCCGTGAAGGACGCGCAGCCGCTGCAGCGGCGTGGCCGACACCGGACACACCGCGGTCCGTGGCGCCGCTCAGCTGCGCCCGCGCCGCTCCTCGAGCATGCGTTTGACCGCCGGCTCGAGGTCGTACGTCACGAGGTGGCCGCTCCACGTCACGTTGCCGTGTTCGTCGAGCAGCACGGCGTGCGGCAGGTGCGTGAACTGGTACGTCTTGTAGGCGAAGCCGCGCTTGTCGATGCCGACCGGGAACGTGATCGCTTCGCGCACGAGGAACGCGCGCACGCGGCCCGGGTCCTGTGGCGAGCCGCTCTTCGTCAGGTCGACGTGCACGCTGACGAGGCGCACGTCGCGCGCGTACTGCTCGTGGATCGTGCGCAGCGTGTCGAGGTGACGCAGCGTCGCCGGGTCGTCCATCGACCAGAACTGCAGCAGCACCGGCCGCCCGCGGACGTCCGAGAGACGCAGCACACCGCCGGGCACGTTGAGCCACGCGGCGATGTCGAGCTCCGGCCCCGTCTCGCCCACTTCGAGCCCTTCGAACGGCGCCGTCAGCGCACAGCCCGCCAGCAGCACGCCACAGATGGCGAGTGCGAGCAGGGCGGCGCGGCGGGCGATGTTCGGACGCATCGGGCGGGCAGGTGGTGGGGAGGTTCGATCGAGGTTGGGGCGGTGGCGGTGCGATTCTCGAGAGGCGGCGTACGACAGTCGGTCGCGGGCGATCGGCTGTCGGATGCACGGGGCGTGCTGCGGGTTCGGCGGACCCGTTCGACGCCCACTCGACACCGAGGCCCGGCGCGTGCACGAGTCGAGACCCGAGCGCGCGTGACGCGGCCGCAGGATCGGCGCTCGCGGGCCGGCGCGGAAGCCCCCCGGCGCACGAACCTGCGCCGACGGTCGTTCAGCCACCGTGAATGGCCCGATGGCGCCCATTTGGACGCCACATGCGGGCCCTTGATGGCCGCGCCGCTCCGACCCCTCGAAGCGCTGCGGCCCGAGCACCCGCTTGGACCCTCTCCCCGCGGCCGACGATCCCCCGACCGACCCGCACGGTGGCACGTCGCCCGCGACCGGTTCAACCTTCGAGGCTGGCGCGGTCCCGATCGCGCACCCCGGCTGCGAACCGGGCGCTCACCGATGCACGCGGCCGCGTGCGTGTCGAAAGCGCGCCGGGTCGCTCACTCCGACGTCCCCAAGCAACTGCCGAGCGCTGCTAGCATCCCGCACTCCCCCCCGGGGTCGGCGCGAAGTTTCACCAACTTCTCGTCATCACTTCTCGTCACGGCCAACTCGCAGGCCACGCGCCCGCCGCCTTCGACAGCGGCGCGCTCCGCCGCCGCCAACCTGCCCTCCAAGGCCTCCTCGGCCGCCAACACCCACGGCGGCCGAGGAAGCCCCTCTTCGCGGGGCGAGTGAGCGCCAGCGAGTCGGCAGCGTCGATCCAGCGCGTGCACAGCACCGCCGCGCGCTGTGACGTCGCGAACCGTGCCGCGCAAGAAGTTGCTGCAAGAGCCGACACCGTTCGCGCCGAGTGTCATCTCTCTCGTGAGCGCCGCGGCACGGGTGTGTCCACTCAGGTCGAGTGGCCGCGTCGTCGCGGTGCGGCCGCGTTGTCAAGGATTGACAATCTTTGACAGGCCGAGGATCTTCGAGTCATGAACGTGAATCTCACACCGGCGCTCGAGGAGTTCATCGCCAAGCAGGTCGCCACTGGGCACTTCAACAACAACAGTGAAGTCGTGCGTGCGGCGCTGCGGCTGATGGTGCGCGAGTACGAGAAGGCGCAGAAGGAGCACATCGAGTACCTGAGGGGCGCGATTGCCGAAGGCCTCGCACAGGTCGAACGTGGAGAGGTGTACACGCTCGAAGAACTCAAGCAATCAGTCGCGGACGCGCGCGAGCAACGTCGCGCGATGAAGGGAAGAAAGGTCTCGTCGAAGGCGGCAACGAGGGCCGCAGCGAAGTGGCTCGCCGAGGACCCACCGAAGAAGAAGGCCACCAAGAAGTCCACCAAGCGTGGGGCGAGGAAGCGCGCGTGAGTACGAGGCGGCTGCACATCTCGGAAGGTGCGAGGCGCGGCATCGTGGACATATCGGTCTACCTCGAAGCGGAGTTCGGGAGTGTTGTCGAGGCTCGAGCGCTCGAGCGCATCTACGCCGCCATGGAGATGCTCCATGAGCACCCAAACATCGGGCATCCTCGCCACGACTTGTCGAGGCGCGAAGGGATTCGCTTCTGGTCAGTTGGACCGACACTGATCGCGTACCACTTCGACACGAAGATGGTCGAGATCCTGGCTGTCGACCGGGCTGATCGGGATTGGAAGACGAGGTTCGACGTTTCGAGCGAGTGACGGCGTGTCACGCGGGTTCTCGCGCGCGCTCGACGAAGCTCGAAGAACGGATGACGGAAACGCGTGGAGCGGTTAGACCGTGGACATGCAAGCTGATCGCCGAGCCGCTCGTCGCCTTTTGAATCGTCCGTTGAACCTTTCGTGGATGGGTTCGTGTCTCGTGGTGAGCGCCGCCGCACTCCTTGGCGCCTGTCGCAGCAGTTCGGTTGCGACTCCCGCCGACGCCGAAGCAGCTCCACTCGCCGTCGCCGACGACTGGCGCGCGCTCGTCGCACTCGACATCGGCGCGACCGGCGTGTGGACCGCGGAAGCGCTCGACGTGTTCCCGCAGTTCGGCGGGCAGGAGGTCGTGGCGCTCGACGACCTCGGGCGCTGCCACGTGCTCGTGCAGTACGCGACGAAGTGGACGGACCTCGGCGCGATCTCCGACGGGACGTGGCTCGGCGGAGTGACGCTCGCGGAACTCGACCCGCGCATCGACGGAGCCGAGCTGTACGTCGGCGCGCAGACGGGCAACGTCTACCAGCTCGCGGCGACGCGCGAGGGGGTGCTCGACGCGCGCCTCGTCGCGAACGTCGGCGGCCAAGAGGTGCACGCCATGACCGCGATCGGCGGCGAGTTGGTCGTCTTCACGAGTCCGGGCTCGCAGTGGCGGCTCGCGCCCGATCTCGCTGGCTCGCGCTTCACGGCGCGCGAGTCGAGCACCACCGGCGGCCGCGTGCGCGACATCGCGCGCCTCGCCGACGGCCGCTTCGCCACCGTGTCGCGCGCCGGCGAGTTGACGGTGCACGACGCGAACCTCGCGAACGGCGTGGTCGCGCTGCGCGTCGAGAGCGGCCTCGGCCGCGTCGCCGTTGGAGCGGGCGACGTTCTGTACTCGATCTCGGACGACGGCGTCGTGTGGCGCTCGTACGAGGACGGCGGCGCGTGGCAGAGCGCTCGCATCCACGTCGGCGCGCCCGGCCCGCGCGGCATCGTCGCCGGCCGGTTCACGCAGCCCGCGCCCCGCGAGGAGATCGCGCTCTTCGGCTACAGCACCGACGTGGAACTCCTGACGCGCGCCGCCGACGGCTCGTGGAGCGCGCGCACCATCTTCACCGACCGCGACCGCGGCCACTGGCTGCGCCGCGCCGAACTGGACCAACGCAACGGCACCGACGAACTCGTCGGCAGCGGCTACGGCGGCCGCGTGTTCGTGCTCGCGCGGCCGCCGGGGTACGGGCTCGATGCGAGTGTGTCGGTCTCGGAGCCCGACTGATGAGGCGCACCGTTCTCTGGCTCGTGTGTGTGCTCGCGACAGGAGCACTGCTCCTGTGGCTGCTCGCGCGTGAGACGGTCGTCGAACGCAGCGCGTCGTCACCGTCGGCTCCGGCCGCGGTCGAAGAGATCCGCCCCGACATCGATCTCGCCTCGGTCGTCGACGTCGGCGAACGCGCCGCTGTCCTGGAGCCCGAAGTGGACACGGACGCGCTGATCGCCGAGATGCGTCGCGCCGAGAAGCGTGCGTATGCAGAGGCCGAACCCATCGCCGTCTGGGGCGTGGACGAGTACCTCGCCGAGATGAGCACGAAGATGATGCCACGCGCGTCGCTCGACCCATCCGCCGGCTCGTGGGCCGAGGCGAAGCTCGAGCTGAGGCCCCACTTCGAACTCCAACAGTCGCACGTGGACAAGTTCGAGGACTGGCTCCACGAATTTCGCGAGTCGCCTGAAGTGCGCGAGCGGTACGGCAACCTCCAACTCGATCTGCGCGAGCGTTCGGTCAGTCACATCGGCCAAAATGTCGGCTACTTCCTCTCCAACGCGCCGCTCACCGACGGCGACGCCGCACGCGCGAAGGCGATCCTCGAACACCATCGCGCTCAGGTCGAGCCACATGCGAAGGCCGCGGTCGAGTTGTTCGAAGCGGCCTTGCTCGACGACTGGCAAGCCGAGCGCTACTCGATTCGGAGCGCGACGACTCTGCGCCTCGGCCGATCCGAAGACGAGCGCCGCGGCTTGTACCGCGAATGGAGTGAATCCGGCCAAGCGCTCGGCTGGAGCATCGACCACGCCTTCGACTCCGCAAACCACCCGGAACTCGAAGCCGAGCTCCGCGAGATCGAGCGCATCAAGACGGAGTGCATAGCCGAGCTGCTGAGGCTCGGCTCGTGACGCGTCGTCGTTCAACTCGTCGAACTGATCGAACGACGCGCGGAGAAGTGAGTAGGCTCAGCTTACCCGCCGCACCTCGATCACCGGCTGCTGTTGCAACTCGCGCCGCGGCGCGCGCGCCGGCTTGATGGCGGTGAGCACGGCGGTCAGCTCGCGCGCGACGTTGCGCTCGCGGTCGACCAGTTGCAGCGCCGCCGCATCGTCGAGGCCCAGGGCACGCTGCGCGTCGACCGTGACGAGCACGTACTCGACCTGCCAGTCGCCGCGGTAGCCGTAGTCGGCGCGCCAGTAGTGCGGCTGGCCGAAGTAGCCGAAGGAAGTCGCAAAGTACTGCCGCACGTGCGTCGGGTCGGTGAACGCGTCGTCGTGAGCTCCATGCGGCACCGTGAAGACGGCGCGCGCGCCCGGAGCGGCGATGCGGTGCAGCTCCTGCATGAACGGCAGCGGGTGGACGAGGTGCTCCAGCACGTGGCTCGCTTCGAACTCGTCGAACGCCCCCTCGGCGAACGGCAGCGGCGTGTGCGCACACGCGTCGAGATCCGCCGCCACGTCGACGCCCGGCGTGCGCGTGCGATCGAGGTTGATCCAACCGGAGCGAACGTCGCGGCCGCACCCCAGGTGCAGGCGGCGGATGGCGGGAGCGGCGAGGAGCGTCATGGAGCAGCGATCGGCCGCGCGAGCGCGCGAGGTCGCGGGCCGGCGCGCGCGGGCGCCGCGGGTGTCGCGCGGGCGGGACGCGGGCGGCGCTCGCGGCCGGTGCGCGTCGTCGGCGGCCGCCCACAGCCGGTCGAGCGGCGTGGTGTGATGGCGCGATGCTCGCGTTGGTCCGCCGTGTCGTCGTCGTGTTGCTCGCGATCGTTGCCAGCGGTTGTGTGTCGATCGCGGACTACGAGCCGGATGTTCGTGCCGTGCTCGGCCGGTCCGGTGACGTCATCTTTCTGATTCCGAACGACGCGGAACTCGATGACGCGCGCGCGAAGGGCGAGGACTACTTCGAGGTCTGGAATCCGTGCGATCCGTACCTCGTCGAGGCGCGTCGGCTGCGACCTGACTTGGCTGAACGCGAGCACTTCACGGACTACGGTCCGCCAACGATCCGACTCAGTTCGTTCAAAGGCGGCCGACTCCAGCGCTGCAGGCGAGTCTCGGGCGATGGACCCATCGACGCGCTCGTCGTCGACCCGGCGGCGCTCGCAAGGGTCGGCCTCGACTGGGAAGGCGAGTACGTCTTCTACGTCGTCTCCCGGGTCGACTTCGACGAGGTGGTCACGCGCGGAGACGGTCCGCCGCTCTTCGTCGACGTGTTCCTGGCCGTCATGGTCGACCTGCGCACCTGGTGGTTCGGCATCGACGACTGGACCCGCAGCCGCACCGCCGAAGTGATCATCGACCCAGCTCTGCTTCCTCCCGTTCCGATCGCGCTTCAAGCGCCCGAGTGACGCACCCAGCGCTCGATGTCGCGCAGGATCCAGCGCCGCGTCTTGGCGTCGCCCACGAGCTCCGCGAAGTGTTCGGCGGCGGCACGATCGCGCGCTGCGAACAAGCAGACGACCCGGTGCGCCGCTCGGCGCGTGCGCCAGTGCGCTGTCGCCGTGCCGGCGCGCGCGGCGAACTCGGCGAGTGTGCGCTCCAGCTCCAGCTCGTTGCCTCGCAGCTTCCACGCGAGCAGCCACACGACCTCCGAGCGCGAGCCGCCGTGCGCGATCGCCGGCAGCGCCGCCAGGATGCCGCGTGCCAGTTCCGCGGCGCGCGCGGAGTCGCCGCGAGCGAAGAGCCCCTCGACGATCCACACGCGGACCGTCAGTCGTTGCCAATCGTCGTCGCATCGATCGGCGGACGCGAGCGCGAGCGCAAGCACCTCGTCGGCGCGCTCGGGCGGCGTGTGCGCCAGCACATTCGCGAGCGACTGCGTGCGGTACCACGGCCGCGCGATCTGCTTGGCCATGAGCAGCGCAACTCTCCACGAGACCTTGACCGTGGTGTCGACCAGCGCGCGCTGAGCCGCGCCTGCGACGTCCGCCACATGGTTGTCGGGAGTGCGTGCCACGGCACGATCGTAGTTTCCGACCGGTGGCGCCGAACCGGGTATCGTCGCGGCCGGCGCGCCGTGTTCGCGCTCTCCATGAAGCCCAATCGCTCGTGTCGGAACCGCGCCGCGGCGTTGATGTTCGTCATCGCTTTGGCGGCGTGTCGGAGCACACACGAGGACGGCGCAGCTCAACCGTCGGCGTCGCGAGGTGAGTCGATCGCGGCCGAGTTGCTCGAGCTTTGCGAGCGCGACCAAGCGGCGCGCAGCGCGTTCACTTCCGTCGACATCGAACTCGCCGTGGCGGGCGCGAACATCGACTTCATGTCCCTCGTGCAGGCGATCGAAGCGATCGACGCGGAGTCGACTGCGTACCTCGAGCGGCTGATCGACGAGCACGGCTGGCCCACGGTGACGTTGGTGGGGGAGCGCGCGGCGCACGCGGCGTGGCTGCTCGTGCAGCACGCGGACGCGCGGCCGGAGCTGCAGGAGCGCGCGCTCGAACTCATGCGGCCGCTCGTCGCGAGCGGCGAGGCGAGCGGCACCGACGTCGCGTATCTCGAGGATCGCGTGCGGGTCGCGCGGGGCGACGCGCAGCTCTACGGCACGCAGTTCGGCGCCGACGAACACGGCGTGCAGCGTCCGTTCGCGATCGAAGATGCGGAGCGGGTCGACGAGCGGCGCGCGGAGTTGGGGCTCGAGCCGCTCGCGCAGTACGCGCAGTCGCTGGCCGAGGCCTACGGCGGGGCAGCAGATGTCGAACCGTTGCAGCTCGAGGTGCCAGACGCGCCGTGAGTGGGACGATCGTCCTGTTCGATCGCACTGTCGACGCAGCGAGCAGTTCCGAACTGCGCGATGCGTCTCGCATCGTGCTCGTGCGCTGCAGACTTGTGGGTGACGAGTTCCCGCATTTCAGCGGGCTTGTCGCCATCGACTGCGATTTGGATCGGGCCTGTTTCTACTGGGGAGACTTCTGGCAATGCACTTTCGTGCGTTGCCGATTCGCGAGTTGTGACCTGCGTGCCAACTACTACCAAACGCTCTTCCACGAGTGCACGTTCGCGCGGTGTCGAGTCGATCGCGACAACGTCGGCGGCGAGCCCTTGTTCTGCGACGTGCAGTTCACCGAGTGCACGTTCGATAACACGGACCCGCCTCGGGTCGTCCGAGGAGACACGGACACGGGTGGATTGCTCTGTCCAAAGGGAGCGAGCACGGCACTCGAAGAGGTCCACGACGGATACGTGTGGCGACACCGCGCGCGAGGCGATGGCGAAGTCGTGGGCCCCATCACGTACGGCGTTGCGAAGACCGCACCCGTCTTCGGCACGAACGTCGCCTACACCTCGATCGAAACGGGAATCCACAGCCTCGAACGCTACGCGTCGGTCTTCCTGAACTGTGAGGTTGCCGGCTTCGAGTTGGTTGAACTCGGATCGATGGCTGTCTTCGTCGACTGCACTTGGCGAGAGGTCGCTGTTCGCATGGTGGTGTCGGAGGCCGTCTTCGTCGGATGCGACTTCGTCGACGTGGACTGGTCGTGCTGGTTCAGAAACTGCCGCTTCGTGCGCTGCACGTTCCGCCGCTGCCGATTCGCAGGCGCGCTCGATCCGCGGCCCGAGGACTTCGATGAAGACGACTTCGACGTGCACTTCGACGACTGCGTCTTCGAGCTCTGCAATCCGCCGACGCTGCGGTGACCGGAGGGCTTCGCGGTCTCGGCCGCGTTCGTGAGGTGGCTCGGCGGTCCGGAGGCCGTGCTCGGCCTGCTCGCGACCG
>JBIKNC010000128.1:0-12872 GCA_044358925.1 Planctomycetota bacterium | reverse complement strand
CCGGCACTTCTCCCCCTGCGTCGAACGACGAACGGCCGCGCGAAGCGCGGCCGCTCGTTGTTCGACGCAGGGGGAGAAGTGCCGGATCTGGCGACAGGGTGCCTGGCACCGTACGCGCCACGCGAGCCGGCTCAGAGGCGACCGGCCATCGAACCCGCGTAGCCGGTCAGTTCCGCGTAGCCGCTCCCGGTCGTCGAGCCGCGAATCTGGACGGGGCCTTCCCAATAGGTGACACCCGTCGAGCCGCGCGTCGACAGCTCGCACGCGGCGAGGCGCGGCGACAGCTCGATGTCCAAGTTCTGCGACGCGCTCGTGATGCGCCAGCGGTTCGGGTACGTGGCGCCGCTCGCCGGGCTCTTCCACGCACCGCTGCGTTCGATCGTGAACGCGTCGCTCGCGAGCGTCGTCACACTCCCGTCCGCCGCCACGAGCGTCGCCGCCGACGCGGGATCGAACGTGCCGTCCGCGCGCCGCAGCACGAAGCACATCAGGTCGCGGCCGTCGTCGAGGTGCAGACCGAACCAGTCCCAACCGACGACGCCGTCGCCGAGGACGCTGGACCCGAACTCCTGATCGAACCACGCGCGGCCGGTGAGCGCGTGCTTCGTGCCGCCGATCGCGACCTCGCCCGTCATGGCGAGCCGCGTGAACGACGCGTACGCGCTCGCGTTGTCCTCACCGCCCTTGTTCGACCAGCCGCGCTCGCCGTGCAACACGAGCGGCTTCGTCGGCGCGAGTTCGAGCGCGACGTCCACACCGGCGCGCGTGTCGCCCGCGGTGATCACGATCACACCGTCGGCGCGGCGCACGATGCTCCAGTCCTCGAGCACGACGTCGAGATCGCTCTGGCTCGCGCGCGCGAGCGGCGAACCGTCGCGCCGCACGCGCTCGGCGACCAGGAACTGCTCACCCGCGACGTCGGCGAGTGCGAGGTGGCCTGCGTAGACCTGTTTCGGTCGCGTGTTCGCGGTCGACTGCGGCGCGAGCGCGACCCGGAAGATCGTGAACTGCACTCCGAACACACGGCCCTCCGCCGTCTCGCCCTGGCCGGTGACGTACCACCACTCGGTGCGAAACTCCGGATGCGCGCCGTGGTCCCGCGGATACACGAGCTCGATGCCGCGCGGCACACGCGGGAAATCGCTCTGCATCTCCGACGGCGCGAACGCACACACCACAGCCGCGACACACACACGCACACGTTCAACCCACTTCACGCAGAACCTCCCGCGGCGCGCGCGCCAACGCCCCGACGGCCGGAGCCAGGCCAGCGAACACACACGCCGGCACGACCGCGAGCGCGGTCCACACGACGGGCGCGAGCGGCGGCTCGAACACGAGGCTCCAGCCGTGCGACTGCACGTTGACGATCGTCACGAGCACCCAACCGACCGCCACGCCGAGCACCGCGCCGACGCCCGCGCCGACGAGCCCGAGCACGAACGCCTCGCCGAGCACGAGCGCCACGAGTTGCCCGCGCGCCGCGCCGACGACGCGCACGATCGCGAGATCGAAGCGACGCTCGCGTACGAGCGCACCGAGCACCGTCACCACCGCGAGCGCCGCCGCGATCGATGCAAGCATCTGCAGCGCGACCGTCACACCGAACGTTCGGTCGAAAATGGTGAGCACCTGCTCGAACAACACACGCTGCTCGAGCACCTCGATGCGCGTGCCCGGCGCGGCGCCCGCTTCGATCGCGTCGCGGACCTCGCCGAGGTCCGTGCCATCGGGCACGTGCAACGCCAAGGAACGCGCGTCCGGCGCAGGATGCAGCGCGAGCCACACCGGCTCGTCGATCGACACACGCCCCTCCGCGCCCGCGAACTCCTGCGCGACGCCGACGATCGGCACGCGCAATTCGCCGCCGGCTGTTTGGAGCGCGATCTCGTCGCCGCTCCAAACGCCGAAGCGCCGCGCGAACGGCTCGTTCACCACGGCGCCTCGCTGTGACAGGACCTCACGCGCCGCATCGCGCGCATCGCCGCCCGCGAGCATCGGCGTC
This sequence comes from Planctomycetota bacterium, assembly GCA_044358925.1. Taxonomy (GTDB): domain Bacteria; phylum Planctomycetota; class UBA1135; order UBA1135; genus Rohdeia. Next base: position 10,867 of record JBIKNC010000128.1, on the reverse strand, counting down.
GTACCGTGCAACGCGGCGACCTCGAAACACGCACTCGCGAGGATCACACGCTCGCCCTCGAACCACGCGTCGGCCTCGCGATAGACGTTGACCGCGTCGCGACCGAGCACGGCGCGCGCGTGTTCGACGAGGCTCTCGTCGAGGCCGTCGAACGTCGCCGAACGCACGTACAGGTCGGCTTGCAGACTCGTGGCCGTCCACGCCGTGACCGTGCGCCGGAACGAACCGACCATCGTCGCCATCGCGACCGCGAGACCGACGGCGATCGCGACGGCGCTCGCAGCCCACGACGCGCGGCCGCGGCTCGACGCGAGTGCGGCTTGTGCGAGGCGCAGCGCCACGCTCGGACCGACGCGCACGCGCGCCGCGAGATCGACGAGCGGCGGCGTCGCACTGACCGACGCGAGCAGGAGCACGAGGCACGCCGCGAGTGCGAACACGGGTCGGCGTTCGATGGGCGGCAGTTGCAACAACACGAGCGCCGCGCCGACGAGCGCCGCCGTGATCGCGGTCCACACGAGGTGGCCGCGCTTCGAGAGCCGTGTCGGCCGCTCCGCGCGCAGTCCTTGCAGCGGCGGAACGCTCAGCGCTTCGTGCAGCGGCAGCAGCGCGGCGAGCAGGGCCGCGCCGATGCCGAGCCCGAGCCCGAGCGGGATCCAGCGCGGATCGAACACCACCGCACTCGCGGTCGCGTTCGACGCGAGGGTGTAGGCCGCGGCGCTCACGCCGTCGACCGCGAAGCGTGCGCCGAGCGCGCCGAACACCACACCGAGCGCGCCGCCGAACAGGCCGATGAGTGCGGCTTCGCCGAGCACACCGCTCGCGATCTGCACACGCGACGCGCCGAGCGAGCGCATGAGTGCGATGCGATCGCGGCGCTGCACGACACTCGTCGCGAGCGTCGTCGCGACCAGCGCCAAACCGACGAGCATCGACACACCCGACAGCGCGGTGAGGTTGAAGCGCAGCGCTGCGACGAGTTGTTCGCCTTCCTCGCGGCGCGCGCTCGGGGCACTGGCCCACAGCCGCGCCTCGCCTTCGACGGCGTGTGCGGCGAGCGCCGCCTCGACGCGCGCTTCGAGTTCGCGCGCTTCGAGCACGACGCCGTCGCGCGGCACGAGTTCGACGCGATCGACCACGTCGCCGCGTTCGAACACTTCGCTCGCCGTCGTCACGTCGACCAGCAGCGTGCGCGCGAACACCGCACTGACGGCGCCCGCGTCGAACGTTTCGACGACGTCGAGCGCCACATCGCGGCCACGCACTCCGATGACGAGTGCGCCGTCCTTCTTGGCCCCGAGTTCCTCTGCCAGTTCGTTCGTGACGAGCACGCCGTTCCCGAACAGCAGCCGCTCCAGCCGCTCGCCCGCCGCGCCGTCACCGTCGAAGCTCTTCTCGTCGCTCGCGAACCGCCCGTCCGCGAACAGGTCCACGCCGAGCACGCGCACGCGCTCGCCGTCGCTCGCGATCGCCGTCTCCTCGATCACCGGAACGACGTGCACGTCGCGCGCCACGTCGCGCAGCGCGCCGAGTCGCCCCAGTGGCACGCCGCCGGGCCCGCGCACTTCGATGAGCGCCGGCCCGGCGAGCACGTCGACGTCCGACGAGAAGCTCGCGACCGCCGCGCCGCTGCCCGCGACCGTGCTGACGACCGCCGCGACGCCGACCGCGACGCCCAGCACGCTCGCGAGGAGGCGCGCGGGCCTGGTCACGATCGGCCGCAACACGAGCGCGGCGTCCTTCAGCACGTGCGCGCCTTCATCCCTTCAGTCGCGCGACCGCGGCTGCTTCCAGTTCGGGCGTCGGCCAACCGCGCGCTTTGCTGCGCCGCTCGTCCGTCTGCGCGCGCCACCACTCGAGCGTGCCCGCCGCCGACTCCGCGAGCGAGCGATACTTCATGCCCTTCGCGATCGACGCCGCGCCCGGGAAGGTCTGCGAATGGCTGCCCCAGTCGAGCATCGGCGCCGGCAGTTCGAGCTCGGCCACCAGCTCCGGCGTCGGCCAGTGGAACGTGACGTCCGCGGCGCTCGATGCGCGCAGTCCCCACAGGAATCCGACGCGCGTGAACACCGGCCCCGCCGCGTTGAAGATGCCCGGCGTGTCGTTCTCCGCGAGCGTCACGACCCACGGGCACAGGTCGCGCACGTCGACGACTTGCACACCGACTTCCGTGTGCGCCGCTCCGACGACGTCGCCGCCGCGCTGCATGCGATCGACCCAGTACGTGAAGCGGTCCGTCGTGTCGCCCGGACCGACGATGTAGGTCGGTCGCACGATCGTGCCCTTCGCGCCGAGCACTTCGATCACGACGCGATCGCACTCGGCTTTGAGCGGGCCGTACGTGGCGCCGCTCACGTCTTCGATGCTCTTGTCCTCGAGTTCGGCGATCGGCGCGTCCTCGCCGAACACGCCCGCGAACTCGGGATACACGGCGACGGTCGAGACGTACACGTAACGACGGCAGCGGTCCTTCAAGAGCGTCGCCGAGTCGCGCACGTGGCGCGGCACGTAGCCCGAGTTGTCGATGACGACGTCCCACGTGCGATCGCCCGCGAGCGCGGTGAGCCCGCTGTCGATCGTGCTGTCGCGATCGCCTTGCAGCTCCTCGACGCGCTCGCCGAACAACCCCGATTTGCGCCCGCGGTTGAACACCGTGACGGTGTGGCCGCGCGCGAGGGCGTACTCGACCTGGTGCGGCCCGATGAAGCCGGTGCCGCCGAGGATCAGGAGTTTCAGCGGGGCGGCGCTGGGCTCGACGGTTCGAGTCGGCGCCGTTGCGGCGTGCAGTTTCGGCGCGCTGAGCCCGGCGAGGCCGAGGCCGGCGGCGACTTGGAGGACGTGGCGGCGGGTGGTCATGGTGTGCGGTCGTTCGTCAGCGCGTGGGGGACCCGTCGCAGCTTAGGCCCGCTGCCGCGCGCCGTGCGCGAGCGCTTCACAACGCGGAACGAACACGAAGCCGCGGTTCACGTGTGTGTGCTTCAACGCGCCGCTCCCGCGTCGACGATGCGCCCGTCCGCCACGTGCACGATGCGATCGGCGCGCGCCGCGACGCGTTCGTCGTGCGTGGCCATCACGAGCGCCGCGCCTTCCGTGCGACGCAGTTCGTCGAGTGCGTCGAGCACACGCGCGCCGCTCGCCGAGTCCAGGTTGCCGGTCGGTTCGTCCGCGACCACGAGCCTCGGCCGATGCACGAGAGCGCGCGCGACCGCGACGCGTTGCTCCTCGCCGCCCGACAGTTCGCCGGGATGGTGGTGGACACGAGCGGCGAGGCCGACGCGCTCGAGCAGTTCGATCGCGCGCCGCACGTCGCCGCGCCCCGCGAGCGCGAGCGGCAGGTTCACGTTCTCGAGCGCTGACAGATTCGGCACCAGGTGGAAGGCTTGGAACACGACGCCGATCGCGTGGCGGCGCAGGCGCACGAGTTCTTTCTCGCTCGCACGGCCGAGGTCGACGCCGCACAGGAGCGCGCGTCCGCCGCGCGCTCCCGCATCCGGCCGATCGACGCCCGACGCGAGGTTCAAGAGCGTCGACTTGCCGCAACCCGACGGCCCCACGATCGCGACCCACTCGCCCGCGCGCACCTCGAGGTCGACGCCGTCGAGTGCCGCGACGTCGCTCGTGCCGCGTCGGTACGTGCGTCGCACGCCTTGCAGGGCGAGCACGACTTCGCGCGCGCCGTCGACGTTGCGTGCACGTTCGTCGCGTGCCTGCGCGTCGTGCGCCGCTCCTGGCTGAGCTCCGTTCGCCGCTGATTTCGCCACTCGTGTTCGCGCGAGCCTCTCGCTCAGCGCCCACGCACGGTACCGAGTCCGCCGTCGACTCCGAGCACCTGCCCCGTCACCCAACTCTGCGCCGGATCGAGCAGCCACACGATCGCGCGCGCGACATCGCCCGGCCGCCCGATGCGCCCGAGCGGATGCATCGCGGTCGACGCTTTGAGCGCCGCTTCGTTGCCCACGATCGCGCCAGCGAGCGGCGTGTCGACCAGCCCCGGCGCGACCACGTTCACGCGCAGCCCGCGAGGAGCGCCGTTCGCCGCCGCCGAGAGCGCGAGCCCGATCACGCCCGCCTTCGCCGCTGCGATCGCGTCGTGGTTCACCAGGCCCACGCGTGCCGCCGCCGAACTCATGAGCACGATCGACCCGCCGCTCTTGTTCATCACCGCCGACGCGGCGCGAACGACCGCGAATGCGGTGTCAAGGTTCGCGCCGATCGTGGCGCGCCACTCGGCTTCGCTGGTGCGCGCCGCCGGCTTGAGCAGGATCGACCCGACCAGGTTCGCGACGCCGTCGAGGCGACCGTGTCTCTGAGCGACCTCGCCAACCACCCGCTCGACCGCGCCGAAATCGGTGGCGTCGCACACCGCCGTCTCGACGCCGAGTTCCGCCGCCGCGTGTGCGAGCCGCTCCTCCGAGCGCCCCGCGACGACGACCTTCGCCCCCTGCGCCACGAGCAGTCGCGCCGTCGCGGACCCGATGCCGCCGGCGCCGCCGAACAGGAGATGGACACTGCCGCTGATGTTTGCTTCGCCCACGAGTCCAAACTTCGCGACGCACCGCGCGACGGATGCGTCACTCGACGGTGTGTTCCGACGTGAAACGAGTTCCTCCGTCGGCTCCGATCATCGTGAACGTGTAGGTGCCAGGTCGGAGGAACAGCGGAGACGCCTTCAGCGACCAAAGGGCCATACAGTCGGCGGGCACCGAACTTGGCGGTGCTCCGAGTGGGCGAGCGGCGACGAGTACAGGGAAGGGGCTGAAGATCGTCAGGCCGCCGCTCAGGTACTCGATGGACTGGACGGTCTTGCGATCGCCGAACACGAGCCACGACGGTCGACCGGTGAGTTCGTCCGGGTACGTCGCCCGCGGAAAGAAGACGTCGAAGTCGAACGTGCCGGGCGTTGCGGTCCACGGTGCGCCGGTGGCGTCGACCAAGACGATGGCGACATCGGTCAGGAGGCCGAGCGCCGTCGCATGGTGGAACGCGTCGCTCTCGAACGTCGGCTCCGCGCACTCGACGTGGCTCGCGGCGTCGATCGTGAGCGGATCGAACTTCGCGAGGCGCGCGGCGACGGGCACGAGTTTGCCGGCGGCGCGCTCCCGCACGTGTTCGCGGCTCGCGAGCACGATCACACGCGCGTTCGGCTCGGCGACGAGCAGGTCTTCGAGATGCAATGCCGCACACTCGGCGCGGTAGTTGGCGCGCGTCGTGCGATCGGCGATGCCGAGGACGGGTAGCACGTCGCGGTGCACGCGGTCGTGGCCGCAGACGGTCAGGCCGAGTTCGCGCGCGCGCTGGACGAGCGCGGCTTGCAGCGGCTCGCGCAAACGCACGCCTTGATCGAGCATCAGCGCGCCGTGCGTCGCGAGCGATTCGAGTGCGGCGGCGTCGAGCGACTCGAGCGAGAGGTGCGTGAAGCCGGCGCGCGCCAGATCAACGAGCGACTCGAGCAGGAGTGCGCGCGCTCGGCACGAGACGGCGTCCTCGCCGATGAAAACGAGGCTTCGACCTTCGGCGGCTCCGAGGAGCGCCTCGCGCGCCGCCGTCGGTGTGCGTTCGCCGAAGGGCGGCGCGTCGGAACGCTCGGCCGGCTCTTCGCCGCTCAGCCGTCGATACTCCGCATCGGCGACGAGCGCGCGTCGGTGTTCGCCGACCGCCAGCAGGAACGCGGGCAACTCGGCCAAGTGATCGAGCCGCTCCTCCTCGTCGACGATCTTCTCGCCCAACTCGCCGCACTCGCGATCGAGTTCGAGGAGCACGGCCAGCGGGTGCTCCGGCGCCAACTCGGTGCGTGCGGCGAGGAGCGCGCGTTCGATCGCGGGCTCGTCGCTCGTGTCGTCGACCTCGCTCTCCGCCTCGCCCGTCACTTCGCCCGTCTCCGCGCCGACCGGCTGCGCCTGATCGCCGCTCGGCAGCTCCGGCTGCGGCTCGTCCGACCCGCAACTCGCGAGCACCACCACGACCAACGCGCTCCACGTCTTCGCTCGCATGCGGTCCATGTCGCCCGGCTACCTCCCGGCACGCGTACCATCACACACGTGCGCCTCTTTCCCAAGGACCGCGACCTCTCGACGCCGGCCGAGCGCGTCGAGCTGACCGTGCGCGGGAGCGACCTGCAGCTCCCGCACGACGAGGTGCACATCCGGCTCGACGCGTTCTTGCAGCGCTTCATCCATTGGCGCTCGCGCACGGCGATCCAGGACCTCATCAAGGAGGGGCGGGTGCTGGTCGCGGCGGCGGAGCCGGGCGAGCGCGAGGCGCGCGCGCAGCCGGTGGTCGAGTTGCGGCCGGGACGCCGGCTGTTGAACGGCTCGCGCGTCGTGATCGACATCCCCGAACCGCTGCGCGCGCAGCGCGCGATGAGCGCCGCGACGGACCTGTCCGTGCTGTACGAGAACAACGACGTGCTCGTCGTCGACAAGCCGCCGATGCTGCCCGTGCATCCGTCGGGGCGGCACCTGTCGGACACACTCATCCAGCGCATCCACGCGGCGTTCGATCAGGGTGAGGAGCGGCGCGAGTACCGCTTCAAACTCTGCCACCGACTGGATCGCGAGACCAGCGGGATCGTCGTGTGCGCGCGCGAGCCGGCCGTGCACGCCGCGATCATGGAGCAATTCGAGAACCGCGACATCGAGAAGGAGTACCACGCGATCGTGCGCGGTGTGCCCGAAGCGGACGAGGGCGTGATCGACTTCCCGATCGGCTCGGCGCGCGGCAGTGAAGTGATGCTGAAGATGGCCGCGATCGCCGACGGCCTGCCGAGTCGCACCACGTGGCGCGTGATCGAGCGCCACGCCGACTGCGCGCTCGTGTCGTGCAAACCGTTCACGGGACGGCAGCACCAGATCCGCGTGCACATGGACGCGATCGGGCATCCGCTGGTGGGGGACAAGCTCTACGGTGTCGACGAACAGATCTTCCTGCGCGCGAGTGCGGGCGAGCTGACGGCCGACGAAGTGCGTTGGCTCGGGCTGCCGCGGCATGCGCTGCACAACCACCGCATCGTGTTCATGCATCCCGTCACAGGTGAGCGCGTCGAAGTGCGCAGTTCGTTGCCCGAGGACATGAGCCGCTATCTCGAGGCGCGCCGATGAGCGTGCGCGCTGCGGTCGTGTTGGTGGGCGCGAGTCTGTGCGCGGCGTGTGGTGAGGCGCCGAAGGAGCACGGGCCGACTCCGAACCCGGCAGCCGACCCGAACGATCCGCTCGTCGGCACGTGGGCGCGCGACGGCGCGGCGACGTACGAAGCGAGTCGTGTGCACCTCGATCGACTGGCGGCGTTGCGGCCGGAGAGCGAGCGCGCCGCGCTGCTGGAGGGGGCGCGCGCGGAACTGGTCGACTCGCCGTGGACGCTCGTCGTCGCGGCCGACGGGACACTCGTGATCGATGCGCTGACGCGAACGCCAGGAACCGGCGAGTTGGAGCAGCAGCAGTGGCTCGGCTCCTGGACGCGCACCGACGCCGAGGTCGAGCTCGCGATCGACTCGACGCGGGCCGGTGCGGACGCGCCGCCCGAGCTCACGAAACTGACCGGCGCGCTCGCCGGCGATCGCCTCACGTTCGGCGGCCCGCCCGGAAATCCGCGTGGCCTGGTCCTCGAGTTCGAACGCACGCCGGAATGACCGGCCGCCCCTCGGGTGCGGATACCTACTCTTCCCGCCTCGAAACATCGCGCGGCGCCTCGCGCGCCCAGTGACCCCACCACATCGCCCCCCCATGAAGATCGCCATCCGCTCGCTCGCTCTCGTCTTCGTCGCCGGCCTCACGGCGTGCACGCAGTCCGAGCCCCAGGTCCCCGCGAACGGCAACACGCCGGCCGCGAACGAGACGCCGCAGGCCCCGGCCGAGAACACGCCGGTCGTCGCGCCCGCGGCGACCGAGACGCCCGCCGCCGTGACGCCCGCGCCGGTCGTCGACGCGGCCGCGGGCGGTCCCGTCGGAACGTGGAAGCTCGACGGCGCCGCGACGTTCGAAGCGAACCGCGCCTTCATCGAGACCGGACTGGCCGATGCACCGGAAGAGCAGAAGACGATGGTCATGGGGATGATGTCCGAGACGTTCAACTCGATGGGCGGAACGATCTCGCTCGCTGCCGACCATTCGCTGAACGCGACGATGTCGATGACCAACCCGATGACCGGCGAGGCCGACGTCTCGACGATGACCGGCTCGTGGGCCAAGGTGGGGGACGCCTACACGTTGACGACGCGCGAGGAAGGCAACGACACGGACAAGGTCGGCGCGACGACGATCGAAGGCGACGTGCTGAAGATGACGATGGACGACGCGGGCGGGCCGATGACGTTCGTCTTCCAGCGCCAGAGCTGAATCTCGACCGACATCCTGCGGAGCCCGAGTCACGTTCGCCGGTCGAGCGTGGTTCGGGCTCCGAGAGCATCACGAGCAACGCGTCCGCCACCTGCCATGAAGAGCGTCCTCCGAACGATCGTCGTCGTCCTCGCGGCTGCCCTGTCCGCGTGCTCGAAGGAAGAGGCGCCGCACGTCGCGCCGAGCGGCGGTGCGGCGACCGAAACGCCCGCAGCGCCGCCGGCGACCGAGCCGGCGAATGCGGCTCCGGCTCCGGCTCCGACGCCCGCGCCGATCGACGCGTCGAGCCCTGTCGGTGCGTGGACCCTCGACGCGAACGCGTCGCTCGAAACGAACGTCGCAGCGTTGGTCGCGAAAGCCGAGTCGATCACACCGGAGCAGGAGAAGGGCCTGCGCAGCGCGGTGGCAATGGTCGTCTCGCTCCTGCAGATGGACGTCGTGCTCGCCGCCGACGGGTCGCTCTCCGGCACCACCACGGCACCGTCGATCGGCGGCGCCGCCGCGGCGCCCGCGGCGTTGACGGGCACCTGGGCACTCGAATCGGACGTGCTGAGGCTGACGACGCGCCAAGTCGGCGCCGTCGAGACCGAGACGCTCACCGGTCGCTTCGAGGGCGAGCAGCTCGTGCTGCTGCTGGAGCAGAACGGCGCACCGCCGATGACGCTGATCTTCGTGCGCAGAGGCTGAACGGCTGCGCGACGCGAGGGTCCGCACGCAGCGCATTCCACAAGCTGGATTACCTGCGAAAACGCTGGATTTCGAAGGCGCTCCTGGAGGCCGTGGAGCCGTCGAAGGGCAGCGGCATGGCGATTGTCGAGAGCGGCTGACGCGTAAATTGCGCGCTACCTTTCAGCTCAGCTCTCGAACACCATGAAGTACCCGACGAACTTCCGCGCCGTGAACCACGGCCTCATCAGCGGCTTCGCCTTCGGTTGCCTGCTCGCGACCAACGCGTCCGCCCAAGTCTCCGTCGAATGGACGGAGTTCCAGCGCGGCGTCTCGATTGGCGTCGACCGCGAGGACAACGTCTACACGCTCGACTACGAGATGCAGCTCGGCAAGGAGATGGTGCTCACGAAGCACGACTCCGAGGGCAACCTGCTGTGGTCGACGTTCTTCGACCAGACCGACTTCACCAAGTGGGAGCGCGCCGCGTGGCTCGCCGTCGACAGCCAAGGCGATGTGATCGTGTGCGGCACGCTCATGTCGGGCTTCAGCAATCCCGTCGAAGCGGCGAGCATCGCCATGAAGTTCGACTCCGCCGGGAACTTCCAGTGGCGGCACGTCGGAGGCCTCAGCAACTTCGACGGCTCGCGCGCCGTGCGCTGTGTCGTCGACCGCGACGACAACGCCTACGTCCTGGGACTCGGCAACAGCGGCTTCGGTCTCGTCACGAAGGTCGAGAAGTTCGCACCCGACGGCACGTCGCTCTGGTCCTACTTCAACGTGGCGGGCATCGGCGCGCCGCAGTACCTGAAGCTCACGCCCGACGATCAGCTGTTGATCACCGCGCGCGGAGTCTTCGGTGCGATCAACGGCTACGCGAAGATCGACCTCGACGGCAACGAACAGTGGAGCCTGGCGGGCGTCACCAGCTTCACCGCCGGTGACTGTGCCGGCGACGTGTTCGGCAACACGTACGTCGTGCACGCCGAGAGCGGAGTCCCGAACCCCGGCACGGTCGTCCGCAAGCTCGACCCCAGCGGCGCCCTCATCTGGCAGAACGCCTATCTCTCGGCGGGCTTCCGCGTGGAGGTCGGCCCGGACGATCAACCGGTCGTCGCCGGCTTCCCGAACCAGAACACCGCGGGCGCGGCCTTCTTCAAGGTCGACCAGAACGGCGGCCTGGTCTGGTCGAACCTCGACGCGGACGGTCCGCTCGTCCTTCTGCTGCATGCGCAGTTGCTCGTCGACGCCGCGGGCTCCGCGTATCTCGCCGCGGGCACGCTCTTCGACATGGCCGTGTGCAAGGTCGACACGTTCGGCACGAGCCAGTGGACCGGCACGACGGCCGGTTCGTTCTCCCAGGCGATCGCACTGTCGCGCGCCAGCAACGGCGTGTTCGTCGTCGGCGGACGCACGGCGCACCTCCTCGATGCGCTCGAAGGGGAGTGGACCGAGCTCGAAGGTGCGCTCGCGGGTGTCGACGGTGCGCCGCGTCTGCGCGGTCACGGGCGCTTCGAACAGGGCCAGACGTTGACACTGCTCGCGGACCACGCGGCGCCCAATGCGTTCACCGTGCACGTGGTCGGAGCCTCGGCCGCGAATCTGCCGATCCTCGGCGGGACCCTCGTGCCCAGTCTCGACCTCTACTACTTCGCGACGACGGACGCCGTCGGTCGCAGCACGTTCGGCGGAGCGATCCCGTTCGTCGTCGCGCCCGGTCAGACGGTGTGGTTCCAGAGCTGGTTCATCGACATGAACGCTGTGCAAGGTTGGAGTGCGACGAACGCACGACGCGTCAGCGGCGTGTGATGTGTTGGTTCCAGGTTCCTTGCGGAATCTGGAGGCGGGCGTGAGAGTCGCGCAATCGAGCG
>JBIKNC010000129.1:0-12872 GCA_044358925.1 Planctomycetota bacterium | reverse complement strand
TTCCACGTGCTCGTCACCACGGTCGAAGCGGGCGGGCCGCACGAAGTCAGCGTCGCGGCAGCGGGTGAGGCGGCGACGGTGGTGAGCGACGTGTGGCTCGGCGAGGTGTGGCTCGCGTCGGGGCAGTCGAACATGCAGTGGTCGGTCGCGGGGGCGCGCTTCGACGATCTGGACGGCGCGGCGTATGCGGCGGCGGTGCGCGAGGCGGCGACGGAGCGCGTGCGCTTCTTCCAGGTGCCGCTCGAGTTCGACTCGGAGCAGCGCGATGCGTTCGACGAACCGAGCCGCGGCGCGTGGCAGATCGCGACGAGCGAAGCACTCGTCGACTTCAGCGCGGTCGCGTTCCACTTCGCGCGGCAGCTCGAGCGCGAACTCGACGTGCCGGTCGGCATCGTGCAGTCGGCGTGGGGCGGCACGGTGTGCGAGGCGTGGGCGAGTGAGGGAGCGCTGCGCGGCAACGCGGACCTGCTCGACGGGTACGGACCGGCGCTGGAGCGACTCGCGAAGGAGCGCGACGGGACGAGCGGTGAGGCGACGCTCGAGGAGCGTCAGGCGCAGTGGTGGGCGGCGCTCCTGGCGAACGAAGTCGGCATGCGCGAGCGCTGGTTCGCGCGCGAGGTCGACGCGAGCGGCTGGGAAGTGACTGCGGTGCCCGGCGACCCCGCGCCCGGGTTCGACGGGTGTGTGTGGCTGCGGCGCTCGTTCGAGGTGCCGGCGGGCTGGGCGGGGCGCGAGCTCGAACTCGCACTCGGGCCCATCGACGACATGGATGTCGTGTGGTTCGAGGGCGAGGAGATCGGCTCGCTCGCGCGCTGGAACAACTGGAACACGCCGCGCACGTACCGGGTTCCGGCTGCGCTCGTGAAGGGCGGCCGCGCGGAAGTCACCGTGCTGTGTGTCGATGTGATGGGCGGCGCCGGCATGCATGGCGACGCGAGCGCGATCAACGTGCGACCGGTGGATGCGAGCGGCATCACCGGCGTGGCCTCGATCGCTCTCGACGGCGAGTGGCGCACGAAGCGCGGCTTGGGTCTGGGTGAGCTCGGCGGGTTCCCGCAGGAAGGTTGGCTGAACCAGAACACGCCGACCGCGCTGTTCAACGGGATGATCGCGCCGCTCGAACACGTGCGACTGCGCGGCGCGATCTGGTACCAAGGCGAGTCGAACGCGTGGGCGCGGCCCGATCTGTACGCGCGGCTGTTCCCGACGATGATCGAGGACTGGCGCGCGTTCTTCCGGCCCGAAGCGCGCGGTGACGGCAAGAGCTCGGGAGCCACGCCCGCGCCGTTCCCGTTCCTCGCGGTGCAGCTCGCACCGTGGGCCATGCCGGACGACGACGGTGTGTGGTCGTTCGTCCGCATGGCACAGGTCTCGATCCTGCCGAACATCAGCGGACTGCCGGCGGGCATGCACACGGCGGCGCTCGATCACGTCGCCGTCGTTCCGATCATGGACGTCGGCGACAAGGGCGACATCCATCCGCGGCGCAAGAAGATCGTCGGCGAGCGGCTCGCGGACGCGGCTCTGAAGGACACGTACGCGCGCTTCCTGCCGGCGAGCGACGTGCGCCGCGGCCGCTTCGAGCGCCTCGCGTGGCGCAGCCCGCAGCCCAGCGAACTCGTGCGCACCGACGTCGCGCCCGCGGCGTTCGGCGAGGAGTTCGCGAACTCGCGCGAGCCGGGTGTGAAGACGCTGCCGGCGCTGAGCCTCACGATGCTCTGCCACGGCCACGCGGACGTGCGCGAGGCACTCGCGACGAGCGACGGCGCGGCGCCGACGCACTTCGAAGTGGCGGGGGCGGACGGTGTCTTCAAACCCGCGGTCGCGGTGCTCGTCGACGTGCCCGCGATCGAGCGCTCGCCCGGCCAACCGCCGCTCCCGCCGATCCGGCGCGCCTTGATCCTGCACGCGGACGGCGTGAACGACCCGACGCACGTGCGTTTCGCGCACCGCGCGGGCGACGAGCCGAACCTCGTGACGACCACCGGCGTGCCCGTGGGGCCGTTCGTGGTGTCGCTCGCGCCGAAGTGACGCGTTACCGTGCGCCCCATGCAGAACGTGGGGCGCAACGATCCGTGTCCGTGCGGGAGCGGCAAGAAGTACAAGCAGTGCTGCTGGGAGGAGCGCGTGCGGACGATGCGCGACGAGGACGTCCTCGAAGCGCACGAGATGTTGATGCAGCTGCTCGACGAGCCGGACGTCGTCGCGGTGTGTCGGCAGCACGCGCGCTCGGCGCTCGGGTCGGTCGGTGAGCGCTTCGACGCGGCGCTGCTCGGTGAGCTGCAGAGTCTGCGGCTCGTGCAGGACGCGCTCGTCACGCACGTCGTCGTCGACGGCGAGGACGGCACGAGTCTGTCGAAGACGTGGGCGCGCGATCTGCCGCGCAACGCCCGCGCCGGACTGCGCCGCGCGTTCGAGCACTTCTCGCAGCAGGGGCTGGTGCTGTACCGCGCGAGTGCGGAGAAGGTCGACGGCGCGTTGCTGTTGGAAGCGCTCGACCCGATCGGCGCGGAGACGGTCGCCATGCGCATCGGCGACACGATGGACATCGAGCCGGGAGCGCTCGTGTTCGGACGTTCGCTGTACCAGGACCTCGACCTGTGCCGCCACCACCTCGCCTTCCCGACGCAGGGCGTCGACGAGGAGCGCATCGTCGATCTCGCGCGCAAGAACGCGCACGGGCCGCAGCGCTTCGTGTCGCTGTTCCAGGCTTGGATCGAGGCCTGGGCGCCGCGCATCGAGAAGGACGGCATCGCCGCCTGCTTCGGGCGCACGCGCTGGTGTGTCGAGTACGCCTTCGCGGACGGGCCGGCGCTGATCGAGCGGCTCGGCTCGATTCCGACCGCGGCGGCGATCGACCTCGGTCAGTTCGAGGAGGACGAGGCCGCGGACGCGATCGACGAACCGCAGGAGTCGCTGCACGTCATCGCGGTGCCCGACGACGAACGCGGCCACTTCGACGCGGACTTCGCCGTCACGGGCGGCGGGGCGCGCGCCGTCGTCGAGAACGAAGAGGACGTGGCCCCGCTGCGCGCCTACATCGAGCCGTACCTCACCGGCGTCGCGAAGTTCAAGAGCGCCGAGGCGCGGCGCGAACTCGAGTTCACCGAGGTCACGATCGAGTTCGTGAGCGCGACCGAGCAGCGCTCGCCCGGCACGGTGCGCGTGCGGGCGACGCTCGACGGCATCGAGCCCGCGATCTGGCGCGAGCTGGACGTGCCGCTCGCCGCTTCACTCGCCGATCTGCACGACGCACTCGTCGAGGCCTTCGGCTGGGACGACCTGCACGAACACGAGTTCGACACCCCGATCGGCCGCTTCGCGATTCCGCGCGGCGAAGAGGACCCGCGTGTCGGCGACTCGACCGTGCTGCCGGTTGCGCAGGTGCTGACCGCCGTCGGCGAGTCGGTGACGTGGCGCTACGACTTCGGCGACGGCTGGACCACCCGCGTCGAGGCCCTCACCTTCGATCGCGCCGCCGACCCGCGCTTCAAGCTGGTCGCGGGCGCGCGCGCCTGCCCGCCCGACGACTGCGGCGGCACGTGGGGCTACGAGGAACTCGTCGAGGCGATGCGCGACCGCAAGCACCCGCGGCGCGCGGAGCTCCTCGAGTGGCTCGAAGACGAACCCTTCGACCCGGAAGCGTTCGATCTCGCTGAGCACGCGCGGTACGTGGACGAGCTCAACTGAACGGCGCCGAGCGGCTCCGCGAACCGGAGCAACTTGCGCGGTCGTGTGGGCGCGCGAGTCACTCGCTGCGCGGGTCGATGCCGCGCGCGACGAGTCGTGGCCTCAGCGCCAGCCCTGACGTGATCGGCGACGGTGTTCCGCGCGCATCGAGTTCGTACGCGAGCCACGGCTGCTCGGCGTCGCGGGTGGAGTCTTCCGAACCGAAGACGAGCAGCCACGGCCCGGGCCGGCCGCACTCGAACACGTCCTTCAGTTCCGCGAGTTGGCGGCGCAGGTAACCGTCGAACGACGAGCCCGAGCCGGCGACGAAGTAGCTCGAGAGCACACGCAACTCCGCATCGACGCTGCAGAGCTTCACGAACTCCTCGCGCCACGTCTTCCCGTGTGTGCGGCCCTTGTAGCCGACCGGCGCGAGTTCGGTCTCGAACGCGATCGTGAAGCGCGTGCTGCCCCGCCGACGCGCCGAGACGTCCAGGCGACCGCCGCGAAGCGACCCGTCGCGATCGCGCCAGTCCACCGACGTCTCGCGTTCGACTTCAACGAGCGGATCGAAAGCCCTGCACGCCGCCGAAGCCGCGTCGGTGGCGCACTTCGTCCACGAGCGCGACGAACTGAGCACGGCGTCGCTCGTGCATCGCGCACGGATCTCGCGACGGAAGTGGTTCCAGAAGTCGATGGCGAGCGACATGGAGCGAGCGTTGTGCACGTGGCCGTCGATTGCCGCGCTCGATCGAAGTGTCGCGCGCGGAAGGTGGCCTCGCTGGAAGGCCACCTTTCGAAGAATGTGGCCTCGTGGAGAGGCCAGGTTCTGCGGGCGGGGTCGCAAGGGCCGATGGGCGGAGTCGCGGGTGCGGCTCAGCCGATCGGCGCAGCGTCCGCGTCGAAGGAGCGGGGCGCCTGCTCGGCGCGGCGCGCGCTCAGGGAGGAGTGGTGCACCAGCCAGTAGAGCGCCAGCCCCACGAGGCCGAGCAGCAGCGTCCCGCCGGCCCACACGAGCGCGCCGACCATGACCGTCGACAGCGGAGTCGGGTTGGCGCGCGTGCGAGTGCCGAGCTTCATCGCGTCGTGGTACACGGCGATGGCGCACGCGATGTGGACGAGGGCGCCGAGAACGGTGATGCCGACCGAGACCGTCGAGATCACGAAGAACACGAACTCGGGTGAGTCGTTGAGGCTCACGTTGAACTGACTGAATGCGAGCGTCGATTCCATGCACGCGATCCTAGCCGCGCGGCGTGCGGCGTGGATTCGGTGGGCTCGCCCGCGACGCCGTGGCGCACACACCGGCGGCGCGCGCGAGGCTCAACCCACGGGCGGCACGTCCGGCTGGAACGCGCGGCGCTCCTCGTCGCCCGGGCGCGCGACGATCGACGAATGGTGCAGGAACCAATAGACGGCGAGCAGCACGATGCCCATCACGAGCGTCGCGAGCGCCCAGATCTCCGGCGGGAGCAGGATCGTGCCCGGCGCGCCCGGCTGCGCGGCGTTGGCGCGCGTGCGCAGTGCATGGCCGTCGCGGTACACCGCGATCGCCGACAGCACGTGGATCACGAACGTCAGCGCGGCGAGGCCGGCGGCGAAGAGGCCGAGCATGGTCTCGGCGAGGTCGACGGGTGCGAGCAGCGCAAGGTGGGTCGTCATGCGCGGAACTGTAGCCGTGGTGGACAGAGCGGCCACGAGGTGAGGGGTGGTGTTCGTTGTCCGTCGAGCGGCTCAAGAGGGCGTGTGAACGAGGCGTGTGCACTCGACGACGTGCTTCCGCGAGCGCCACTTGAAGGCCCGCGGCGAGTGTCGGGAATGCGCACTCCGTGTCAACATGAGCGCGCGGGCCGCCCCCCCCCGTTCCAGGCACGACCGTCGCTCGACGGCCGATCGCGGGCGCGCCCCTTGATCGCCATGCTCGCCACATTCAGATCCGCCGTCGTCGTCGTTGCGCTCGTCTCGTCCTTCGCCGCCGCCGTCACGTCGTCGGCTGTCGCTGCGTGTCCGCCGCAGGTCGACGCACAGGTGCCGACGTCGAGCGGCCAAGAGCTGTTCGTCGGCATCGACGCCTGTCCGACCAGTCTCGACGAAGAGGTCGAAGGGCCGGCGATCTTCCAGTCGCAGGCGAACATCAAGCCACCGGGACAGGGCTCCCCTTCGCTGAGTGTTCGGCGGATTTACGTGGTCGATGTCTCCGCGTTGTCGAGCACCACCATGTCGGGATTCGACCTCGACGTGAATGGAGATGGAGTCGAAGGCACGCGCCTCGATGCCGCGCTGGGTGGCCTACTCGAAGAGAACCACTCGATCGCCATGGACAGCACCTTCGTTGGCTTCTGGTGCCATGCGACCGATGACGGCTACACCTACTCGCTGATTGCGTTCGCCGGCGACGCTGCGTTCGCCGATCTGTCCGCAGCTGCCGGATTTCAGAGCGCCGGTTCGGCGGAACAGTTGGAAGACGTTCTTGGCAGTCTGAACACGGTGGGTGTGACGCCCGAGATCGGTCAGTTCACACCGGTCGAGCTCGTGGGCCCGGCAAACCTCGAATCAGCACTCGCGCTCTGCTTCCAAGCGTTCTCGTCCGAGGCGCCATCGAACGTGTACGAGGTCGTCGTGCTCGGTTGCTCGGATGTCGGCTCCGACGATCGTTGGAGCGACGAGCTCGCAGCACTGCAGTCACAGTTCCAGGTGCGCTTCCAGTGCCACGAGCTCGGCAACGCCACGTCGCCGTGGAAGGCTGTTCCAACGGGCGCGCCGAGTGACTTCTTCAGCGAGCCACTGCCGGGCCTGGTGCTCTTCGAGCGCCACATCGTGCGGTGGAACGGCGTCCAGAAGTACAGCTGGGGTCCTCTCGCTGGTGCCTGGTGGGAGTGGGGTTTGAACTGGTTCACGGGCTACTCCAACCAGGGCGACTCGACATCCGACTTCTGGGGCGACTTCGACGTCTCGGATTGGCCGGTTGGCAGGACGCTCGTCGAAGTCGAAGCACGAGCATCCGACGGCACCTCGGTGAAGGTGCAGAAGGAGGTCCTGAAGATCGGTCGTCGCCTCTCCGCGTCGGCCAACGAGGATCGCGTCGTCGTGGCACCACCGGTTGGTTGGGGCGCAGGCCTCGCCATCGACGGATCGACGCTGCTGGTCGCGGGTACGAAGGAAGGGACCGCAGGAGTCCTGCGACTCGACCCGTCGAATGCGTGGAAGATCGACTCCGTGCTGTTCACGCAGGTCGGCGGCGCGACGACTTCGAGCGGCGGTCCTGTCGCGCTCGATGGGGCACGCGCCGTGCTCGGAGTTCCGAGCCTCGCGACGGTCCACGTGTTCGAGAACTCATCGGGCTCGAACTGGAGCGAAGTCGCTGCGCTCGCGAGCGCGTTGCCGACGAGCGGCTCCATGTTCGGAGCGGTCGTCGACGTCTCGGGCGACGTCGTCGCGGTCGGTGCACCGACGGGTGCCGGCGCCTCGACGACGGACGGTCGCGTGCACGTCTTCGAACGCGCGACCGCCGGCACGTGGTCCGAAGTGGCGGTGCTGTCCGACGTGAGCGGAGTCGACGGCGACGGGTTCGGCAGCTCGTTGAGAGTCGTGGGCGACCGACTATTCGTGGGCGCGCCCGGACGCAAAGTCGCCGGAGTGGTCGGCGCCGGTGTGGTGCACGTGTTCGAGCGCTCCAGCGCGGGAGCCTGGCAACTCACGGCGAGCCTCGCGGCGCCGCTGCTCGAGCCCGGTGCGGAGTTTGGCGCTGCGCTCGACGTGGCGGTGGACACGCTCGTCGTCGGTTCGCCCGGAGCCGGTCCCGCAGCAGCGCCCTACGTCGGCACCGGCTCCACGGGTCGAGTCTTCGTGTTCCGAGACACCGCGCCGAACGGTTGGGGCCTCGAAGAGGAACTCGTCTGGGACGATCGCCGTCCGCTCGACCGTTTCGGCGCGGATGTCGCAGTCGTCGGTGAACGCATCGTCGCTCTGGCGCCCGGACCGCTCGATCAAACCGCCGTCAACGGAACGCTGTGGGGACACGCCGTGGCCTTCGAACGCGCGCCCACATCGACCTGGCGTCACGTGGTGACATTTGATTCGTCACTCAATCACTCGTTCGAGCGTGGACTCGCACTCGGCGCCACGCGACTCGTGCTCGGAAGCGCGCAGACGTACGAACCGCTGCACGACTTCGCATTGGGGCGCCTCTACCACGGCCGCCCGGAACTGTCCGTCGGGTTGGGTGGCGAGCAGGCGCTGTTGCTGCGCACGGATCCGACCTCTGCCGGTGATCTGTTCCTGTTCGCCGGCAGCGCGAGTGGTACCTCCGTCGGATTCCTCGAGCCCTTCGGTGGCCTCCACGTCGGAGTCGATCCGGATGCTTACACGTTCTTCCTCCTCGACAACCTCGGCGGAGGACTGGTCGTGCCCTGGTTCGGTCTGCTCGATGCGAACGGCGACGCCGACTCGTCGTTCCGCCTTCGCGCGGGAACGAACCCATCGTTCGTCGGAAGGAGCGTCCATCACGCGGCGATCGTCGTCGACCTCCAGTCGTTCGTCTCGAAACTCGTCACCGAACCGGTGCGCGTCGAGATCATCGACTGAAGCGCGGCGCCCGCGGGCTCAGCGCTGCCCGCCGACCAAGCCGCGCGACACGGCCAACTCGGCGAGCAGGATCGAGCCGCCCGCGGCGCCGCGGATCGTGTTGTGGGTCAGCGCGACGAAGCGCCAGTCGAACAAGGGGCACGGGCGCAGGCGGCCGATGTGCGTGGCCATGCCGCGATCGAGGTCGCGGTGAAGGGCGGGGCGCGGTGAGCGCTCGTCGGTGTGCACGTGGATCGGGCGTGACGGCGCGCTTGGGAGATCGAGGTGCTGCGGCGCGGCGACGAACGACTCGAAGGCGCGCACGACGGCGGCGTGGTCGGCGCGGCGCGCGAGTTTGACGGACACGACGAGGGTGTGGCCGTCGACGACGGGCACGCGCGTGCAGGTCGCGGCGATGCGCAGTGATTGGTGCGCGAGGATCTTCTTGCTCTCGACGTCGATCTTCTCTTCTTCGCCGTCGATGAAAGGCACGACGTCGGCAGACATGCGCGGGTGAGCGAGGCCGGCGCGGCCGGCGCCCGACAACGCCTGCAAGGTGACGACGTGCACCGCGTCGACGCCGAACGCGGCGTGCAGCGGGGCGAGCGCGAGCACGAGACCCGCGGTCGTGCAGTTGGGGTTCGCGACGATCGCGCCGCCGCGCGCGAGGGAGGATTTCTGGCGACGCACGCTCTCGATCGCGTCGCCGTTCACTTCGGGCACGACGAGCGGCACGTCGCCGTCGAGGCGGTGGCTCTTCGCGTTGGTGACGACGAAGTGGCCGAGCGCGGCGAGGCGGCTCTCGAGCGGGCCCGCGACGTGAGCATCGAGTGCGCTGAAGACGAGGCGCGAGGTGAGCGGCGCGTCGGGCGCGAGCAATTGCAACCCGGCCGCGGCGCTGACGGCGGCGCGCGGATCGGCGTGGTCGTCGAGCAGCCAGGCGCCTGGTTCGCTGATCGCGTCGCCGAATGACTGACCCGCGCGCTGCGGCGACGCGACGACCTCGGCGAGGCGGAACCACGGATGCGCGGCGAGCAGCGCGGCGAATCGTTGGCCGACGGCGCCAGTCGCTCCGAGGAGGGCGACGGGGATGGAACGAGCGGGTGCGGACATCGCGGGCATTGGAACGGTTCGGGGGGCTCGTGTCGGCCGTGTGAGCCGATCGAGCGCGCCGGAGTCCGCTTCGACGGGCCCCTCGGATGGGAGGTGCCAACGAACGAGGGGCTCGGGACTTCGGTGCAGGCGCACACTCTCACCGATCCGGTTGTTCTGTTTCCATCATTGCATCCGGTTTTGTTGCTCGATAAGACTTCCGGCCGCGCGCCTCCGAGTCGGGGGCGCGCGTTGCTTCGCTCACCACACGCGACCTCCACACACACCTCCACACCGACATGTCCGCCAACCAAGACGCCTCCTTCTCGACCTCGGGCACCTCGCCCGGCGCCGGCTCCGCCTTCACCATCTCCCCCACCACCAACGACTCGCCGACCCACGGCCTGCAGACGCGCGCGGTGCGCGGCGGCCGCCGACCGGACGCGGCGTTCGGTGCACTCGTCACGCCGATCTGCCAGAGCACGACCTTCGCCCAGACCGGCATCGGGCAACACAAAGGCTTCACGTACTCGCGCTGCGGCAACCCGACGGTCGCGGCGCTCGAGGAGGCGCTCGGCGCGTTCGAAGGCGCGCGCGCCGGACACACACTCGCCTATGCGACCGGCATGGCCGCGTTGACGGGCCTCGTGATCGGCGTGTGCCGCGGCGGCGATCGCGTCGTGCTGTCGCGCGTCGTGTACGGCGGCACGGTGCGCCTCGTGCGCGAGCTGCTCGCGCCGTTCGGACTCGAAGCGGTGTTCGTCGACACGACGGACACGAGCGACACGTCGGAGCTGGCGCGCGTCCTCGCCGATCCCGCGAAACGCACGCGCCTCGTGCTCGTCGAGACGCCCGCGAACCCGACGCTCGTGCTGACGGACGTCGCGGCGGCGGCCAGGCTCGCTCACGCGCACGGCGCGCTGCTCGCCGTCGACAACACGTTCCTCACGGCGGCGCTGCAACCGGTGCTGCCGCTCGGCGCGGACATCGCGGTGCTCTCGACGACGAAGTACGTCGACGGCCACAACGCGACCACGGGCGGCGCGCTGATCGTCGCGGACACGAGCGACGAGCTGCGCGCGCTCGCGAAGCGTCTGCGCTACGTGCAGGGCGCGCTCGGCAACACGCAGAAGCCGTTCGAGGCCTGGCTCACGCTCCAGGGCCTGAAGACGCTGCCGCTGCGCATCGCGCAGCACTCGCGCAACGCGTTCGCGGTGGCGACGGCGCTCGAGGCGCACCCGGCGCTCGGCGGCGTGCGCTATCCGTTCCTCGCATCGTTCGAACAAGTCCAGCTCGCGCGCCGTCAACAGACCGCGGGCGGCGGGATCGTGTGTTTCGAGTTCGCGGCGCGCGTCGCGCCCACGCCGGCGCTGCGGGCCGAGGCAACACGACGTCTGCTGGCGGCTACACGCCTGTGCACGCTGGCCGAGAACCTCGGCGCGACGGAGACTCTGCTGACGCACCCCGCGACGATGACCCACGCCTCGTACACACCGGCCGAGCGGACGCAGCTCGGCATCACCGACGGCCTGGTGCGGCTGTCGGTCGGGCTCGAGGACCCGGAGGATGTGGTGGCGGATCTGGAGCGCGCGATCGGGATCGCGCTCGAGAGTCTGGCGGCGGAGCGCGGTGCGACGCGTGCGAAGGCGACGCCGAGTGTGAAGGAGGTGCTCGCGTGAGCGACGCCAACGTCCAGCGCGAGCGCACCAGTGCGCAGCGCAGCTCCGCGCAGAAGATCACCGCGTTCAAGATCGCCGTGCTCAAGTTCGGATCGAGTGTTCTCGCGAGCACGTCCGACCTGCCGCGCGCCGTGCACGAGGTGTACGCGCACCTGCGGCGCGGCTACCGCGTCGTCGCGGTCGTCTCGGCGATCGGCGACACGACGGATCGGCTGTTGGCAGAGGCGCGCGCACTGAGCGAGCGTCCGGAGCCGCGCGACCTCGCGGAGTTGCTCGCGGGCGGCGAGCGCGAGTCCGCGGCGCTCTTCGCACTCGCGTTGGCGCGCAGCGGCGTGCCGGCGCGCGTGCTCGATCCGACCGAAGGTGTGGTGACGGCGCGCGGGCCGGTGCTCGACGCGACGCCGATCGCGGTCGATCGCGCGCGCGTCGCGGCGGCGTTCGCCGAGTGCGACGTCGTCGTGCTGCCGGGCTTCTTCGCGCGCGGCGAGGGCGAGCGTTGTGTGCTGCTCGGACGCGGCGGTTCGGATCTGTCCGCCGTGTTCGCGGCGGCGGAGCTCGACGCGGCGCGTTGTGTGCTGCTGAAGGACGTCGACGGTCTGTACGAGAGCGATCCGGCGGCGGTCGCGCCGGGTGCGGCGGCTCCGCGGCGGTACGCGGCGCTGTCGTTCGAGGACGCGGAGCGGCTCGGCGGTGATGGCGAGGGCGGCATCGTGCAGAACAGCATCGTCCAACACAAAGCGGTGCGCCTCGCGCGCGAACGCGGCCTCGTGTTCGAGGTCGGTGCGCTCGGGCGCGCGGCGCGCACGCTCGTCGGTGCGAGCGCGACGCGTTTCGACACGTCGAGCGAGACCGAACTCGCACAGCGGCCGCTCACGGTCGGACTCGTCGGACTCGGAACCGTGGGAGCGGCGGTGGCGCGCGCACTGGCGGCGTCGCCGCGGCTGGTGCAGGTCGCGGCGGTGCTCGTGCGCGATGCCAAGAAGCCGCGCGACGGCAGCGTGGATCCGCGCATCGTCACGAGCGACGTCGACGCGTTCTTCGCGGCCGAGTTCGACGTGCTCGTGGAACTCGCCGGCGGCGTCGAGGCGGCGGGCGCGTACGTGCGGCGGGCACTCGAGAGCGGGCGCCACGTCGTCAGCGCGAACAAGGCGCTGCTGGCGGAGGACGGCGAGGCGTTGCAGTCGATCGCGCGGCGTTGCGGGCGGCGACTCGTGTTCGGCGCGGCGGTCGGCGGTGCGCTGCCGGTGCTGGAGCGCATCGCGAGCCTCGTCGACGACGGCCGCGAGATCGCGTGGGTCGCGGGTGTGCTGAGCGGCACGGTCGGTTTCGTTCTCGAACAACTCGGCGCGGGTGTGGCGTTCGCTTCGGCGGTCGCGCGTGCGCAGGAGCGCGGCCTTGCCGAGGCCGATCCGACGCTCGATCTCGACGGCAGTGATGCGGCGAGCAAGGTGGCGCTCGTCGCGCGTGCGATCGGCGCCAGGCACGTGCGTTCGAACGGGCGCGACGTGCTCGACGAACGTGCGGCGCGGCGTGCGGCGGCGGCGCGGGCGAACGGCCGCAAACTCGTGCAGGTGGCGCGCGTCGATCGCATCGGTGTCGAGGCGGTGACGAGTGTGCGTCTCTTGGAGCTCGAGGAGCACCACCCGCTGGCGCGCGCGCGCGGCGAGGAGAACGCCGTGTTGATCGGCCTCGCGGACGGCGAAACGGTGAGCCTGCGCGGACTCGGCGCGGGCGCGTGGCCGACCGCGGAGGCCGTGATCGGCGATCTGTTCGCGCTTGCGAGTGAGGGCGCTCGTCGTCGTGTGGAGGTGCTCCCGTGAGCAGTACGGTGCCGCACAAAAAACTGCCAGGCGGTGGTTCGAGCAGCGT
>JBIKNC010000127.1:0-12904 GCA_044358925.1 Planctomycetota bacterium | reverse complement strand
ACTCCGCGCCGGCCGCAGCTCCGAGCGCAGGTCCGGACGCCGCGAACGTGCACGCGCCGGCTGCGGCGGCACCGCGCGCACAACAGAGGGCGGTCCGTGCGGGTCTCGAACATTGGCTCGGCGTGCGTGGAAGCGCCGTCGTGGGCGGACTCGCGGCCGCTGCAGCGGCGCTGCTCTACTTCCGGCACGCGTTCGAACAGGGCTGGATCACCGAACCGCTGCGTGTGGCGTCGGGCTTCGCCGCCGGTGCAGTCCTGATCGGAGTCGGACTGCTGTTCGTGCGACGCGGCTACCGCTTCGCGCCGCAGGCCCTCGTGGGCGCCGGCCTCACGACGCTCTACGGAGCGTGCTGGGCGGCGAGTCGGCGCTACGAACTGTGGAGCACATTCGCCTCGTGGATCGCGATGGCCGCCGTCACGGCGCTCGCCGTGCTCCTCGCGCTGCGCCTGCGCTCGCAGTTCGTCGGTGTCCTCGGGCTGCTCGGCGGCTTCGCCACGCCGCTCGTCGTCGAGTCGCACTTCGACGGCCCGTGGCGTCTGTTCGTGTACGTGCTGGTGCTCGACATCGGCCTCCTCGAGGTCGCACGACGGCGAACGTGGAACGCGTTCCTGCCGCTGGCCTTGGTCGGCTCACTCGTCCTGCACGTGGTCCTCGTCGCGCGCGACTTCGACCCGCAGGACCACCTGTCGTTGCTCGTGATCCTCGGCGCACTCGCGTTCGTGTTCGCGTTCGGCGGTCGGCGTCGTGCGGGCGACGACGCCGAAGACGTGGTGACGAGCGCAGCGCGCGCACTGGCATTGCTGGCGCCGCTCGGATTCGCGCTGCACTTCGCGCTGCGCACCGACTTCAGCGCGCCGCCGTGGACGGTCGGTGTGCTCGGCGCGTGCACCGCGCTCGGCGCGGCGGTGCTGGCGCGCCGGCGTGAGTTCGAGTGGCTGCCGTGGGCCGTGTCGTTGGGCTCGCTCGCCGTGTTCCACACGAGCCTCGCTCGCCACGGGTCATTCTCGTGGACCTGGACCGTCGTCTGCCTCGCCGTGAGCCTCGTGCCGGCACTCGCGTTCCTCGCCGCGCCCGTGCTCGGCCGCGGACTCGACGCCGACGCGCGCGCCGCGCACCGTCGGGCGCTGAGCGTGGGGCTCGTCGCGGCGCTGTTCGTCCACTTCGAGCTGCTGCTGTACGTCGCACTCGCGTTCGAGATCGACGACGGCACGGCGCTGCGGCTGGCGCTTTCGTGCACGGTGGCGAGCGCGCTCGCCGCGTTCGTCGCGCGCTCCGCGGACATCCGTTGGTCTGTCGTGGCACTCGCCCTGTGTGCGGCAGCGACGGCGGCGATCGCATCGGCGCGTGTCGAGGACCCGCTCGCACTCGCCGATGCATGGCCGTGGTCCGCTCTCACAGCGGTGGCCGTCTGCGGTCTGTTCGCCGCGGCGGCGTGGCGCAGCGACGATGCACGGCGCAGCGACGAAGCACAGCGCAGCGACGATGCACAACGCAGCGACGAGGCACAGCGCAGCGACGACACGCGACGCACGTGGGCGCACGCGGCCACGGCGAGCGCCGCTCTCGTGTCGCTCGTGTTCGCCGCGTGGCACGTCGAGTCGATCGGCGCCGACTCGTTGTGGGCTCTCGCGTTCGTCGTCGCGCTCGCACTCGCAGCGGTCCATGCCGCCGTCGGCACGCGGCGCTTCGAACTCGCCCTCGCAGCGTCCGCGGCGGCCGCGATCGCGTGCGCTCAACTGGACGGCCCGTGGCTGCGACACGCGGCGGCGCTGTGCGCGGCGGCGTTCGTGGTCGTCGGGATGGGCGGTCGTGTCTTCGCGGCCAATGCATCGGCTGCACTCAGCGGTGGCGCCGCACTCGTGCTCCTGGCCTGTGTCGCACTGCCGACGT
Organism: Planctomycetota bacterium; assembly: GCA_044358925.1. GTDB lineage: Bacteria > Planctomycetota > UBA1135 > UBA1135 > Rohdeia. Next base: position 11,014 of record JBIKNC010000127.1, on the reverse strand, counting down.
CGAGCACGAGCGACGGTGCGCTGCTGCTGCGCGCGGCGCCGTTCGTCGCGTTGGGCCTCGCGGCCGATGTCTGGTCCGTGCGACGAGAGCCGGCCACTCGACACACGTCGAGCGCGGCGGCCGCCGTGCTCGTCGCCGCGATCGCGATCGCGATCGAAGTCGACCACGAGCCGCTCGCATTCGGTGCGGGCCTCACGGCGCTCGGTTGGGCCGTGCTCGCACACCGGCGCGGCGACACCGCGCTGATCGTGGCGTCGTGCTGTGTCGCGCTCGTGCCGCCGATCGTGCTCTCGATGCGCCTCTTCGCACCGCCCCACCACGAACTCCCGTCGCGACTGTTGTTCGACGAACTCGCACTCGTGCACCTCGTGCCCGCGGCCGGCGCACTCGCGAGTGTGTTCGCTCTGCGCCGTCGTGCGCGCAACGGCGACGACGAGCTCGACTTCCTCGGCGCCTTCACGGGGGCCGGCGCCGTCCTGCTCGTCATGCTCTGGACGTCGCTCGAAGTGATCGCCTTCCACACGCTCAGCGGCCCCTTGCGCTGGCCGGCGACCGACGCCGGTGCGCCGCAGCTGGCGCTCTCGACGAGTTGGATCGCCATCGCCGTCCTGCTGTTGCTGACCGGCCTCGCGGCGCACTCCGTCGGCATGCGCTGGGCTTCGCTGGGTGTGCTCCTCGCCGCACTCGTCAAGGTCTTCCTCTTCGACCTCGCGCACCTCGAAGGCCTCGCGCGCGTCGGGAGCCTCGCGGGCCTCGCGCTCGCGTCGCTCGGCGTGTCGCTGCTCTACCAGCGCTTCGTGCTGCGCCCGAGCGCGGCGCGAGATTGAACGCGCATCGACGACGCAGAGCAGAACGGAGCGCGCCGGATCGAGAGACCAGGGTCCGGCGCGCTCCATCGGTGCGCGCTCCATCGGTGGGCGCACCGTGCGTGTGTCCGTTCAGGGCATGTAGCGCGAGTTGCGCGAAACCCAGTGCGCGACGCAGCCCCAGAAGCCGCTCGCGTCGTCCGCGGTTCCGTGGGTGAACACGGTCGTCGAGCCGTGGTACTGCACGGCCGTCGCGCGGTCCACGGTCGGTGAGACCGGCGACTGGTTGTTGCTGATCATGAAGGCACCGCTCGGCGCGATGCACTGCAGCGGCTGCACGTGCTGGCCCGGGCCGATCTCGGCCGCTCCGCTCGAGTAGACGTAGCCCGCGTGCGCACCGCGGCCGATGCCGATGTCGAAGACCTCGTCGGTGAGCGTCAGGTTCGGACCGTAGCCCTTGGGGTTCGCGCCGCCGGACGTGTTCGTCGTCCATTGCGGCAGGAGGACGATCGGCGACGTGAGTGCGGGCCCGTGACGGAAGTGCCACGTGGCGCCGGTGTCGAGACCGCTCACACGGCCGTAGCCGCCGACGAAGACCTCACTGATCGTTCCGTTCGAATAGGCCTCGACGTCGTTGCCGCGACTGGGTGCGTTGAAGGTCAGGATGCCCGGTGCGCGCATCACACCGTCGTTGCGCCACGCGACGAGTTCGAACTCGAGCGCCGAGGACGGACCGTTCGTGCCGGTCGCATAGACACCTTGCGCGGTGACGGCCATGGCCTTCATGAACTCGTCCGGCGTACCGCCCGAGAACTCACCGCCGTTGCCCCACACCGGCGCGCCCGTCGCCGTGTCGAAACAGTCGACGACGAAGTCGTAGCTCTGCAGGAGGATCGTGCCGGGGATGTTGGTGCCGAGCGTGCCGCCGAGGAACGTGCGGGTGCCCGACACTTCGACGAACGCCTGCGGGTAGATGTTGAAGTCGATCCACGCACCCGGGCTCGCGTGCAGCGGGCAACCCGTCGGCACGAAGCTCGCAACCGACTGCACACCGCCCGTGCCCCAGCCGGTGACCGGCGCGAGTGTCGTCGCGTCGATGCGCATCACGAAGATCTCCTGGTTCGTGCAGCCGCTCACGAACAGGTCCGTCGCGGAAGCTGCCACGACGCGGCAGCCGTAGGAATGCGTGCCGAGCAGTCCGAGCGACGAGGGCGGGTAGACGACCGTGCTCGACAACACCGGATTCGTCCACGGCGTGCCGGACCCCGGCGACCAACGGCTGATCACCATGTGCCGCGGGAAGCCGGGCCCGGTGGTCACTGTCATGCCGACCGTCACGATCGACGAGCCGTTCGCCGTGCCCCACACACCGGCCGCGATGTCGGTGAACGGGTTGACGTTCCAGTAGTTGGTCGAGAGCTGCGTGCCGGCCGAGTCGTGGACGTACAGCAGCGCCTGTTTCGAAGGCGTGCTGTTGACGTCGCTGTAGCCGACCGAGAACGAACGCCCGGAGAGGTCGACGAACAGGCCCTCCTTCGCGTACTCACCGTGCAGCACACACTCGGTCTTCGGCCCCCACAACAGAGCGCACGGCGGCGCGGGCGGAGCCGCGGCGGCGAGGGTGAGCGAGAGTCCGAGGACGGTGAGGAGGGCGCGGCGGAGGGGCTTGACCATGGCTTGATGCTGGCTCAGTGCCGCGCTTCACGCCATGGAACGCTGCGCCCGAGATTCCGGAGCGGCGACGAGAACGGCCTCCAGGGGCCCGCGCTCAGGGGTGGCTGGCCTCGACCACCGTCGTGATGCCGCCCCGCACCTTGAACTCACCCACCACCGTCATCGTGCGCGGCGCCGTCGCGGCGACCAGATCGTCGAGGATGCGGTTCGTCACGGCTTCGTGGAACGCGCCCTGGTCGCGGAACGACCACAGGTAGAGCTTGAGGCTCTTGAGTTCGACACACGTGCGATCCGGCACGTACTCGATGTGGATCGTCGCGAAGTCCGGCTGACCGGTCTTCGGACACAGACACGTGAACTCGGGACACTCGAAGCGAATCGTGTAGTCGCGTTCGGGCCGCGGGTTCACGAACGTGTCGAGACTCTTCGTGGGCACACTCGCCATGGCTGGGATCACTCGAGGAAGTCGGCCGGCAACGCGCCGAAGCTGCGCGCGATCGGAAGCGTGCCGTCGTACGCGGTCAGTTCGAAGTGGAATTCGTGTTCGCCGTACTCGCGTGCGCGGTGGACGAGTTCGCGCGGCGCTCGTGCACTGACGCGCCCGCTCTGTTCGACGCGCGCGTCGACGGTCAGCGTCTCGAGCGTGACCAGATCGAGCAACACGAGTTCGACGCGCACGTCGTCGGGGGCGCTCGCCCACGCGCCGAACGACCACGTGGCGCCGTTCTCGAGCGCACCGGCGAGTTCGAGCGGCGGCAGCGCGTTCACGAGTTCGACACTCGTGACGGCGATGGGTCCGCCTTCGAACCACACGCTCTCGATCGCGCCGGCCACGACCCAGTTCGGATCGCTCGAAAGGTCGATCGTCGACGTGCGTGCACCGGCCGGGCCGCGCCACGTCGGGAGTGCGACGTCACCGCTCGAGAGGCGCCCGGCGAAGTGCAGGCGCACGGCGTCTCCCGGATCCTCGGCAGCCGTCACGACCAGTGTCGACAACGCTTGCGGATCGGCGGAGAGGAGCGGCGAACGCCCGGCCGTGCTCCAGCGCACCGGTTGGGTGGCGGCGCGCTCCTTCGGCACGTCCGTGAACGTGTAGGACCCGTCGGCCGCGCGGCGCGCGACACGCAGGTTCTCGTCGCGCCAGGGCGAGAAGAGCGGCGAGCGCACCAGCGCGCCGAGTGCGGTCGCCGGTACGTCGACCACGCGCACCGCACCGAGGGCCGGCAGTTCAGGGTCGAACAGCGGATGGAGCAGCCACGGCAGCCCCGAACCGATCGGGTCGATCCCGTCGACGTCGCGCGGCGCGTCGACGAACAACAACACGCCCTCGCCGGGCGCGTGGAGACGCGCGACGCGCGCCGTTTCGACGAGTGCGCGTGAGCCGGCCGACCACGGGCGCGCGTTGCCGTTGGCGAGCGCCGCGAAGCCGAGCGCGAGTGCGATCGGTACCCACAGTCGGCGCAGTCCGGGCAGAGCTGTTGCAGCCAGGCCGAGGCCCGAACACATCGCCGCCGTCGCGGGCAGGAGCGTCGTGGCCGTGGCGAGTTCGTCGAGACGCACGCGTTCGTGCAGGCCGAAGAGCAGCGAGATCGCGACGGCGGCGAGCCACGACACGAGCGCCCAGCCCCACAGACGCGGCGCCGTGCGCGCGGCGATCAACGCCGGTTGGAGAGCGACGAGTCCGAGCAGTCCCGCTCCGAACAGACCGAGCAGACCGAGTGTCGAGAGGTTCGCGGGCAGGATCAGGACGCCCAGCTTCTCGATCGAGAGCGCCAGTGCTCGCAATGCACCTTCGAGGTCCGACAGACGCGAGATCGTGACGACGGCGGCGGCGTAGTAGCCGTGCCCAGTCAAGTAGCTGACGAGCGCCGTGTTGAGCTGCACGATCAGCGAGAACGCGACCAGCGTGCGCAGCGCGGTCCACAGCCGCTGCCGCAAGCCGCGATAGCGGTACGACGAGAAGATCTCGGCCAGCGCGAGCGCGAACGGGAGGATGAGCGCGAGCTGGCCGCACAGACCGGCGAGCAGACACAGCACGTACGAAGCGCGCGCGTAACGCGGATCGCGCTCCTGGCGACCGCGCAGATACGCGGACGCCGCCCACGTCCCGAACGCGAGCGCCATCACGTCGGCGCGGCCGCTCAGTGCGGCCACCGACGGCACGGACAGCGGATGGAGAACGAACAGGAACGCCGCGGCCGACGACGCTCGCGCAGCCTGTTCCGCGCCGACCCACGGTCTGAAGATGCGCCACAGGAAGCGCCACAGACCGAGCGCGGCGATCACGAGCCACGCGAAGTTCTCGAGGCGCGCGCACGTCGCCGCCGGGATGCCGAGTTGCGTGTCGCCAGTGCCCCAGGCGCGCAACGAGAGCGCCACCGACCAACCCGAGAGCAACGAACCGACGTCGCCGCTCGCGTCGTCGCCCAGGATCTGCATGACGTCGATCGGGGCGACGGAACCGAGCGGACGCGGCTCGCTCTCCAGCGCGGCGCGTTCGTCGATCGGTCGCGGCACGTGCGACTGCGATGCGAGTCCGCTCGCTCGGGCGTACAACGCGCGGTCGTCGCCGAGGAAGCCCGCGCCGAGGAGCGGCGCGTAGGCCGCAGCGCAGCACAGCAGCGCGAACAGCACACGCAGCGCGCGGTCGATGGACACGCGCGTGCGTGCGCCGGGCAAGGACGGGTTCGCGCTGGACATCACTCGTCGGCGGGCGCCTCGGGCTCGTGGTGCGCTTCCCACGCGTCGACGAGCCAGGTCGGCAGTTGTTCGAATCGTTCGACCAGCGAACGCGCCGAGGGATAACAGACGTGCGGATCGAGCACGGCGCGCACGACGATGCGCGAGCCGACACACACGATCGGAACGGCCGCGTCGGGAGCGAGTGAGATGTCCTCGCGCTGACGGAAGAAGAGCGGCACGAAGAAGCCGCGCGAGCCGCCGTGCAGTTGCGGGACGGCGAGGCCGCGGTGGATCGACCAGTGCACCGCACCGGCGATCGCCGACGCCTGCGCTGCGAGCGGCAAACCGTCGAGGACTTTGAGTGCGCCGCGACGCTCGGGATCCACGAGATCGGCGGCGACGACGATCTCGGCGTCGGTGCGCAGCGTCGGCCAACGCGGGAGTCGCGGCGGCTCGGGCAGTTCGGCGCAACTGGGACGCTCGCCGACCCAGTTCATGACCCACGGGTTCTGGCCCACGTCCTGGTTGCGCACGAGGCCCAGGTAGATCGGCGTGCCGTTCGGCGTCGTGAGGCGCCCGGCCGTCATCACGAGCTGCTCACCGTTCCACACGTACGCGCCCTGCTCGATCGCGAGGCGCACGTGCACCGCGAGGTACTTGAGCAGCACGTAGCTGTTGTCGCCCCACTCCTCTCCCGTGGCGAGATCGCGCAGGAACGACACTCGCCCGGTCGGAACGAAACAGAAGTGGAAGAGCGCCTGGATCGACAGGTACTCCTCGCCGAACTCGCGCAGCAGCTCTTCGCGAGTCGCCTCGGACGTCGTACCCGGATCGAGATCGGGCAGCGGTCGTTGTTCGGTTCCGAGTGTCGGCCCGGAGAGCAGGGTGCCTGCAGGACTCGGTGCATCGGCTCCGGCAGCGGCCAGGCCGAGGTCGGTCTTCGCTGTACCCGGAACCTCTTCACTCACGGGCGAGGTCGTCTTCGTGGACATGGTTGCGCGTCGCGCCGCAGTCGTGCGCTCGGACGAGAGTCGGTCGCTGCCTCGCCGAGATCGAACGTCGCGCTGGACGATTCGTGGGCGGCGGTGCGGGCTCTCGCACGTCGCGTGCGCTGCGGTCAAGAGTTCTTTGGATGTCGGGAGCGCGAGCCTCGAAGCCCCGACCGAGGTTAGTCTCTGCGCTTCCGCGAACCAACCATCGAGCACGCGCCATGGACCCGATCTTCGAACGTCTCCTCGACGTCGTGCGCCGAGTCGACACGACCGATCCCGCCGCCGCGGAACGCACCTTGGCCGCGGCGCTGCCCATCGACGGGCCGGATGCTCAAGAGATCTTCGACCGCCTCGAGATCCTGCTCGGTCAAGGAGCGATCGCGAACCGCGGAGAACTCCCCGTCCGCTACGGCCGCGTCGCGAAGGCCGGGCCCGACACCGAGGGTTTCTCGATCGACGTCGTCCACATGAGCGGTGCAGGTCCCCTCCACCGCCATCCGAAGGGCGAGATCGACCTGTGTTTCGCGCTCTCGGGGCATCCGACGTTCGACGGTCGCGCGCCCGGTTGGGTCGTGTACGGCCCGGATTCGAAGCACGTGCCGACGGTCGCCGGCGGCGAGATGTTGATCGTGTACTTCCTGCCGGAAGGCGCGATCGAATTCGTGGGCGCGTGAAGTTCGACGGCGACGCGGCGCTGCTCGAGGACCCGCCCGATCCGTGGGACGAAGCGACCGCGAGTTGGCTCGGAGGACCGCCGCGCCGACGACCGGTGGTGTACGTCGAGCGCGCGAAGAGCATCGTCACGTCGAACGACAGCGACGACGTGCCGTTCGGCTTCGGAGCCAACGCCTACCGCGGTTGCAGCCACGCGTGCATCTACTGCTACGCGCGGCCGACGCACGAGCACCTCGACTTCGACGCGGACGAGGACTTCGAGACGCGCCTCGTCGTCAAGAGCAACGCACCCGAGTTGCTGGCGCGCGAGTTGGCCGCGCCGCGCATGCGGGGCGAGGTGTTGTGCATCAGCGGTGCGACGGATCCGTACCAACCGCTGGAGGCTTCGTTCGGACTGACGCGCCGCATGCTCGAGGTGTGCGTCGTGCGGCGGCAACCCGTGCTGCTCTTCACCAAAGGTGCACTCGTTCGACGCGACGTCGACGTGCTCGCCGAACTCGCGCGTGTCGCGGGGCTCGTCGTTCACGTGTCGATCCCCTTCGCCGACCCCGACGTCGCTCGTGTGCTCGAACCGGCCGCGCCGAGTCCGTCCGCGCGCTTCGAAGCCATGGCTGCGTTGAGCGCGGCGGGTGTGCCCGTCGGTCTGTCGCTCTCGCCGTGGATTCCAGGTCTCAACGACAAGGACGTGCCGCAGTTGCTCGAACGCGCGGCGGCCGCGGGCTGCACGCGCGCGTTCATGGGTCTCGTGCGACTGCCGGGCGCGGTCGCCGAGATCTTCGAACGCCGACTCGCGCGCGGACTGCCCCTCGTCGCTGCGCGTGTGCGCTCCGCTCTCGCCGACGCGGGCGCGTTCCGCGCGGGACGCCATGCGTTCGGCGAACGTATGGTCGGCAGCGGACCGCGCTGGGAACTCGCGCTACAGGTTTTCAAGACTTTCGCGCGACGCCACGGCATCGCGGCCAGTGAGCGCCCGGAGCCCGCGCTGCCGCACGTCGCGCGTCCGTCCCAAGGTTCGCTCTTCGAGAACTGAATCAGGCTTGCAGCGCGCACGAGCGCTCGCGAAGCTCGCGCCCCATGCGCCACGTCGCCCTGCTCCTGCCGCTCCTGGCCCTGCCCTCGTGTTTCGTCGCGCGCGCGCACGAGAATCGTCCGCTCGACGCGAGCGCGTACGCGCAACTCGCCGTCGGCAAGAGCACGGCGAGCGAAGCCGCGCAACTGCTCGGCGCGCCGTCGCAGGTCGTCGAACTCGGCGCGAAGAGCGCATGGCTCTTCCGCTACGGTGCGACCAAACGCGCCGGCCTGTTCCTGATCGTGGTCGGCTTCCTCAACGAAGACTCGCAGAGCGATCGGGTCTGGCTGTTCTTCGACGAGAACGGTGTGCTCGAACACGCGGCGGCTTCGTTCGAGGCCGACGCGGCGCAATGGGAGATGCCGTGGGGCGACGAGGAGTCGTGAGCGGCGTTCGCTCACCGGCCGTCGTCGTCGCTCTCGCGTTCGCAGGACTCGTTTCGAGTTGCGTGACGTTCACGTGGAGCGAAGCGCACGCCGGGCGCGCGCTCAGCGACGCCGACGTGGCGTGGGCCGTCGAGGAACGGCCGACGCAGAGCGCGGCGCTCGCGCGTCTGGGCGCGCCGTCGCGCGTGCGCGATCAGGAGAAGTCGACGGTCGAACTCCTGTGGGTCTGGGACCGCAGTGCAGCGTTCGACCTCGGCGTGAGCGTGCCCCTGGGCGACGCGAGTGCGAGCCTGCAGGGCAACACGGCGAATGCGCGCGCGCTCGGGTTGCGGCTCGTGTTCGACGCGAGCGGCGCCTGTGTCGACGCGTCGAGCGGGCACGTGCTCGCACCCGGCGCGCCGGCGTTGTTGTGACGCGCCGCCGCCCGCCGTCAGCCGAACAGGAGCCAAGCGGCGAGAGCCGCTGCGAGTACACCCGCACCGAGGAGCCACGGCGCGAGCGCCGCGAAATCGCCGCGCGGCACCTGGTCGATCTCGACCCAATTGAACATCGCTCGCACCGTCGGATGTATTTCCGCGCCGCAATGCGGGCAGTGCGCCGGACGATCGCGATCCGCGGGCTGTGAGCTGATGTAGGCGAGCGGCAGCACACCGCCGCACTGCATGCAGTACTGGTTGCGCTCGGCACCGCCCTGCGCGACGCCCGGCGCGCGCGACTTCTCGCGCAAGTACTCCAGGGCCTCGTGGTTGCGCTCGGAACGCCCGCGGCTCCAGTGGTCCGCGGGCAGCAGCGAATCGCGGCGCTCGGGCGGCACCTCGTCCGTGTCCTTCTGCTCGCCTCCGGTCATGGAATGCGCCTCGTGCGCGTGCGGACTCTACGCGTCCCGCACTCGTCCCGTCGAGGCGGCGGCGATCACGTGGGATTTGCCGCCCGCTGGGACCTGGTTCACACTGTCGGGTGCACGAGTCCCCGGCGCTTTCGCCCTTCGTGCCGCCATGTCGTTCGCAACGCTCTTCTTCGCCGCGTCGACGGTCTGCGCCGCGAGCGCCGCCGGTCCGCTCCTTCCGCAGGACGCCCCCCACTTCGCGAGCGGTTTCGAGCGCATCGAGATCTCCGGCGGCTGGGTGCGACCGTGTGCACTCGTCTTCGCGGACGACGGCACCGCCTTCGTCGGTGAGAAGACCGGACGTGTGCTCGTGCGCCCTGCGATTGCGCTGCAGAACACGCCGTTCATCACGCTCTACGACGAAGTCAACTCGCGCGACGACCGCGGGCTGCTCGGCCTCGCGTTGCACCCCGGTTTCGTCGCCGACGGCGGCGCGACCTCGTGGGTCTATCTGGCCTACACGGTCTCCCCGATCTTCGGCGCGAACCCGATCTACAACCAGGACCAGAAGTACTCGTGGTCGGTCCTCGAGCGCTACCGCGCGCTCACGAACGGCCAGGGCGAGATCGTCGCCGACCTTCCGTCGCGGCAGATCCTGCTCGGCGAGCGTCTGCCCGACGGCCGCGCGCCGAACGCGATCGCGAGTCTGCGCGAGTCGCACTCGAACGGGTCGTTGATCTTCGCGGACGACGGCTCGCTCATGATCTCGTGCGGCGACGGCGCGTACTTCGTCGGTATCGACATCGGCGGTGTCGACGACCCGGCCTTCGACACGTTCGTCCATCCCGTCACGGGTTTGAAGGGACAGCTCCCGAAGGACCAGGACAGCGGAGCCTTCCGCGCCCAAGACCTGCGCAGCCTGGCCGGCAAGGTTCTGCGCATCGATCCACAGACCGGCCTCGGCCTCTCCTCCAACCCGTTCTACGACGGCGATCCCGCCAGCCTGCGTTCGCGCATCTGGAGCGTGGGTCTGCGCAACGCGTACCGCATGGCGTACCTGCCCGGCCACGGCGCGAGCGACCCGGCCGCCGGCGACCCCGGCCTGTTCGTCGTGGCCGACGTCGGATCGCAGCAGTACGAGGAGTTGAATCTCGTCGACGGCCCCGGACTCGACTTCCGGTGGCCGTGTTTCGAGGGACCCAATCCGCAACCGCTCTACTCGGTCTACGACCGGCCGACGAACAACCCGTACGCCTACCTCGACTGCGGCGACGCATCGCCCGGTACGCCGCGCGCGCCGCTCCTGGCCTGGTCGCGCTTCCAGCCGCAGAGCCTGTTCCCGTACGGAACGCCGACGTTCGACCACGACGGTGACGCGACCAACGGCTTCGGCGGCAGCGCGGCGATCTGCGGCGACTTCCACCTCGGCGGCAGCGGCTATCCGAACACGTTCGACGGACGCCTGTTCGTCGCCGACTACGGCTACGACTGGATCCGCACGCTCGAGTTCGACGCGAACTTCGTCGTGACGCGTGTCGACGAACTCGCCGTCGGCTTCGACAACGTCGTCGACCTCGAGCGTCACCCGCAGACCGGCGAGATCTGGGTCGTGCAACTGCTCGACGCGGACGGTTCGCCTGGCCACGTGTACCGCTTGAGGTACGGCACGAACGCTTCCCCCATCGCCGTGCTCGACGCCGCCTACACGCCGGGTCAGTCGCCGCTGCTCGTGACACTCGACGCGAGCGCCACGGTCGACCCGGACCACGACGTACTCGAGTTCACGTTCACTCCCGGCGACGGCAGCGCACCGGTCGTGACGAGCCGCGAGACCCGGGACCACACGTACACGTCGAACGGCTTGTACGTCGCGAGCGTGGAAGTGCGCGACGCGGGCGGACTCG
>JBIKNC010000126.1:0-12950 GCA_044358925.1 Planctomycetota bacterium | reverse complement strand
CTCACACCCCGGGGCCGCCTAAAAATCTCCCCCCCCGCCCCCCGCGCGCTGCGCATCCTGAGAAATTTTGCTACGGCACCGTATTCTCAGTCGTCGCTGCTCGAGCGGCGGTTGCGCTTCACGTCGCCGCGCTTCTTCTTCTCGCCGAGGCGGCGCTGCTTCGCGCCCTTCGTCGGTTTGCTCTTCTTGCGCTTCGTCGGGCGGTGGTTGAGCGCCTTCAGCTTCTCGATCAGGCGCTCGAACGCGGCCTCGCGGTTCTGCGACTGGCTGCGGTTGTCCGTGGCGACGATCGCGATACCGCTCGGCGGGTGCACGAGCCGCACGCCCGTCTCGACCTTGTTGCGGTGCTGACCGCCCGGCCCGGAGCCGCGCAGGAACGTCACCTCGCACACACGTTCGAGTTCGTCGCGCGCGATCGAGAACGGGCCGCGCGGCTTCGGCGCCGCGGCGCGCACGCGTTCGCGCTCGAGCCGCGCCGCTTCACGCAACGGATCGACGCGCGCGGGCTCAGCCTCGTCGTCGAAGTCGTCCGGTCGCGGTCGATCGTGCAGCACGGCGCCAGTCTGCGGGCGGCACGCGCCGCCGCGCTATCCTCGTGCGCGTGCCTTCCCCTTCGGACGACGAATTGATCGCACGCTGGCGCGACGAGCCGGCCCCGCTCCTCCCGCTGTTGCACGCGTTCCACGAGCGCGACGGTCACCTGACCGAACCAGCGCTGCGCGTGATCTCCGCGGCGCTGCGCACACCGCTCGCCGATCTCTACGGCACGGTCACGTTCTACCACCACTTCGCACGCGAAGCCGGCGGCCGCACGCGACCGCGCGTGTGCGACGGGCCGATCTGTCGGCACAACGGCGCGCTCGAACTCCTGCGCGAGTTGCCCGGCGCGACGCCGATGCCGTGCGCGGGGCGCTGCGACGAGCCGGTGCCGGTGCTCGTCGGCGACCGCGTGTTCGTCGGCGCGCCGAGCCGTGGAGTGAGCGGAGCAACGAGCGCCGCGCTCGAAGAGCGTCCGACGCCGCTGCCGCCGCCCAATCCGCTCGTGCAGCGCGGCACGTTCGAAGAGTGCTGCTTCGCGCACATCCGCGCGCCGGGGCGTGCGACGCTCCGTGGCTATCGCGCCACCGGCGGCTACGCGGCGTTCGAGCGCGCCCTGCGCGGCGCACCGCTCGCCGTGATCGAGACCCTCGAAGCGAGCGGCCTCGCCGGACGCGGCGGCGCCGGTTTCCCGACCGGACGCAAATGGCGCGCGGTGCGCGACGCGGACGGCGGCCCGAAGACGATCGTCTGCAACGCGGACGAGGGCGAGCCGGGCTGCTTCAAGGACCGCGTGCTGATGGACCACGATCCGCACGCGCTCGTCGAAGGCATGTTGCTCGCGGGCTTCGCGACCGGCGCGCCCCGCGGTTTCATCTACCTGCGCTACGAGTATCCGCACACGCAGCACGTCCTCGAGCGAGCGATCGCCGAAGCGCGTGCGGCCGGGCTGCTCGGCGCGAACATCGCAGGCAGCGGGTTCACGTTCGAGCTGTACGTCCGCCGCGGTGCCGGCGCGTACATCTGCGGCGAGGAGACGAGCCTGCTCGAAAGCCTCGAAGGCAAACACCCGTTCCCGCGCAACAAGCCGCCGTATCCGGTCACGCACGGCTTCGAAGGCACGCCGACCGTCGTCAACAACGTCGAGACGCTCGCCAGCGTCCCGCCGATCCTCGCGCGCGGCGCCGACTGGTACGCCAAACTCGGGCGCAACGGGCACAAGGGCACGAAACTCGTGAGCCTCTCGGGCGACGTCGCGCGCCCCGGCAACTACGAGATTCCGATCGGACTGCCGCTGCGCGAGTTGCTCGACGACTGGGCCGGCGGTCCGGCGCGCGGCCGACCTTTCAAAGCCGTCACGATGGCCGGATTGTCGGGCGGCTTCCTCGCCGACCTCGACGTGACGCTCGACGAGCCGTGCCTGCGCGCGAAGGGCTCGTTCCTCGGCGCGGCCGGGATCATGGTCTTCGACGCCGAGCGCGGCGTCGTCGACATCGCGCACCAGGCGATGGCCTTCTTCGCTCACGAGAGCTGCGGGAAGTGCTTCCCGTGCCGCATCGGCACGCAGCGCCTGACCGAGCGCCTGGCGGGCACAGCCGGCCCGCGCGACGCCGCGGAGTGGAAGCGCGAGGTGGCCGAAATTGGCGACACGATGAGTGAGGTCAGCGCGTGCGGGCTGGGCATTGCGGCGCCGCTGGTCACCAAGAGCCTGGTGCGCGAGTTCGGCGCGGAACTCGACCGCGAACTCGCGCGCCGCGCCGCGTCGCGCTCCTGAAGTTCGGGACACAGGTGTTTCGAGCGCGACGCGCGCCGCTCGGCCGACCGCTCCCGCGTGGCAAGATCCCTCGGACGGCGAGGCGCGCCGTCGCGCGCTGCACGTCTCGCAGCGACCCCTTCCCCAGCGATGAAGAGCAAGATCCTCGTGCCGGTCGACGGTTCGGACGGTTCGCTGCGTGCCGTGAAGTACGCAGCGGAGAACAACAAACGCCTGGTCGATCCCGAGCTGCACCTCGTCAACGTCCAGCCCGCGGGCGACGACTGGATGGTGCGGCGCATGATCAAGTCGCAAGAGCTCGAGAAGATGGCGCGTGAGTGGTTCGAGACGGCGATGGCGCCGGCGCGTGAGCTGCTCGCGAAGGCCGGCGTCAAAGCGCACGAGCACTTCGTCCAAGGCGATGTCGCGCCGACACTCGTGCAACTCGCGAAGGACCTGGGTTGCACGCAGATCGTGATGGGCACACGCGGCATGTCCGCGTTGGGCGGCCTTCTGATGGGCTCCGTCGCGGTGAAGGTGCTGCACCACGCGCACGTGCCGGTCACCTTCGTCAAGTGACCCACGCCGCCATGTCGCACCTCCTGCTCTCGCTGTCCGGTGACGCACCGGCCGTGGCCGGCATCCGCGTCGAGTTCATCCTCTTCGCGGCGACGCTGCTCGGCGTCGCGCTCTTCCACCATCGCACGCTCCAGATCGCGCTCGGTGGTTTGGCGACGATCGCGCTCTACAAGATCGTCTTCACCGGCTTCCACTCGGGTGCCGGTGTGGGTGGATTCGTCGCACACCTCGGGCACGAGTGGGTCGTGCTCACGAACCTGCTCGGCCTGTTGCTCGGCTTCGCGTTGCTCGCGCGCCACTTCGAGGACAGCGGCATTCCGCACCTCATCCCGCGCTGGTTGCCGAGCGGTGCGCCGGGGGCGTTCGTGCTGCTCGTGCTCGTCTTCGTGATGTCGGGCTTCCTCGACAACATCGCTGCGGCGCTGATCGGCGGCACCGTGGCGGCGAGCGTCTTCAAGCGCAAGGTGCACATCGGCTACCTGGCCGGCATCGTCGCCGCGTCCAATGCCGGCGGAGCGGGTTCGGTCGTCGGCGACACGACCACGACGATGATGTGGATCGACGGCGTCTCGCCGATCGACGTCACCCACGCCTACGCTGCGGCGATCGCGGCCCTCTTGATCTTCGGCACGATCGCAGCGCGCCAACAGAACGCGCATCAGCCGCTGGTGCGCGACACGAGCGGCCACGCGACCATCGACTGGCTGCGTGTCGGGATCATCGGCTGGATCCTCGCCGCCGCGGTCGCCGCGAACGTGGTCGTGAACACGCAGTTCCCGGAGATCGCGAGCGACTTCCCGTTCATCGGTGTCGCCGTGTGGGTCGCGATCGTGCTCGCGGCCGCCATCCGCAAACCCGAGTGGAGCCTCCTGCCCGACGCGACGAAGGGCAGCGTGTTCCTTCTGTCGCTGGTCGTGTCCGCGTCGATGATGCCGGTCGAAGAGCTGCCCGCGGCGTCGTGGAAGACGACCCTCGGCCTCGGCTTCGTCTCGGCGGTGTTCGACAACATCCCGCTCACGGCGCTCGCGCTCAAACAGGGCGGCTACGACTGGGGTGTGCTGGCTTTCGCGGTCGGCTTCGGCGGCTCGATGGTCTGGTTCGGCTCGTCGGCCGGCGTCGCGGTCTCGAACCTGTTCCCCGAGGCGCGTTCGGTCGGAGCATGGATCAAAGGCGGCTGGCACGTACCGATCGCGTACGTCGTCGGCTTCTTCGTGATGCTGGGGACGCTCGGCTGGCATCCGCACGAGCCGCACAAGGTGCAGCGCACGGGTAGCGGCCACACCGGCGCGCACGAGCAGCCGGAGCTGCCCGCGACCGAGCCTGGAACGAAGGTTCCGGATGCGACCGACGGCGCGGTCGTCGAAGAGCCGACCGGCGTTCCGACTGGCGGCTGACCGCTTCTTTCGAGGAGCCTCACACACGAGCGGCGCGGACCCGACGGTCCGCGCCGCTCGTCTGCTTTCGGCGGCGCAACCGAGCCGTGCATCACCGTTCGCGATCGTGTCGAATGGAAAGCACGGCGGCGCGCGTACCCGGATCGCGGGGTCGCGCTGCGACCCGTTCCGAACCACCCCGATCCCTCGAGAATCGAGAGCCACCATGCTCGCCTTCCTCCTCGCGCCGACGCTGGCGCTCCTGCAAGACACGGCCGCGCCGGCCGCGACTTCGACCCCGACGACCACCGCGAACAGCGTGCTGTTCGACCTGTGGATCGACGACCTGCGATCGCTCCCTTCGCCGAAGGACGCCGGCCTCGTCCGTGCACTCGGCATGCTCGACGCGCGCCTCGGTGAGCTGCCGCTCGAACTCGCCGACCAGATGAGCGGCGCACCGATGCCGCCCGCGATGTTCGGCTTGCTCGGTCGCATGGCGCTCGGCCGCAAGAGCCTGCGCGTCTTCTCGATGCCCGAAGCGCCGATGCCGTTCGCGGTGCGCCTCGAGATGGACGAAGGCAGCCCGGAGGCGGCTCAGCGCTTCGCCGACTCGGTCTTCTCGATCCTCGAAGAGATGGGAGCGCCGCTCGGCCCGGTCGGCGCGAACGGCCTCGCCATGCTCGAGCTGCCCGACGGCCCGCCGATCGACCTCGGCGCCGCTGGCGGAGCGTTCATCGTCGACTTCGGCCGCGCAGCGAGCGGCCCGGGCGTCGCGCGCGCCGGCCTCCTGCCGAACGGCGCCAAGCCGATGATGTCGATGTACCTCGACGTCGGCAGCGCGGTCGAACTCATGAGCGCGTTCGCCGCCGAGTTCGAACCCGACGCCGGCAGCGAGATGATCGACGTGTTCGACTCGCTCGGTCTCGCGAACATGTCGATCGACATGGCGATGGGCATGGACGACGTGCGTTCGCACACCGTCGTGCACATGCCGGGCTACGGCGCGACGATGCGCTCGAACGGCATGCTCGCCACGCGCATGCTCGCGGCCGAGGACTTCGGGATCGTGCCGCGCGACGCCGAGTGGGCGATGCTCGCAACGATGAACGCGAGCGGAACGCTCGAGTACATGCTGTCGCTGGTTCAGGCCCAGCTCACCGAGGA
This sequence comes from Planctomycetota bacterium, assembly GCA_044358925.1. Taxonomy (GTDB): domain Bacteria; phylum Planctomycetota; class UBA1135; order UBA1135; genus Rohdeia. The sequence continues at coordinate 7,544 of JBIKNC010000126.1, read as the reverse complement.
AGGCGTCGACGATCCGATCGCGATGCTCGCGGCCGAGACCGGCTTCGACCTGCGCACCGACGTCGTGAACCACTTGGGTTCGGTGCTCGCGCTCTACTCGTCGAAGACGACGGGCGGCGGCGGCATGTTCTCGACGGTCGCCGTCGTCGAACTCGCGAACAAAGAGGGTTTCGCGGCCACGCTCCTGCGCGCGAAGGACATGGTCGACAACCTCGGCGCGACGCAGGCCATGGGCTACGTGCGCGTGCGCACGTTCACGAGCGGCGACGACACGCTGCACAGCCTCGTGTTCCCGGGCATGCCGATCCCGCTCGAGGTCACACTCGCGCTCGGTGAGAAGCACCTCGTCGTCGGCCTCACGCCGCAAGCCGTGCTGGGCGCGCTCGGTCAGATCCGCTCGGGCGACGGCGGCCTCATGGCGAACGCCGCGTTCACGGCGCAGCTCCCGGCCGACCCGGTCGGCGCGGCGAGCGTGCAGTTCGTCGACTCCGTCGCGATGGCTTCGGACGCCTACGGCCTCACGAGTCTCCTGTGTTCGGCGCTCGCCAACGCGACGCGCTCGCCCGGCACCTCGCGCGACGCCGGCATCGTCATGCCGACCTACGCCGAGTTCATGACCGGCGCCCTCGCGACGGTCACCGTCGCGCGCGTCGAAGGCGACGACTACATCGAGCGCGCGCACGGCGACCGCTCGATGCTCGTGAACACCGCCGGTGCGCTCGGCATGATCGCGTCGAGCCCGATCGGCACGCTCTTCGGCCTCGGCATCGCTACGGCGATGATCAGTGAAGCACGTTCGAACGCGGGCATGGCCGAATGGGAAGCCGCGAACGAACTCGGCTACATCGGCTACGTCGAGGAGCCGACCGAGGAGCCGGTCCCGGAACCTGAGCCGGTCGACGAGCAGGAGTACTGAGCCGAGTGGCGCGTCGATCGCGCCGCTGCGACTGAAGACACGGCGGGCGGGTCGCAGCGGGTCTGCGGCTCGCCCGCAGCATTCTTCGTGTCACTTCGCGTACTTCACAGTTCGTTGCGCGCCGCCTCACGCGCCTCGGCGCGCGCGACATCGGCGTGCAGGCGCTTCCAGGCGCCGTGCCCGATGGCCAGGTGGCACGCGCCGATCGCGAAGCAGAAGAGCGGGTACAGAACGACGCCGCGTCCCGGCGCGAACAGGCGCTCGAATTCACCGAACGCGCCGCCCGTCGCGAACAGCAGGAGTCCGCTCGTCGCGCACGCGAGCACCATGCACACACGCCGGGCTCCGAGCAGCGCGACGAGTCCGAGCACGAGGTGCAACGTCGCCGGGAAACCCGCGAGCAGCTCGCTACCGAAGCCGGACATGTAACGCGGCGAGAGCGACGCGAGCACGAACAGACACGTGCTGCTGACGAACGTCGCCCAGACGAGCGGCTTCAGCGCGTCCGCCACCGCCTGCTCGGGCGCGCGTGTGTCCTCGCCGTCGAGGTCGAGGTGCTGGGCGCGCGCCAGCAGGCGCTGTCTCTTCTTCGAGTCGAGCACGTTCCTGGAGAACGTAGCGCGCTCCGCGCGCTCAGGCCGCCTGCGGCGCGTCGTCGTTCGCGCGGCGGCCCTTCTTCTTGTCGGACTTCGCGACCTGACCCTGGGCGAAGAGCGAACGCACGGCGTTGCGCACGGCGGCTTGGCCGAAGAGCTCGCGCAGGAAGTCTTCGAGCTTCGCGGCGTTCGCCGGAGCGCCTTCCGTGGTGTGCGGCACGACGAGCGCGGTCGGCTCGCAACGCACGCCCACCGGATAGACGGCGTGCAGAGGGTGCGTGAGCCGCACGACCTCGAAGTAGAACTTCTCGAGGCCGTTGGCCGACACGATCAGGCGGTGCGCGCAGAAGTTCGTGGCCGGATCGGCGGTCGATCGGACGCTCACGTTCAGCGCATCGCCCGCGAGCGCGCCGAGCTGCTCGGCCTGCGCTCCGAGGATCGTCAACGGAATGCGTTGATCACCGATGAGCAGGTCGCGAGGCCAGAGCGACGTCGGTTTCGTCGAATCCGGGGACGGATAGGAGGCTGGTCTGGACATCTGGGGCGAGCCGGACGGGAGACTGGGTAGCGGAGCAGCATCGGCCAGGCTCGCTCCGAGTCTGAAACACAGCACTCGAAATGTGCACCCAGCACGTCCGAACGCGGCCCGTTCCCAGCGCGACCGCCATGCCCATGGTCGTCGGTGGCTCGCTCGCAGTGGCGACGACGGACGAGCCGCGGCGACTCGGGCACTTGTCGAGACACGACTGCGGAGAGACGACCGCGTGCACGGGCCCCACGAGCGCTCTCCGCAAGACACATCGGACACCGACGCGAGGCGCGCGGCGAACCGCACTCGCCTCGCGATCGGGCGCCGACCCACCGCAGACCGTTCAGTCCTTCGGTGCCGCGATCTCGAACGACAGCGACGCCCATTGGCTCGTCCAATCGGCGCGCTGCTCTTCGCGCGTGCGGACGTCGTCCGGCGCTCGCTGCATGTCGACAGCGGTGACGAGGTAGCCGCCCGCCGCGGTGATGGTGAAGCGCACGCGGCCCTCGGCGTCGGTGCGCGCCATCTGCGAGTCGATCGCCGCACCCGCAAGCGCATCGAGACACACGAGCGCGCCTGCAAGTGCCTCGGCGTTCCTCAGAAGCTGCACGACGAGTTCCTCACCCACCTTCACCGCTGCCGGATTGACGGCCGGAACGAGTTCGAGGTCGAGTCCGAGCGGTGCGCCGTAGTTCGTGTCCGCCGCTGCCGCCGCGCCGACGGCAACGACGGCGACCACGCGCCGACTGTAGAGCTCGGCGCCCGGCTTCTCGCTCTCGCCGAGTTCCACGCGCTGCTCCACGACCTTCTCGAGCCCCTCTTCGACGAGGTAGCTCGTGAACTTCGCCGCCTCGAGTTCGATCCAGTTCGGGTTCGACTCGTACAGCACGCGATAGAGGCCTTCCTTCTCGAAGCGCGCGTAACCGGCAGGCGCACGACCGTCGCGCCCCACGATCGCGACCTCGGCACCCGCTTCACCGACGGCAGCGCCGGCGCGCGAGGCGAGGAAGCGTCGATAGCGTTCCGGGTTCCGTCCGAACGGCTCGCTCTCGCCTGGGTGGCCGATGCGCAGATCGAACGACACGAGGTCCTTCGCTGCGGGCCGCCACGCGGAGGCCTCGATCCAGAAGTCGTGTGCGAGAGCGCTCCCCGCCGCGCCCACGAGGAGCGCGGCGGCGGACACTCGGCGAAGAAGGGACATGCTCATTGGAACAGCGTGTCGAAGGCCGCCGGGTTCTCGTTGAAAGCGAAGTTTCGCCCCTCGAGGGAGACCGGCTCCGCCGTGTCCGACGTGTCGTCGATGAGCCCGAGGACGAAGCCGTCGAAATTCGTGCCGTCGTCGTCACTGTCGCTACAACCCGCGACGAGTGCCGTGACGATCAGCGCGAAGGCCACGCGTCGCCGGGTGCTGGAGTGCTGCTGCATGGCGAGGTGCTGCATGTCGGAGTGCTGCATGGCTCAGTTCGGCGAGCCGCCGATCGGCGTGCGCAGGTACGGGAACGTGGTGTCGAAGAACGTGGCATCGACGAACGCACCGTCGGTGTAGGGCAACTGACCGCTCGGAGCGACCGTGTTGTCGAGGAGCACACCCATCACCGCGCGCAGCGAGATGTCGACGACGTCGTCACCCGGGCGGCGGCCGTTCGGATAACCGGCAGAGTCACCGCCGATCACACCGAGGTTGTTCTGCGCACCGGCGGGCACGACGGCGGTCGTCGTGTTGAGGCGCAGCATCTCGCCGGGCACGACGGCGGCCGGTTGGGTGAGGCCGGTGACTCCCGTCAGGAACACCGAGACGAGGTCGCTGCGCGGGAACTGATTCGGCGCCGTGACACCGAACAGGATTTCGAGGAGTTCCGGGAACGTCGGGTTCGTGACGTAGGCGAGGAATTGCGGGTCGTCGACCGGTTCGCTCGAGTTGAAGCGGTCCTTGTCGTCGAGGCCGATCACGACCTCGTTGACGAGCGGCGAACCGAGGCGCGAGACCTGTGTCCACGCCCCGCCTTCGACCGTGCGATCCGACGTCGCATCGGGCGACGGATTGAGCACGCGCGCCTGACGCAGACTCGCCGTCGTCCAGCCGCCGACGACCGGCTCCGTGTCGACGAGGAAGTCGATCGGAATCTCCAGGATGAGCGAGGTGACGTTCTTGTCGGCCAGGTCGTCGTCTTCGCCGTTCACGGGCCCGAGCGGGTTCGTGTTGACGAGGTCGAACGTCTCGCCGAGGTTGACGACGAACGGATCCTTGCGCTGGCCGACGAACATGCGGCCCTGCATGCCGCCCGGCAGCGCGATGTCGTAGACGAAGTCCGCCGCGTAGGCCGCGTAGTTCGGGAACGACTTGCCGCCGATGTTGTCGAGCGGCTTGTCGAACAGCGTTCCACCGCCCGCGACGTTCGTCACTGCGGACACGGTTCCGGTGCGGCGGTCGCCGAGAACGACGTTCACGCCGAAAGTCTCGCGGGACTGCACGTTGCCCGGCACGGTCGCATTGCCGATGTTGACGAGCGGCACCGCAACTTCGACTTCCTGTCCCGGTGCGCCGACCATCAAGGTGCGCGGCTCGATGACGTGTTGGAAGCGGAACTGGAACGTGATGTCTTCCTGCGCGTCACCGTCGTTGTCGACGTGGATCTCGTAGAGCGCGTCCGGATCCATCACGAAGTAGTTCGGGCCGCCGTAGGGATCCTGCAGCGGCAGGTAGTTCGCGATCAGCGTCACGAAACCGTCGCGGCCGGCCTCGTAGCTGCGGAACATGTAGAAGTCGGTGCCGTCGACCTTCGGCGTCTCGGTGATGCCGGGCGCCTCGCGGTGGCTGGACGGCACGGGACTCGTGAGCGCCGAACGCGGAGTGGCGACGGCGAGTGCGGTGGTGCCGGCTGCGATGGCAGCGACGGCGAGGATGGATCGGCGCATGAAGCCCTCCTGCGGGGCGTGGACTCGGATGACGTCGCCGGAGCGGCGATACCGTGGCACTACGCCGGTCAACGCATGCTGGATGTCGCCCGCCTGCCATTCGCGCGCTGTTGCAGCGACTTGGGAGTGCGCCGCAAACTCTCACCGAATTCGGTCGATCCAGTCGGCGCCGGCGGGCGTAGGGCTCGGCGAAGGGAGCCGAGTTGGGTGCATCCCGCTACCTTGCCGGCTCGTCCGATGCTTCCGAACCGAATCAACACACGCGCCGCGCAGCCTGCGCGACCGCGATCGGCTGCGACTGCGGCGATGGCACTCGATCACGAGCGTCGCTCCATGGCGCGCGTGCGGGCGGGCGATCGTGCGGCGTTCCGCGAGCTGTACGACGCGACGAGCCGCACGCTCTTCGCGCTCCTCGTGCGGATGCTCAAGAGACGCTCGCGCGCCGAGGAAGTACTCGTCGACACGTATGCGCAAGCCTGGGAGCTGCGTGAGCGCTACGACGAGGCTCGCGGCACGCCGAGCGCGTGGCTCATCACGCTCGCGCGGACGCGCGCCATCGACCGGCTGCGCGCCGATGCGCGCGACCGTGTCGTGTGTCAGGGCAACGGCTCGTGGATCGACGCTCTTCTCGCGCCGGACGGCGAGCACCACACCGACCTCGAACGCGGCGAAGAGACCGACCGCATCGACGGTGCACTGTCCGTTCTGGCACCCGAACAGGCGCGGCTCGTGCGCGCCGCCTTTTTCGGAGGCCTGTCGCACAACGAAATCGCCGCACACGAGAGACTGCCGCTCGGGACCGTGAAGTCGCGGATCCGCGCAGGCCTCGCCCATCTGCGCCTGCTGCTCGCTGATCCGACGAGCGCCTCCTCCGCCGATCGCTCGACGGCCGAAGGAACGAACCCATGAACCGCTTCCACAACGGTACGACCCACGGGCCGCACGGCGATGCCTGGCGAAAGCCGCATGTTCGGCTCGACGCCCGCCTCGAGCGCGCAGCGCAGGAGTACGCGCGCGGCGCGCTGGCCGCGGCGGAACTCTCGAGCTACCTCGCGCACCTCGACCTGTGCGAGCTGTGCAGCTCGCTCGTGCTCGAACAGCGGCACCTCGACGAAACGGGCGCCGCCGTTCTCGCTGAGGTGGATCTCGAGCCGAGCGCCGATGTGTGGGAGCGGATCCACGAGCACGTCGAACGCTCGGGAGCGCGTCGCCGTGGAGCGGAGCCTGCTGCCCTGGATGGCGCCGCATTCGAGCAGGGCGCGTTCGACGACAGCACCTACGAGAACGGCGCCGTCCGCGCGGTGGCGGAGCAAGGTCACAACACCGTCCAGACGTGGAAGTCGTGGGAAGCCGTCGAGAGCAGCGGCCTGGGCGCACCGGGTCTGTCCCTCGTGGCCATGGGCGCGAGTGCGTTCGAGCCGACAGCCATCCCAGGCATCACGACGCGCCGACTCGCTGTCGATCGGCCGGCGCGCCGTGTGTCGATGCTCGTCCGAATGGAGCCCGGCACGCGCTACCCGTCCCATCGTCACGGTGGTGCCGAAGAGTGCTACGTGATCGCGGGCGATCTGCGCGTCGGCGACGTGAACATGCGCGCCGGCGACTTCCAACGCGCCGAGGCGGGTTCCGTGCATCCCGTTCAGTCGACGGATGGCGGCTGCCTGCTGCTGATCACGTCATCGCTCGACGACGAGCTGATCGACGAGGGCTGATCGACCGGAGTCACACGGCAGCGGCGCGCTGAACGCCGAACGCCGAGCGCGGGGAGCGCGCCGTCTCACTCGTCGAGGTGCCTCCACCATGCCGCGGGCACTCGTTCGAGCGGGATCACGTAGCCGAGCGAGCCGCCCTCGTTCGCGTCGCTCACACTCGAACTCGGCAAGCCGACGAGCGCGCACGCCGCATCGATGCACGCGCCGCCCGACACGCCCGAGTGCACCGCCGCGTCGACCTTGTATTCGAAGCCCGCTTGTTCGGGCGAGACGCCGGCCACATGTCCGGTCGTCAGCGACACGGTCGTGAACGTGTGGCTGCCGCCGGTCATCGGGAAGCCGATGCAACGCACGGGATCGCCGATCGCGAGGCGCTGTTCGAGCGGGCGCCGCTCGAAGAACGGAAAGCGCGTGCCTTCGGGCAAAGGCCGGCGGACGAGGTCGCTCTCGATCAGGATCAGTGCCAGGTCGAGCCGCTCGTCGTATTCGAGCAAGCGCGCGCCGAGCGTCGGGAAGACCGGCTCGCCGCTCCCGCGATCGAACGCGACGCCCAGCGGAGCGACGGCCCCATCCGCGAACAGGCCGCGTTCGACGCCGCTGACGACGTGCGCGTTCGTCAGCACGTGCCCGCGCGGCGAGACGACGACGCCCGATCCACCGCCGCGCGGACCGACGAGGCTGACCGTCGCGGCGAGTGCGTTCGCGAGCGGGGTGCGCTCCTTCAGCTCGGGCAGCAGCGGCCCCGGACACACCGTCGGCGCGCCCGCTTCGTCGACCGCCAACAACACGTCGACCTCGACCTCGTCGAACGGATCGATCTCGGGGATCGTGTAGACCTGCAGCGCGAACCGCCTGCCCGTCGTCGCCGCGCCGAC
>JBIKNC010000125.1:0-12953 GCA_044358925.1 Planctomycetota bacterium | reverse complement strand
ATGGTGTCGCGCGGGTGGACGTCGCGACACACGTCGCGCAGCACTCGAGCGCGTCGTGCAACAACGCGGTGCGCGTCGACACACGTGTGCACCTCGCGCTGACACGGCACGGCGCCACGGTCGCGCGGGCGGTCGGCGCGCCGGGCGCAACGCTCGAACTGCTGGTCGATGCGCCGGAACTGTGGTGGCCGAACGGCGAAGGCGCACAGCCGCTGTACGAACTCGTGGTCGAAGTGCACGGAGACGCGGGCCGTGTTCTCGATCGCACGACGCGCACCATCGGGCTGCGCACGCTCGAACTCGTACGCGAACGCAGCGAAGGACCGAACGGCACCGAGGAGTCGTTCACGTTCCGCGTCAACGGGCGCGACCTCTCGATCCGCGGCGCGAATTGGGTGCCGCCGCAGCTCCACGACGCCGCTGAGGATCCGCGGCACGTCGAGCGACTCGTCGCACTCGCCGCACAGGCGGGCCTCGACATGCTGCGCGTGTGGGGCGGCGGCCCGTACGCGAGCGAGGCCTTCTTCGACGCGTGCGATCGGCACGGGCTGCTCGTGTGGCAGGACCTGCCGTTCGCGTGTGCGACGTATCCGACGTTCGACGACGCGTTCCTCGCGAACGTCGCCGCGGAGTTGCGGGAGCAGTGCGCACGCATCCACCACCGCGCCAGCCTCGCGCTCCTGTGCGGCAACAACGAACTCGAGAACGGACTCGTCGAGGACGAGTGGACCGACATCCGCATGGCGTGGCGCGACTACTCGCGTCTGTTCGACGAACTCGCTCCCGGCATCGTGCACGAGTGCGCGCCTGACACAGCGTGGTGGCCTGGCAGCCCGCACTCGCCGCTGCACGACCGCATGAAGTTCAACGACGAGCGCTCCGGCGACGCCCACACCTGGGAGGTGTGGCACGCCGAAGCGCCGTTCGTGAGCGCGCTCGACCGGCGCCACCGCTTCCTCAGCGAGTTCGGCTTCCAGAGTCCGCCGCATCCGCAGCGCCTCGCGCCGCTCGTCGGCGGCGACCTCGCCACGAGCGCGCCGCGCGTCGCACATCGACAACGCAGCCTGCGCGGCGACGAGCGGATCGACCGCTACCTCGCACGTGAAGGCGTCGACGCGACGCGGCTCGAACCGGCGGCACGCGCGCAGCTCGTGCGTGTGTTGCAGGCCCAGGGCAACGGGCTCGCGCTCGAGCATGCGCGGCGCTCGTGGCCACGCTGCGGCGGCTTCCTCGTCTGGCAGTGGAACGAACCGTGGCTCGCACCGAGTTGGTCGTTCGTCGATGCGTATGGCGAACCGAAGCCGGCGTTCGAGGCTCTGCGGCACGCGAGCGCTCCGCGATTCGCTTCACTGTGGTGCGACCCACGCCGTGCGCAGGTGTACGCGGCGCTCGTCGATCACGGCGCGACGGCCGGTGGTACGTTCGAGTGGCGACTCGAGGCACGCGCACTCGCGGCCGGCGCCGACTCGGCTCCGCTCGAACTCGCTCGCGGGCGCGCATCGAGCGTGCGCGGCACCGTGCCCCTCGTCGACGTGTCTTTCGAGGATCTGCGAACGCGCACCGGAAGCGAGCCGTGCGCCACGCTCGTGACACTCGACGTGTGCGCCGCCGACGGGCGCGTCCACTCGGCTTGGCTCGTGCCGGCACCGCTCGGTACGTGGGACCTCGCCCCTGCGAACGTGCGTGTGCTCGCCGTGGCGCCGCGCCAATCAGAGCACAAGAGCCGCGCTTCACTCCGCCCCGCAGACGGCGCTCGCGACTTCGTGGCCGAGGTCGTCTGTGACCGTCACGCGCCGTTCCCGATCGTCGTGCACCCGCGCATCGCGCTGACGGGCGCGCCGATCCTGTCGGTGCTGTTCGCCGGCCGCCGCACCCGACTCGTGCTGCGCACGGACGCGGACGTCACGTCGGACGAACTCGCACGCGAGCTGCGGGTGCTCACGTTGCACGACCTCGTCGACGGCGCGCGCTTGCCCGCCGCGGCGCGTGATGGCGAAGCGTGATGGCGAAGCGTGAGGGCGGTGCGCCCGCGCCGGCCGTCAACGAACGAGGGCCGTGAACGTCACGAGCACACCGCTCTGGCGCGGATGCCCGATCTCGACGATCAACTGTCCGCGTACCGGACCCTGGATGTCGGTCGGTGCCGTGAACGTCGCGACGACATCGCGCGCACCGTTCGCGAGTGTCTCGATGCGAGCCGCGACGGTGCTCGCCGCGAGCACGCGTGAACCGATCGTGAACGCACCGCGCGGCACGACCGGCAACTCGGCGGGCAACTCGAAGTCCCCGTCGTTCACGCGCAGACGCAAGCGCCGTTCGACGGTCGCGCCGGGCTTCATGCGGCCGAAGTCGAGAATCGCTCCGCCCTGCCCGCCGATCTGGAGCGCCTCGACCGGCAGACGCGAGCGGTGGCCGATGCCGACGGTGCGGATCAACGAGAAGGGCAACGCTTCGCCCGCCGGCGGCGGAGCGATCACTTCGAACACGACCGGGTGTGTTTCGAGGCCCGCGGCGTCGGGCGCGGAGGCGAGGACCTTGTAGTGCGCGCGCCAGGCACGGGCATAGCCCTCTTCGTTCGGCTCGAGCGGTTCGACCTCGAGTTCGAGGTGCGGCGGCAGGCGCTCGTCCTGGAGCACCAACTTGAACCACGGGGCGACCGGCGAGGTGATGCGCGCTTCGATCTCGTGCGCGTGGCCCAGAAGTACGTTCTTCGGCACGAATGCCTCGGCCGGCTCGATCACGTACACCGGACGGATGTTCGAAAGGATGCCGAACTTGAGCGGCGCCTTCGCACCCCGGTAGTCGAGGATGCCCTCCAGTTGGAGCTGGCCGAAGCGATCGGTCGTGTCGAGGTGCACCTGCACTTCGAAGTCTTCACCGGGCGCCACGTCCTGGCCGGGCACGAGCGGCGCGCCGCGTCGGTCACCGTCGAGTCGGAAACACAGCGCTTCGACACACTCGCACTCACCTTCGATCCGCTCGATGCGCAGCGGCGTGGAGCCGCTGTTGGTGAGTCGAGCGCTGAAACTGACGAGATCGCCCTCCGTCACGTCACCGGCGCGATGGAGCCGCACGCCGCGCCCGTGTGTGATGCTGCCGTCTTCGGTCGAGATCGTCTCGTTCGCTGCCGCACGGCTCGGGACGGGCAGGTCACCGTGCCGCGAGCCGAAGAACTGGCGCGCCGTGGCGTCGAACGAAGGCACCGGGCGCCCCTCGTCCGCGAGGTCTTCGATCGTCGGCAGAGCGGGGCGCCGCGTGTCGTCGTGGGAAGCCGCGCCAGCGCCGCTCGCAGCGTCGGGCGTGTTCGACCCCGTCATCGGAAGGACCCCGGACAGTCCGGACGAGAGTTCGGCATCGGTGGCCGCTCGATCGTCGTTGCAACCGACGACGCACAGCGCGGCGACGAGCAGGGCCGCGGACGAGAGTCGCGTGCGGAAGTGCGAGCGGCGGAGGATGTCGTTCATGTCGTGGACGCGTGCAGCGCTGTTCCGCTGCACTCGGTCAGGGCTTGCCGATCGCTCGGCAGAGCCCACTGAACGGAATGGCGAGGCTCGCGCGTTCCGGATGGTCGAGCGCGATCACGAGCGAGCCCTGCAACGGTCCGGCCAGGTCGGCCGGGAGTGCGGCGAGGTCCACGAGTACGCGCCAGTTGCGGCCCTCGTCGAGGGTCGTGACCTTGGCCGTCAGGTACTCGCGCAGGCGTTCCGCGTTGGGCTGCGTCGGCGCGAACTCGATCGTCACGGTCGGCGCTCGGCCGGCGACGTGATCGTCCGTGAACTCGACGTCGATGGAACGCGCGATGGGATCGCCGGGCGCGAAGATGCCGAGCGACGCGTAACTCGGCTCGACGGCGACCACCGGAACGACCGTGACACCGATCGCGACGCGCTGACGGAACACACGTGCTCGCGGCGCTTCGTCGGGATCCGCGTCGAGACGATCCACGTCCGAGTACAGAGTGAAGCCGAGCGCCGTCGTGAGCGTTTCCGGCAGACCCGGACCGACCGTCACCTCGACTTGCCACTGTGCGCTGCGTCCGTCCGCGTCGGGAGCGACGGGCGTGAGTCGCGGAAAGACGAGCGGCGAGACCTCGGCCGCGTCGTACTCCAGGCGCACGGGCCGACCGTCGCCCGTGCGAACGACGAGTGTGCCGGTCGCGCTCTGTGTGCGGCGCAGCTTGCCGAGCATGAGCGCGCCGTGGGCCGGCTCCGTCGTGAAGAACGGGACGACGTCAGCCGTGACTTCGAGGCGCGTGGCCCCGCCGCTCGCATGGATGAGCGTCACCGCGTGGTTGAGTCGGCCGCGCTGTTCGGCCGTCACGAGTCCGGCGCGAACGACGAGCTTCTCGCCTGGTGCGATCGGCGACGCGAGTTCGTACGGCGAGCGCGTCCCGTCCGCGGACGCACGCGACAGATCGCCTACGGAGCACTTGCAGGTCGAGTTCAAGCGGGCGATGGCGACCGGCTCGTCACTCACGTTCTCGAGCACGAACTCGCATTGGTTCGGCGCCCCCTCCAGCACGCGGCCGAAATCGTGTTTCGTCGCGCCATCGGCGGTGACGAGCGAGTCGACGAACACGACGACCTGCGGCGCAGCACTGGTGGTGGTGCCCTCGACGTGCAGGTCCGCGAGTCCGCCGAGGCCCGCGAGCGCCGCAGGACGTCCCGCTCGCGAGCGGTCCTCTTCCGTCGCTGCGGTGGCGAGTGCGTGCCCTTCCTCCGCGAGAGCCGTCGGCGACGGCGCGGTGCCCGACGTCACGTCGACGGCGTCGGCTCCCGAAGCGGTCGGCTCCGTCGGAGCCGCTGCGCTCGCGCGCGGATCGACCGCGGCGCCTCCGCCCTGTTCGGCGGCCCCATTCTGGTCCTGAGAACACGAAACCGCCGCACAGGCGACCCAGACCGCGAGGAAGCGTTTCATCGCCCGGCGGCCTTCGGCTGGATGCGGCTCACGCCACTGAACGGGACCTCGATCGTCGGGCGCGTCGGGTGGCCGACGTCGACCTGAACGGTTCCACCGAACGGGCCGATGCGTTCCTCGGGCCAGGAGGCGAACGAAATGTGCACCTCGACGTTGCGCGAATTCTCGAGCGGGACGACGCGCGTCTCGAACAGTCCGTCGTACAGCGCCTGGTCCTTCGCCTCTCGCGCCGTGATGCGCACAGCGGCCATGCGTTCGAGGTCCGGCTCGAAGTCGTCGTTCGCGAACTCGATCGTGAAGATGCGTTCGGCGGGCGAGCCCGGCTCGACGGCGCCGAACGAGAGGTAGGACGGCAGCGCGTTGACGAGCGGTTTCACACGCGCCGCGGCGTGCAGCGTGATCTGGCGGGTGCGTTCGCTGCCGTCGGGCAGCGGCGCGGCGCCGGGCAGCGGCACGTCCGTCGCGATCAGGACCGTGAGGCCCTGTTGTCCGCCGAGGCTGGGCGGCGCATCGCCACCCAGCGTGCCGCGCACGATCCACTTCTCCGCGCGTCCGTCGACGAGGTCGCCGACCGGCTCGACGACGACGTTCAGATACGGCGGCAGACCGAAACTCGAATCGACTTCGATGCGGAAGCGCTCGAGGACCCCGCTCGAGACGTGCACTTCCGCGGACTTCGTCTCGCCGGTGAACAGTTCGCCGAAGTTGAGGAAGGGGTTGGGCTCGATCTCGAAGATCGGCACGACGTCCGCCACGAAATGCAGCAGCGTTGCGCGATTCGCACCGTTGTGACGCAGCGTGATCGTGTGGTGGTTCTCGCCCTGTTTGCCTTCGGTGCGCAGCGTGCCGTTCACACGCAGCTTCGAGCCGACCGGGATCACGTCGTTGACGACGTAGGGCTTGGTCGTGCCGTCGGCCGCGACGAGCTGCATCGAGCCGACCGTGCAGCCGCAGGTCGAGTTCTGCTCGAAGATGCGCACGGGTTCGTCGCCTTCGATCACGAGGTCGAAGACGTGCTCGCCCGGGTCGCCTTCGACGACTTCGCCGAACTTCGCGGTGTCGCTGCCCTCGACGACGAGCTTCGACGCGACGGTCGGCATCGTGCTCGGAGCGCCGGTGACGGGCAGCGGCTCGGGTTCCGGGCGCGCCAGCGAACTGAGGTCGACGCCGTCGAGCTGAGTCGGCCGGCGGCGCTCACTCTTCACCTGCAGCTCTGGTGCGGGTGTCGTCGCGGCGGCGGCAGCGGAGGCCGCAGCGGGAGCCGCGGAACTCTCCGGCGCCGCGGCGGCGGCCGGGCCCTTGGCCGACGTCGGACCGGAGGCGCCGGTTTCGTCGGCGCAGCCGGAAGCGAGGGCGACGAAGAACAGGGCACCGGCGAGGAACGGTTGCGCTCGTGAGGTGGACATGGGATGGCGGGCGTTGGATGCGCGAGGAAGACCGCTCGAAGGGCTCGTCGGTGTCGACCGAGACCCGCAAATCTTCTCGACGCAGCGCCAGGGCGCGAAGTTCGCGGCGCGAGAAGTCTATCCGGGTGGGCGAGCCGAGCCGCTCGCCGTCGGCGCGGGCGGGACGCCCGTCGCCACGCCGCCGAAGGAGATCTCGAGCTGCGGCTGGCGGACGATGCCGAGATCGATGCGCACGAGCCCGCGGAACGGTCCGAAGGGCCGCGTCGGGAAGGGTTTCGTGCGCAGGACGACGGCCCCGGTCGGCGCGCCTTCGACGGTGACCTCGAACCAGTCCGAGACGTCGATCTGTGCCTCGGGCGCCTCGAGCACGGCCGTCACGGTCGGAACGAGCGGCTCGTGGAGGCCGGTCGCCGCCGGGTCGATCACGAGCAGGGCGCGCCGCTCGACGACGCGCTCGGCGTCGACCAGGTCGAAATCGAGGTAGGCGGGCGAACTCTCGACCAGTCCGCGCACCTCGGCGCGCACGCGCACGAACGACGAAACCGCGCGCCCGTCGCCCCCGATCAGGTCGCTGGTGAGTTCGAACGAGCCGAGGCGCACACCGGCCGGCGCGAGCGGATCGAGATCGACGCTCAGCCGGAAGCGCTCGGCGCGACCGTCGGGGCCGGGTTCGAGCGGCTCGAGGTGCACGCGCGCATCGGGCACGGGCGGACCGACGAAACGCAGCGCGATCGGCCCGGCCTGGGAGCGCAGCACGAGCGAACCGCTGGCGCCTTCGCCCGACGCGACCCGACCGAGGTCGAGGAAACGCCCCGCGTGTGCGGCGGGATCGCCGGCGGCGACCGCGCGGATCATGCGCAACGACGACTCGGTCGTCGTCGTCGGCCCTTCGGTCGCGTCGACGACCAGCAACGGCTCGATCTGCGCCGCGAGCCGCAGCTCGATCTTGGGCTGCTGCTCGAACGGCACGTAGAGCGTGATCGGCTGATCGAAGGCGCCTTCGCGGCCGCGCGAGTCGAAGACGACGTCGACTTCGAGCGTCTCGCCCGGCGCGATCGGCGCGCGTTTCGTGTAGGGACGCCGTTCAGCGTCGCTCCCGACCACGAACCACTCGACCGAACTGCAACCGCACGAGTCGAGGCGTTCGTCGACGCGGATGGGCTCGCTGCCGTTGCTCTCGAGGCGGAAGGTGTGCTCGCGCACCTCGCCCTCCCACAGCCGGCCGAAGTCCGCGCGCGTCGAGCGGGTCGCGAAGGACATGCCCGCGCGCTGCGGCGGGCCGCCGTCGCAGCCGGCGAGCGCGAGGAGCGTGACGAGTGCGCCGAGTGCGGCCGCGCGCGCGCGCCGCGATGGACGCTGCTGTGGACGCCGGTGAGGTCTGTGGTTCGCGCTCACGTGGTTTCGGGGCCGGGTCCGCGCGCCGGGCGGCGCGAGCGGCGACGGTACCCTAGGCGGCATCGGGCGCGGAGTCTCCACGCCGGACGTCCCCGCGCCGAAGATCGACACCGTGCCGCCGCTCCGCTCTCGTTCCATCGCGTCGTTCGCACTCGCTCTCTGGCTGGGTGCGTGTGCGACCACGCCGCCGACACCCGAAGAACTGGTGTCGACCGGATTCCGCGACGCGGAGCAGACCTTCCGGACGTTCCAGTCGGCCGTCGGTGCGGACCTCGTCGACCTCGAGTACCGCTGCTACGGCGACGACTTCAAACGCGAGTGGCAGCTCACGCAGGGCAACTACCGCGTGGCGCGCGAGCAGCTCTTCGAACGCATGCCCTGGATCCGCCGCATCTCTCGCGCGCGCATCCTCGCGACCACGGTGCTCGATCCGGGGCTCGTGCAACTCGACGTGCGCGTCGAGTTCCTGTTCCAGACGCTCGACCTCGAAGTCTTCGTCGCGCGCGAGGAGTTCTACGAAGTGTGGGTCGGCAACGAGCGCATCGCGGACGGCGTGCTCGACTTCCACGGAGCCGTGCGTCGCGTGAGCGAAGGCGAGGGCTTCGACGCGCTCGAGAAGATCGTGGCACAGATCGAACTCGAGAGTCCTGTGCCGCCGAACGTCGCGCGTCGGCTCGACGAGATCAGCGAAGTGCGGCTCGGTCGCGAGTGGCGCATCGCCGGCATGCGTGCGCGAGACGACGAGTGACGCGGTGCAGTGCTGGAGCCGAGCGCGCTCGAGGCACTCGGCGAATTCCGCTCACTCAACGCGGAGCTGCGAGCGGAAGCGTCGCCCCCGCATCGGCGGCGACCTCGAACAGTCCGCGTTTGCGATAGCGCTCCGCCGTCGCGAGCACCTTCTTCGAGTAGTGGCGCACCGAACCGGGCTGTGCTCGCGCGGCCGCGTCCTGAGCGTCGAGCCACGGCTCGAAGCCGCCCGCGGCCTCGAACCACGCAGCGACTTTGTTCGGACCGGCGTTGTAGGCCATCAACACGGGCCGCGGATCGCTGCCGAAGCGTCGGAACAGGTAGTCGAGATAGGCGCAGCCCAGGCGCACGTTCAGCGCGGGATCGTCGAGCAGATCGTCCGCCTCGAAGTCCTTCACGCCGAGCAGGCGCGCACGTTCGGCCGCGGTCTCCGGGCGCAGTTGCATGAGGCCGAGCGCACCGACGCTCGACACGGCGCGCGTGCGCCCCGACGACTCGGCCGCGACGACCGCGGCGACGAGGTACGGATCGAGCCCGAATTCACGTGCCGCCGCCGCGATCGCGGGCACGTGGTCCTCGACGCGTTCTGCGGCGAGCAACTCGCGCGCGAACGACCAACGACCCGACGCGGCCACGAGCAGCGCCGCAGCGACGACGAGCAGCGCGGCGACGGTGTGGTTCCGTCGCCAACGCCACCGCCAAGGACCCCGAGCGGTTCGGCGCGCCATGGGTTGTTCGGGCTCCGCCGCTGCGCTCAGCCGTTCGCGAAGCGCCGCGCGATCGCCGCGTCGAGATCCGAACGCCAGCGCTCGAGCCCTTGACCGACCGGCGGAGCGCTCACGTCCTCGCCGAGCAGACGTGCGAGTTCGCGACGCGCGCGTTCGGACACCACACCGGCGGGTGCAGCGACGCTCGCGGCCAAGGCGAGCGCGCCGTCGATCGAGCCCCCGCTTTCCAGGCTGCCCGGCGGCGCGACCGGCAGACCCAGGCGCACCTGCGCATCGCGCAACCAGGCCAGCGGTTCGTCCTGGGCTGCGCCTTCCCACCAGGCCTTCCACGCGAGCGAGCGATCCGCGCGCGTGCGCAGGTCGAGGCACGTGAGCACCGCCAACTCCTCCGCCGCGCGTTCGGCCGTCGGCCCGGGTCGCGCGAGTCGGCCGAGCAACGCAGGCACCGCCTCCGGTGCGCCGATCTGTGCGAGGACGATCGCGGCCTCGTCGCTGCCCGCGGCGCGTTCGTCGAACGCGAGTTCGGCCAGGGCCAGGCGCACGCGCGGTCCGAGTTCGAGGCACGCGGCGCGTGCCGTGTCGAACAACGGGTGCGCGGGACCGCGGCCCAGCATGCGGACGACGATGGCGTGCGCGGACTCGTCGTCGAAGCGCGCGATGGCGACCAGCGCCGCGCGTTGGAGTTCGACGTCGTCGCTCGTGAAACACGTCACGAGTGCGTCGAGCGCTCCGTCGGGTCGCAACTCGCCGAGCGCTTCCGCGGCCGCGCGGCGCACACGCGTCGGCGCCAGTTCCACGCGCGCCAGCACGAGGTGTGCGAGGTCGGTGCGCTGCGCGCGCCCGACGGCGATCAGCGTCGCCTCCTGGACCAGCTCCACCTCGCCGTCGGCGAGCAGGATCTCGAGTCGCGCGGTGTCCGCTGCAGCACTCGAACGCACGAGCACACTCGCCGCGATCGAACGCGCGAGTGCGCGTTCGTCGTACGCGAGTTCGCGCGCCAGCTCGAGGCCGACCTCGTTCGCGATCAGCTCGAGGCTCTCGAGCGCGCCGCCGCGGAAGCGATCGTGCACGCGTTCGAACAGATCGCGCCCGAACGCGAGGTCGATCGGTCCGCCGGGCGAGCTGCGCGACGCGTCGAGCAGCAGGCGCACGACCGCCGTGGTGCGCGGCGAGTGGTAGGGCTCGCTGTCGACGATCGCGACGAGTTGCCCCGCGTCGTCGGCCTCGACGACACCCGCCGTGCGCGCGGCCTCGACGAGTTCGTCGAGCACCGCACCGCGCTTGACCGGGTCCATCGTGACGAGCGCCGCGAGCGCCAAGTCCTTGCGGCGCTCGGCGCGCGCGCGCTCACCCGCTTCACCCGGTGCGGCGCGCAACTCGCGCCACTGCGCCGCGTGTGTGTTGAACAGTGCACGCGGACCGCCCGGCAGCAACGGATCGCGCAGGGCCTGCCAATCGTTGGCAGCCTTCAGGCGCCGCAGGTGTCCGAGTGTGCTCTCGACGTGTTCGGGGCGCACGCCGAGCGGGAACGCGAACGTCTTCTCGAAACCGCCGACGCCGATCGCGAGGCGTTCGCTCGAGTCCGCGCGCGGTGCCGCCGGGATGCGCGCTGCGGACAGCAGACCTTGTTCTTCGAGAGCGGCGACGAGCGCACGTGCGTCGAGCTCGTCGAGCAGGAACGTGCTCTCCTCGTCGCGCGGCGGGACACGGGCGCCTTGCGCCGCGAGGCGGATCACTTCGCCACCGCTGCCGAGCCACTCGACGCGAATCGTCGCGACGGCACCTTCGCCGCCCGGGAGCGCGGCGCGCCGAGGCGTGAAGTTCGCCGCGGACGTGATCCACCACGACTTCCACGCCGGACCGTCGTTGCCGAACGTGCGGCCGGTGATCTGCTCGAGGCGCCGCAACGCCGTGACCTGGAGCGCGGCGAAATCGCGGTGGTACTCGTTGCCGACGACGATCGAGATGAGCTCGTGCGGCACACCGAGGCGGTACCACTCCGGCACGCTCTCGTCCTCGAGTCGATAGCCCACGCCGGCGAGCACGACGGCCGCCGTGCTGCGCGCGAACACGGAGACCGAGTTCATGTTCTGCACGAGCACGTCGACGTGCTCCGGACCGACGAGCGCTTCGCCGCGCAGGTCCTCGCGCTCGACGAGCGCGAGGAGCGCGTAGCACTGACCGCGGAACAGCGCGCCCGAAGCGAACGCGGACTCGATCAGTCGCGGAGCGACGCTCGGGTCGGGGCGCACGGCCAGGATCTCCGCGGCGCGTTGTGCGACCTGCGGCCGACCGTCCGAGAGTTGTGCGAACAACAGGTCGAGGGCGCCTTCGCCCGCGATCGCTCCGAGCAACTCGATCGCACGCAGGCGCGTGTCGGTGCGTTCCGCGGCGAGTGCGCGTTCGACGAGCGGCAGGTCCGCGGGTCCGATGCGCTCGGACAGGAGTCGTTCGACCGCGCTGCGCATGGTCGACTGCGGATGGTCGAGCAGGGCGACGAGGTCGCTGCCCGACATGCTCGCGGGCGCGAGTTCGTCGACCGCTCGCAGGAGCGGCGCGATCGCTTCGGTCGGCAGGTCGCGCGACAGGCGTCCGCGCAGGATGCCCATGCCGGCCGGGTCCTGTGCGAGCAGCACGGCGCGCGCACACGACAACAACACCGGATGGCTGTCCGACGCCAGGCCGCGACGCGCGGCGGCGAGACCGGCGTCACCGTGGGCGAGCAGCTCCTCCGCGTAGCCGCGCGCCTCGCTGGCCTGGAACTGTTCGCGGGCGGCGAGCTCGACGAGGATCGCGTCCGGCGTGCGTTCGGCGGCGGGGTCCTGCGCAACGGGTTCCGTCGGCGCCGCGTTCGGAGCAGGCGTCGTCGGCGCGGGCGCCTCGACCTTCGGCCGCGGAAGGACGAGTCCGCCCTTGCCCTTCTGCCGCTCCGCTTCGTTGGCCTTCTCCTGGCGCTCCTTCTCGAGGCGCTCCAACTCCGACGGCGGCAGCTTGCCGTCCTGCTGGGCTGCCGGTCGTGCAGCGAGCGGGTTCGATCGGACCGCTCCCAGGAGAACGACGGCGCACAGCAACAACGAAGGGACGCGGTGGAATCGCATGGCGGGGTCCCTCGGGACACGAGGGGGCGGAAGAGCTTACCGGGCCGGGGCGGGCACGCCGGGCCGAGGCGTGCCGCTATCCACCTTCCGTCCGGCGAGTTTCGAATGTTCGAGTCCTCAGGTTCCGGCCCGTCCTGCCGATGACGAACGAGGCGACCCGCGCACTTCCCAGGTGAGCGGAGCGCTCGCCACGTCACCGCCATGTCCCTCGACGCCCCGCTCGACCGGGTTCTCACACGCGCCCTGCGCAAGGCGAGGAATCTGCCCAGTCCGCCGGCGGTCGTGGTGCAGGTGCTGAAACTCGCGCAGGACGAGAACAGCCGGCTCGAGGAACTGGCACGCGTGATCGGCCAGGACGCGACCCTCGCGTCGCGTCTGCTGCGCCTGGCGAACAGCTCGCTCTACGGCGTGCAGTTCGAAGTGCGCGACCTGCAACAGGCGGCCGTCGTGATGGGCATGCGCAACCTGAAGCAGATGTGCCTCGGGCTGTCGCTGTCGAGCGGGCTCCAGAGCGCGGGTGCGCGCAACGGCTGCAAGGACTACTCACTGTCCGTGTATTGGCAGCACAGCCTCGTGACTTCGGTCGCGGCGCGCGAGATGGCGCGGCGCGTCGGCTCGAGCCTCCAAGGTGAAGCGTTCCTGTGCGGACTGCTCTCTCGCAT
>JBIKNC010000333.1:0-3569 GCA_044358925.1 Planctomycetota bacterium | reverse complement strand
TTCGCGCGCGCTGCCGCCGCCGGGTGTGCAACTCCTGGTGCGGCACCGTGCGTGTTCGTGACGGATCCGGTGTCTGACACCGTACGCGTCAACGGCCCGCGGCGAACCGTTGGAAGCACGCATCCACACGCGTGAACAGCTCCATCCGTTCGAGCGGCGACACGAACGCGGCCTCCACACCGTTGCGCGCCAGCGTGTACGCGTCCGTCACGTCGAGCTGCGGCAGCGCGGCGAACGTGTCCGTGAAGTTCCGCGCGATGTAGCCGCCGAAGTAGGCCGGATCGTCGGAGTTGATCGTCGCGACGAGTCCGCGGCGCAACAACTCGGGCAGCGGATGCTGATCGAGCGACTTCACGACGCCGAGCGCGACGTTCGAGAACGGACACACCGTCAAGGGCACGCGCTCCGCCGCCAACCTCTCGACGAGGCGCGCATCCTCGAGGCAACGCACGCCGTGGTCGATGCGCTGCGCACCGAGCACGTCGAGCGCGCCGCGCACGTGGCTCGCCGGCCCCTCCTCACCCGCGTGCGCCACGACGTGGAACCCGAGCTCGCGCGCACGCGCGAACACCGCCTTGAACTTCTCGGGCGGATGCCCGACCTCACTGCTGTCGAGCCCGACGCCGATGAAGTGCTCGGCCAGGGGCAGCGCCGCCTCGAGCGTCTCGAACGCAGCGCTCTCGGGCAGGTGGCGCAGGAAACACAACACGAGGTCGGCCGACACACCCAGCCGACCGCGCGCGCGTTCACAGGCCCGCGCCAGGCCGCGCACGACCTTCTCGATCGGCACGCCGCGCTCCGTGTGCGTCTGCGGATCGAAGAAGATCTCGGCGCGCACGACACGATCGGCCGCCGCGCGCTCGAGGTAGCGCATCGCGAGTTCGTCGAAGTCCTGCTCCTCGAGCAGCACACTCGCACCCGCGTAGTAGACGTCGAGGAAACTCTGCAGCGAGTCGAACGCGTACGCCGCGCGCAGCGCCTGAGCGCTCGCATACGGCAACTTGACGCCGTTGCGCTGCGCGAGCTCGAAAGCGTGCTCCGGCTCCAGACTGCCTTCGACGTGCAGGTGCAGCTCGACCTTCGGCATCGCACGCAACACGTCGGGCAGGCGCGTCCGCGGAATGCGCTCGATCAGTTCGAGCGGTAGCGCGGACGGCAGTTCGTCGCGGTCCGCTCTCACCACTGCCAGCGCACACCGAGCGCCAGGGTGTCCGCGTCGTCGATGGTGCCCCACGAGGCCACGATCGAGGCGTTGTTGCTGATGTGCGCACGCACCGCGACCGAGCCGCCGAACTCGCCGTCGCCGTTGAACTGCGCGAAGTCGAGCGTGCCCTCGAACTCCCAGGTGTAGTTCGCGCGGTAGCGCAGTCCGCTCGAAGCCAGGAAGCCCGTCTCTGCGTCCGGGCTGCCCGGCACACCGCTGACGTCGATCTCCGTGCGACCGGCGCCCGCCTCGACGATCGCGTCGAAGCCGTCGTCGAGTCCGTAGCGGAAGCCGAGCAGCGCCGAGAGGTCCAAGGTGTCCGCGTCGAAGCCGCCGACGTCGACGTCGAGCCGCGACGCCGCCGCGCGCAGATAGAAGTCGTCGGTCAGTGCGACCGACCCCCCCAGCCCGAACCCCTCGAACTCGTCGGCGATGCCGTCGACGTCCGAGCGGATCCAGACCGCTTCGACGTAGTCGTACGCGAGCGCCCGGCTGGGATCGGGCAGTTCGTGTTGCGGGACGGGCGCGAAGAGCGGCGCGAGTGCGAGTGCGATGTTCATGGGATCTCCACGGGGCTCGAAGTCGCCGCGTGCGGCGCGCGATCCTACTCGCGCGCCGCGACACACTCACCGCCCACCCTCGGGCCCTTTCATGTGCACGCGTCTCGCGACGCAAGCGCGTCGTAACGAGAGCGGGCGCGTGTCCGGCGATACCGAACACGCGCCCGCTGCTTGTCGCGCGTCACCGCGCGCCGGCGATCACTCGCCCGATTCGATCAGCGTGCCGACCGAGCGCGTCGCGCCCTCGGCGTTGTCGTACGTGTAGGCCGTGCCCTTGCCGTCCCAAACGTCCTTCGACCAGAAGTAGTACGGGTTGAGGACGATGACGTCACCGATGGCGGCGAAGAAGCCGACGATCGGGTAGACGGGCAGCAGGTCCTGAAGGACCAGGCCGTGGATGTACGCGTTGTCCGAGTACTTCTGGTTGACCCAGGTGTCCCAGGTGCGCGTCAGACGCTTCGGACCGGAGTTGCAGGCCGTGAGGGCCAGCGCTGCGGTCGCCACGGCCACGAGGCCGACGGCTTTGTTGAGTTTCATGGTGCCTCCTCTGTGAGTTCTTCAGGACGCCGCGAGGGGCGCCCATGGGGATCTCGCGGCGCACGGCGAGCATCGCCGCTCGTGAGAGCGGCGCGGCGCCGAGGCAGCGAGGGGGCGAGATGCTAGCGCCGAAATGGTGCGGGACGTCAACCCGGCTCTCCGACTGGGAAACGAAGGACGCGCAAGAGCACGTCGATGCGAACGACTGTCGTGCTCAGTTGGGCGCACGTGCGATCAAGGACAGGATCTCGTTCGCGACGTCGGCGGCGTCGCGGCCGCTCGTTCCGACGATGAACTCACACGTCGAATAGAGAGGTGTGCGGCGCTCGAGCAGGGCCACGAGTTCGGCCAGCGCGCGCGGGCGGCCGCTCATCGGGCGCAGGTCGCCCTGCTGCGCGACGCGCGCGAAATGCTCCTCGGGTTGCGCCGTGAGCCAGACCGTGCGGCAGCTCGTGCGCAACCGTTCGAAGTTCTCCGGCGACTCCGCGATCGACCCGCCGGCGGCGAGCACGAGGCGCTCGCCGCGCGCGAGCACGTGTTCGAGCGCTTCGGCCTCGAAACGGTGGAAAGCCTGCGGCCCGTGCAGCTCGAAGACCTGCGCGAGGCGCAGGCCGGAGTGCTTCTCGACCTCGCCGTCGAGTTCGACGAACGGCACTTCGAGCGCGAGCGCGACGCGGCGCCCGACCGTCGACTTGCCGGCGCCGCGCAGGCCGACGAGGGCGATGCGTTCGTGCACCCGCGGCGCGACGGGCAGGTCGAGCAGGCCCGAGAGTGTGAGCCCGAGTTCGTGCGCCAAGCGCGCCAGCACGAGCAGCGTCGGATTGGCGCGGCCGGCCTCGGCCTCGGTCAGGTAGCGCCGCGAGAGTTCGGCGCGTGCGGCGAGTTCGACGACCGACAGGCCGCGCTTCTCGCGTGCCGCGCGCAGACGGCGGCCGAGTTCGCGCAGGAGCGGCGGTCGATGGGGCATGTGAGCAGCATACTGCGCACTTCGTGCCCCGGAAGGGCAGCATAATGCCCACCATCGCGGACGGGCGGGGCGCCATGCTCTCGCGTGCAGCAGGGGCGCGCGCGGCGCGCTGCCGCCCATGCCAGCCCGACGGCCGAACGGTCAGCGCCTTCGCCGACCCTTCCGACGCCCGCCCCGGCGCCCACTCCTCGCCCCCACCACGCTCCTCATGTCTGCCGCCACGACCGCGACCGCGAGTGCCCCGATCGATTTCCGCACCGAGCCCGCGAACTACCGGCACTGGCGCCTCGAAACGAAAGGC
>JBIKNC010000332.1:0-3572 GCA_044358925.1 Planctomycetota bacterium | reverse complement strand
GCCGACGGCGCCGCCCGCGAGTGATTGTGCGATGACCGCGACCGCTCCGTCGATCTCGACGCGCCGGCCGAAGCGTCGCGCCGCGCCCGCGTTCGCACTGGTGAGTTTCGCGACTTCGAGCCAGGTGCCGTTGCCCTGACGCTCGAAGACGTAGGCCGAGCCCGACGCGCCGATGCCGTCGGGATCGTCTTCGGGCGCGCCGACGATCACGCGGTCGCCGGACAGCGACACCGCCGAGCCGAATGCGTCGCCGACCGTGCCTTCGCTCGCGGAGAGTTGTGCGACTTGCAGCCACGAGCCGTTGCCTTGGCGCTCGAAGACGTACGCCGCACCGCGACTGACGAAGTTCACGTCTGCGCCCGGCGCGCCGACGACGAGGCGCGTGCCGTCGATGTCGATCGACGTGCCGAACTCGTCGTTCGGCGCCAGACCGAAGGGCGCGACGTCGGACTCCTTGACCCAGCCGGCGCCGCTCGCGACGTACACGTACGCGGCGCCCGACAGCGAACCGATCAGGTCGGCGCGCGGCGCGCCAACGGCGATACGAGCGCCGCTCACGCTCACCGCGGCGCCCAACTCGTCGCCTGCGGTCAGCGCCGCTTCGAAGAGTCGTTGGTCCTCGACCAGCGTTTGAGCGCCGGCCGATGCGGCGAGCACGGCGAACGCCAGCACGGCGCGAAGTCCAGGGATGTGAGGCTGCATGGTGGGCGAGGTGGAAGGCGATGGGCCCGTCGCTACCGGCCGGTCCAGGCCGGGAGGAGATCGCAACGGGAGCCCGCCTGCGCATGCGGACTGCTGCCCATCGAACAAGGATGCCCGCCCCAACGCACAGCGGCGGCCTCCAGGGCCGCCGCCTTCGCCAAACCTCGCGTCGCGCGCGGCTTGTGCCGCTTTGCAACTTCCTACAAGAGGCTCACAGATAGGTCTCGCCCGACCAGTCGACCCTCGCCGGCTTGCGATCGACGGCGAAGTGCGCCGGATCGAAGGCGGAGACCGGCTCGCCGCGCAGCATCTGCGCAACGCCTTCGCCGACGGACGGCGCGAGCTTGAAGCCGTGGTCGCCGAAGCCGCCGGCGATCCACAGGCCGCCGTGGCCGGGCACCGGGCCGATCAAGGCGCGGCCGTCCTGCGAGAGCGGGAACCACGAGATCGCACTGCCGAGCACCGGTTGGTCGCGATGGACGGGCAGGCGCTTGCAGAGTTGCTCGCGCGCCCATTGCGTGTCGGCGTCGCTCGGCGCGGCGGCCGGGTCGGCGGACTCGACGATGTCGGTCGACCGATAGGCGATCGGCGCGACACGCACGCGACGTTCGGCGCGTTCGTTGCGCACGTAGATGCCGTACTCGAGGTCGACGAGGACCGGGCGCTCGGAACCGGGCGAACGCGCCTCCTCGCCGGAGTGCATGAGCTTCTCGTGCTCCTGCTCCATCGGGTCCTCGAGGTCGACGCGGTAGCCCTCGAACTCGCTGACGACTTCGGAGTCGGACTCGCTGGCGGGCAGGCCGACGAAGAGCTGCTGGACGCGCGCGACGCGCACCGGGACGTCGATGCCGAAGCGCGCCATGAAGCTCTTCATGGACGCCCCCGCGACGACGACCGCGTGTTCACACGTGAAGTCGCCGTCGGTCGTGCGCGCGCCCGCGATCTTGCCGTTCTTGAAGACGAGGTCGGTGATCTCGACGCCGAGGCGCGTGATCGCGCCGTAGGTGCGCGCGAGCGCCGCGAACTCGCGCACGCATTGGCGCGGATCGACGTAGCCGCCGAGACTCTCGAACGCCGCGATCGCCCGGTCGTCGACCTCGATGCCGGGCATCTTCGCGCGGATCTGTGCAGCGTCGAGGACCTCGGTCTGGATGCCGAAGTCGCGCTGTTCCTTGATGGAGCGCTCCAGGCGCTGCATCGACTCGGGGCGCGACGGGCCGGCGAGCGTGAGCACACCGACGCGGCGGAAGCCGAGCGGTCGACCCGTGTTGCCCTCGAACGATGCGTAGTAGCGCAGCGAGTCGCGCGCCATCGAAGCGACGACCGGTTCGGCGTAGTGCTGGCGCAGGATCGCACCGGACGAACCCGACGAGCCGCCGGCGAGGTCGCCGCGCTCGAGCAGGACGACCGGCTCCTTGATCGGGTCGTAACGGCGCGCGGCGTGCAGGGCGATGGAGGTGCCGACGACACCTCCTCCGATGACGAGGACCTTGGCTTTCACGTGGATTTCGGCGCGTTGGGGGCGAGTACGAGGGCGACATGGCACCACAGCGCAACGCGACATGGAAGAGCGCGCTGGCCGTGCGCTCCGGCGAACGCGGACGGCGAGAGCGGATGCCGTGCGGTGCGAGGCGGGAGCGCGGGTGGGCACGCGGGCCGGCGCGCGGCGCCGGAGCGCTACCCTCTGCGGCTTCTCCACCGTGATCCCGCCCCGCACCACCCGCACGATCCACGTCGCCGACCTTCCGATCGGCGGCTCCTCACGCATCGCCGTCCAATCGATGGCGGCGACGCGCACACGCGACATCGACGCGACGGTCCGCCAAGTCGAACTCATCCTCGCGGCGGGCGGCGACCTCGTCCGCGTCGCGGTCGACTCCAAGGCGGACGTGGAAGCGCTCGCCGAGGTGAGGCGGCGCACGAAGGCGCGTCTGTCGGTCGACTTGCAGGAGAACTATCGGCTGGCCGAACTCGTCGCGCCGCACGTCGACAAGATCCGCTACAACCCGGGCCACCTGCACCACCACGAGAAGGAGTTGTCGACCTTCGACAAGGTGCGCTATCTCGCGGACGTGGCGCGGCGGCACGAACTCGCGATCCGTGTGGGTGTGAACGCGGGGTCGCTCGCGCCCGAAGTCGAGGCGCGCTTCCCGGACGATCACGTCGAAGCGCTGGTGACGAGCGCGACCGAGCACTGCGGCATGCTCGACGAGCTCGGCTTCACCAACTACCTCGTCTCGATCAAGGACTCCGATCCGCGCCTCGTGATCGACGCGAATCGGCGCTTCGCGGCGCGGCGACCGGACGTGCCGATCCACCTCGGGGTGACCGAGGCCGGCATGCCGCCCGACGGCGTGATCAAGACGCGCATCGCGTTCGAGCAACTCCTCACGCAGGGCATCGGCGACACGCTGCGCGTCTCGTTGACCGTGCCGTTCGACGACAAGGGCCTCGAGATCACGGTCGGCAATCAGATCCTCGCGGACATCGCGGCGGGCAGGTTCCGCTCGGTGCCGGAGGGCTTCTTCGAAGGGCTCAACATCATCTCGTGCCCGTCGTGCAGCCGCGTGGAGAACGAGCGCTTCGTCGAACTCGCTGAACAGGTCAAGGCGATGACCGCGTACGCGAAGAGCCACGACCTGACGATCGCCGTGATGGGCTGTCGTGTGAACGGCCCCGGCGAGACGGACGACGCGGATCTCGGTCTGTGGTGCGGACCGAAGCACGTGAACCTGAAGCGCGGCGAGCAGGAGCTCGGTGCCTACACGTACGACGAGATCCTGCCGCGTTTGAAGAGCGAGTTGGATGCGCTGATCGCGGGCCGTTGAGAATACGGTTCCGGAGCAAAAAAACACAGGATGCGCGGCGGG
>JBIKNC010000010.1:0-40660 GCA_044358925.1 Planctomycetota bacterium | reverse complement strand
GTCTGCTCTGCATCCGACGTGCGGAATGAGGGGGGATTCTGTCGCGGCACCGTACCGCCGTCAGATCGCCGCGTCGCGGCCCGTGTCCATCGTGTCGAGGAACTGGTTCTTCGGCGCCTTGTCGCCGTAGGCGTGCATGCCGCCGATCTTCTTGCCGAAGATCTGCCCGATGTTCTTCAGGCCCAGTTTGAAGTCGTCGACCATGCCGTAGCCGGACACCACCGCGTGCTGGTACCAGAGGAACGCGAGCAGCGTCCAGTCGAACAGCGGGTTGCGCGGCAGCTTGATCAGCGCCTTCACGAGCGGGATGCCGAACGGCATGTAGACCGCGACGTTGAACAGCTTCTGCAAGTTGACGACCTCGACCACGTCCGCGCGCAGCATCTGGCTGTCGTACTGCAGCGACGGGCCGATGTCCTTGTCGACGTCGACGCGCTGTTTCGCGAAGTCCTCACGGCCGAGCTCCGTCGACTTGAACGGGCGGTAGATCAGCACGGTGCAGCCGTTCGGCTTGATCGCACGGTTCGTGCGCACCGTGTTGAACATGTCGTCGAGCGTCTCCGCCGGCGAGCCCATGATGTTGTTCGTGCGGTACGTGATCTTGTGTTTGCGCAAGAGGCGCGGGATCCCGTACACGACCTTGTCCGTGTAGCCCTTCTTGTAGACGCGCAGACGCACGTCCTCGCTACCCGACTCGAGACCGAACTGCACCGACACACAGCCCGCGCGCGACATCGCTTCGATGTCGGGCTCGTCGAGGTAGTTGATGTTCACGTTGCACGCGAACGGCAGGCCCACGCGCTGCGGCCACTTCTCGGCGAACTCCTGGATCCAGCCGCTCTCCATGTTGAGCGCGGCGTCGCCGAAGTTGACCATGCGGAAGTTCGGGTACCGCGCGAGGATGTCGTTCATCTCCTCGCAGAGGTAGTCGACGGACTTCGTGCGATTGAACTTCTCGCCCTTCTTGCCGCTGATCCACTCCTTCTTCATCAGGCCGACGGAGCAGTACGTGCAGCTGTTCTGACAGCCGCGGCTCGCGTGCACCTGCATGACGCGCTTGCTGCGCAGGAACGGGTACTTGTAGAAGGGGTCGACGTCCGGGAACGGCAGCGAGTCGAGATCCTGGATGACGGGGCGGATCGGATTGACCCACGGTGCGCCGTCGCGCAGGAAGCCGACGTTCGGGATCAGCTCGATCGAACGATTCGCTTCCCACGCGTTGACGAGGTCGAGCATCGCGTACTCGGCCTCGGCCTTGATCACGGCGTCGATGTACTCGGCGTCGCGCAGCACCTCGGCGTCGAAGGACGGGTGCGGCCCGCCCATCACGGTCTTGAGGTGCGGCAGTTCTTTCCGCCAGCCCGCGATGTTGCGGTAGGACCAGGTCTCCTGACCGGTCGTGGCATAGATGCCGATGACGTCGGGCTTCCAGTCGAGAACCGCCTGGTGGAAGTGCTTCTCCTCCGCGGTGATGAAGCAGTCGGTCTGGTGGCCGTGCTGCTTGAGAGTCGCCGAGAGCACCTTGATGCCCTCGAACTCGTGGCAGGTGGTGACGATGAACGCGACGCGTGCCAAAGGCTTCTCTCCGTGGGTTCTGGGGGTCCGGCTCGAAGGAACCGGACGTGACGTCGTCGACGCAGGTGGGCCGTCCCGCGTTCGTGCAAGCCGTCCGGAAGTCTACACGTGCCGTCGGGGTCGGTCGTTGCGGAGGCGTGTCGCCGGTCGGGAACCTGTCGCGAACCGGTCGCGGTCGCCCGCGGTCGCCCACGGGTGAACGCGAACGCTGCGGATGCGCGACGAACGGCGGTGGGCCGTCGACGGCCGAGCCGGGCTATCCTGAGACCCGCACCATGGTCAGAACCGCCCTCGTCCAGACCTACCACCCGTACACGCAGTTCACGCACGTCCACCCGCTCGGGGTGATGATGGTCGCGGCGCTGGCGCGCGAGCGCGGACACGGCGACGTGCACCTCCTCGACATGAAGGTCGAGGGCTGGACGCCGGAGCAGTGCATCGAAGCGCTGGTGAAGCTCGCCCCCGACGTCGTCGGCCTCTCGGCGATGACTTACGAGGCCGGCTGCATGCACGCGCTCGCGAAGCTCGTGCGCGCGCGGCTCCCGAAGGCCGTCGTCGTCTGCGGCGGCCCGCACCCGTCGGTCGCGGCCTCCGACGTGATGGCCGACGCTGCCGTCGACATCGTCGTGCGCGGCGAAGGTGAGGTCACGTTCAGCGACGTGCTCGACGGCGTCGCCGCCGGCCGCACCGACTGGAGCGGCTGCGAAGGCATCTCGTGGCGCAAGTCGGACGGCGAAGTCGTGCACGAGCCCGACCGCGCACCGCCGCGCGACCTCGACCTGTTGCCATTCCCCGCCTGGGACCTCGTCGACCACCGCAAGTACCACAAGGTCCCGCGCGGCGGCGTGATCTACGCGCACAAGGAGTTCGCGACGATGTTCTCGTCGCGCGCCTGCCCGTGGCGCTGCACGTACTGCCACAACAGCTACGGCAAGACCTTCCGCGAGCGCTCCGCCGAGAACGTGCTGGCCGAGATGGAACTCCTCGTCACGCAGTACGGCGTGAAGGAGTTCGTCTTCATGGACGACATCTTCAACTTCCGGCCGGAGCGCGCCAAGAAGATCGCCCAAGGGATCATCGACAAGCGCTGGAAGATCAAGCTCACCTTCCCCAACGGCTTCCGCGGCGACATCCTCGACGAGGAGCTCGTCGTGCTGCTCAAACGCGCCGGCATGTACCGCTGCATGATCGCGGTCGAGTCGGCCGTGCCGCGCATCCAGAAGGTGATGAAGAAGAACCTGAAGATCGACAAGGTGCGCCACATCGTCGACTTCGTCGCGAAGCAGGGTGTGATGGTGCACGGCGCGTTCATGCTCGGCTTCCCGACGGAGACGGAGGCCGAGATGCAGGAGACGATCGACTGGGCGTCGAGCAGCGCGTTCCACACGGCCGCGTTCTTCCGTGTCATCCCGTTCAAGGGCACGGAGCTGTTCAAGGAAGTCGAACAGGCCGGCTACGAGCTGCCGAGCGACTGGAGCACCTACGAGCCGTACCAGAGCAAGATCAACCTCTCCGCGGTCGGTGAGGAGCGCATCCTCGAGCTGCGCAAGTCCGCGTACCGGCGCTTCTACCTGAACCCGCGCCGCCTGCTGCGCATCTTCAACCTGATCCCGAACAAGACGAACATGCTGCCGTTCCTCACGCTGCTGTTCGCCCGTCGCGCGTACGCTCGTTGACCAGCGGACGGCGCGGATCCGGCGCCGCATCCCCACTCTGTTCCGCGTGGAGCCCCCCGCCACCATCGCGCTCGACGCCGCCGACGTCGCCGCCCTGTTCCGCCTCGACGGTACCGTCGAGTCGCTCGCGGTGCAGCCGGGCGGCCACATCAACAGCTCGTACGCGGTCGCGACGCGCACACCCGGAGGCGCGCGGCGCCGCTTCCTGCTGCAGCGCGTCAACACGCAGGTCTTCACGCGCCCCGAAGTCGTGATGCGCAACGTCGCGGCCGTCAGCGACTTCCTCGAGACCCATCTCGCGGGCAGCTCGGATCGCGAGCGGCGCTCGCTGCGCCTCGTGCCCACGCTCGCGGGCGAAGCCTGGGCGCACCTTCCGGACGGAGCCTGGTGGCGCTGCTTCGAATTCGTCGAGAACAGCGTCTCGCTGCTGGAGCCGCGCGACGCGAACGACGCGCGCGAGGCGGCCAAGGCCTGCGGCCGTTTCCTCGCCGACATGGCGTGTTACACGGGCCCGCGTTTCGAGGACAGCCTGCCGCGCTTCCACGACACGCCGTGGCGCTACGAGCAGCTCGACAGAGCTCTTGCCGGCGCGAGCGCCGGTGCTCTTGCCGGCGCGAGCGCCGGTGCGCTCGCGCTCACGAGCGCTGCGCGCCGCGACGAAGCGCGCGAGTGGATCGACTTCGCGGGACGGCGGCGCGCCGGCGCCGGCTCGATCACGAGCGCCGTCGCGAGTGGCGCGCTGCCCGAACGCATCGCCCACAACGACGCGAAGATCTCGAACGTGCTCTTCGATCGCGCGACGCGCCGCAGCCTGTGTGTCATCGACCTCGACACGGTCATGGCCACGAGCAGCCTGTTCGACTTCGGCGACCTCGTGCGATCGATGGCCTCGGGCCGACCGGAGGACGAACGCGACCTCGCTCGCATCGACGTGCGCCGCGACGTGTTCGTCGCGCTCGTCGGCGGCTTCCTCGACGGCTTCGGCGGTGTGATCGTGCGCAGCGAACGCGAACACCTCGTCGAAGGCGCGCGCATCATGGCGCTGCAACAGGGCGTGCGTTTTCTCGCCGACCACCTCGCGGGCGACGTGTACTTCCGCATCCACCACACCGGCCAGAACCTGGATCGCGCGCGTGCGCAGTTCCGGCTCGTGCAGCGCCTCGAAGAGCGCCGCGCCGAACTCGAAGCCGTCGTCGCAGCGTCGTGAGGGCGCGATGATCGGCTTCGTCGTCGACGGTCTGGACGGAACGAGCGCCGCGTTCGCTCGCGAACTCTTGCGCGGCCGGCCCGAACTGGCGCGCTTCTCACGCAGCGAGAGCGCGCCGGGCGGCGGGCGCTACTTCGTCCTCGAGTTGCCGTCGCCGTCCGGCGAGCACGCGCCGCTCGTCGTCGATTGCGGCGATCGCGGACGCGTGGCCGTGCGCCTCGGGCGCGTCAGCCTCGAGTTCGACGCCCCCGCCGACGGCGGACGTTCGAGTGAGCTCCCCGCGGCCGTGGCGCTCGTCGAGGACTTCCTCGACGGGACGGTGCGCCTCCACGAAGCGACCAGCGGCGGACGCTTCGCGGGCTGCGGTGTGCTCACGCACCAACGCGACCTCGGCGCGCTCCTGCGCCGACTCCCGCGCGGCAGCGAAGTGAACGTCTTCGCGTGGGACCGAACGCCCGCCTTCTACGTGGCGTCGGGTCCCGCGAACTGAATCACCTCACTTCGGCCGCCCGTCACTTCGGCCGACCGGCGAGCAGCCAACGCGCCAGCAGAGCGGCGTCCTTGTCCGACATGTCCTTCGGCGGCGTCATGCCCACCGGATAGCGCGAGTGCACTTCGTTCAGACGCGCCGACTTGCCGAGCCACGGCACCGGATCGCGGATGAACGACACGAGGTCGGCTTCGTTCCAGTCGGCTTCGATGCCGTCGAGACTCGGCCCCATCGGTCCGCCGGCTCCGTCGGGGCCGTGGCAGACGGCGCACGCGTTCTGCATGCTCGCGTAGATCGGCGCGGCAGCCGTGAGCGGCCGATCGTCGGCGGCTGCGTTGTTCGATGCGGGCGGCGCTTCCTGGCTGCACGCCGTGGCGAGTGCGGCGACGAAGAGGGTGGCCAGACGGAGTGTGTTCGCGGAGGGAGAAGTCTGCATGTCGATCAGCACCAACTGTTGTTGAGCACTTCACCGACGCCGCCGGCGCCGGGCACGATGTAGTCGTCGTCGTCGAGTCCGCGCTCCTCGCTCCAACGGGTGCCGGGCACGGTTGCCAGCACGTCCGCAGCCGAGAGCCCGCGATCGACGCGCACGGTGAACACGTGCGGCGCCGTCGGGTGCGCGAGCACCTTGCGCAGGAACTCCGGTGTGCAGATGAGCGCGATCAACGCGACCGACGCGGGTCGGCCGTGGTGCTCGACGTAGTGGTCCAACGCCACCGTCGCCGTCGAACCCGTCGCGCCCATCGGATCGGGCACGAACAGGTGCCGATTTGCGACGCTGCCGCCGATCTTGCTGCCGAACAGGGTCGCGCCCGTGACACCGCCGTCAGGCGCGGTCGTGCGCGCCATGTGCAAATGGTCGAGGCGCACGTGATCTTCCGGCAGGAGTGCGGAGAGCAACTCGAAGCACACCTGCGACGGCACGATGCCGCCGCGGATCACGTCGACGACGACCGCGTGGCTGGCGGGGTCGAACGTGCTCCCGCGCCAGCGGCCGGCGCGCGGGTGTTTGGTGGCCATGCGCGTCTCGACCTCGCGCTCGACGGTCGGGAGGAGCGTGTTCGCGGCCGCGACGCACAACTGCTCGGCGAGTGCGCGCACACCGGCCAGCACCTCGGCGCGCGACGCAGCGGGTGAACCGACGCGCGCGAGCAACGTGTGGGCGAGCGGGCCGCCGAGAACGTGGACGCGCTCGCCGTAGCGATGCAGCGCGCCCTCCGAACTCACGCGCGCGCTCCGGCTTCGACGGCGCTCACGGCTTCGGCCAGCACGTCGACGAGGAACGGGATCTCTGCAGCCGAAATCGCACACAGCGCGATGCGGACGGCGCCCTGCAGCGGCACCACGAACAGCCCGCGCTCCTTGCAGCGCTTCGCGACGGCTTTCGCGTCGCTCGTGAAGACCGACACGAAGAAGCCGCCTTCGTAGCGCGGATAGCGCAAACCGGTGCCGCGAGCGCGTTCGTTGAAGACGGCCACGCGCTGGGCGAGCAGCGTCCGCAGCCGCGTGCGCTCGCCCTCGAGTTGGTTGCGCAGCGCCGGTGTGTTCAGCACCTCGGCCACCGCGGCCATGCCGAGGTGGTTGCAGTTCGACCACGTTCCGCGGCACGAGTAGCGCAGTGCGTTGAGCAGTCGGCTGCGCTCTTCGGGGTCGGCGTGGCTCGCGACGAGTGCTCCGACGCGTGCGCCGTACTGCGTGAACGACTTCGAGGCGGTCCACGCCACGAGCAAGGTGACGCGCTCACCGAGATCCGCCACGTGGTCGCGCCAACCGAAATCGCGGCGCGCCGCGAACTCGGCGTACGCGTAGTCGAGGCACAGAGCGATCGGGCCCTTCGAGCTGGCGCGCCGAACGACGTCGGCCGTCGCGGCCCACTCGCGATCGTCGAGCGAGAAACCCGTCGGGTTGTGGCACGGCGTGTTCAGGAAGATCAGCGCGCGCCCCTGCGCACGCATGAGTTCGTCGAGCGCCGCCTCGAGCAACGGCACGTCGAAGTTGCCGTCGCCGTCGAACATGCGGAAGGTCGCGAGTCCGCGGCGCGCGTGGTGCGCGAGGATGCCGTAGGGCGACCAGTAGAAGTTCGAGGTCAGGAGCTTCTGCCCCGGCTCGAGGAAGTTGACGATCGCGTTGTAGAGCGCGCCGGTGCCGCCGGGCGTGCCCACGACGACCGAACGGCTCTCGAGTTCGTGCCCGCGATAGAGGTCGCCGAGCACCGCATCGAGGAACGCCTGCGGGCCCGCGATCGGCGCGTAGGCCGCGGCCTGTTCGGCCGGCACGCGGCGCATCGCGTCGAACACGCTCTGCATCACCGCCAGACGCCCGTCGTCCTCGTGCAGCGCTCCGAGCGTCGCGTTGAGGACCCGTTCACCGCGCGCGCGCCGCGCCTCGGCCTCCGCATTCAGGGAGAAGATCGGATCGTCGCCGGGGCGGTCCTGGGCGTCCGGGATCAAGGCGCTGCTCTCCGATCGAAGCGATGCGATGGTGGGATTCACGGGCGTCCTGAGGAGCGAGCCAGGTTACTCGATACGCCCACGGCAGAGGATCGCGCGATTGGCGCGCGCGGGCGCCGCGGCCCGACGTCAGCCTCGCACCACACGTTCCAGCTCGCGCCGCGCCAGGAACTGCATGCGCAAGAGCACCGTGTAGCGCATCGAGGAGCGCCCGGCGAGGTCGAGCGGCTGCGCGGCGAGGAAGTCCTCCACCGTGCGCACGCCGAGGCGGGCGAGCTGCTCCGCGTAGTCCGCTTCCACACCCTGGAAGCCGATGCGTTCGAGCGGGGTGCCGTGCTCCGAGCGGCGCTCGATCGTCGGTGCCGGCGTCGGCGCTGTTCCCGCTGCGCCACGCGCGGGCGGTTTCGCCTCGATCGGCGTGATCTCGACCAGCGGGACCTCGCTGCGAGCCGCGCCGAGGGCCGCGGAGACCGACGTCGGTGCGGCGTCGGCGGGAACGGTGCTCGGCGTCGAGCGGGTCGCGGGCTCCGCCTCGAAGCGCAGCGCGGCTCCTGCGCCCGACCGCTCGTCCTCCAGTCGCGGCTCGGAGCGGATTTCGCTCGCGAACGACTCGCGCGGCGCAGGCACACGGCGCTCGTTCGATTCGTGCCGCGGCCGCGCCGGCGCGTCGCCGCCACGCCCCGACGCGCGGCGCCAGGCCTGCAGCAACACACCGAGGATCGAACTCGAGGGGGCCGGACGTGCGGACTCCGACGTGTGGTCGTCGCCGGCCCGCGCCCGCTCGTCGGCCGACGGGTCGTGCCGCTGAGCGTCCGGTGCCGCTGAAGCGGCGTGCTCCGACGCGAGCCGTGCAGCGGGTGCAACTTCGACGGGACGTGGGCCGCTCGTCGACGTGGAGCCCTCGGCGGCGCGCGCCGGGACTTCGCTCGTGAACGGCGTCGCCGTCCGCTGCGCGTGAGCCGGAGGCGGCACGCCGCGCGCACCGACGCGCTCGCGCAGCGCACGCGCCTCGCGGCGGAAGCGCTCGCAGTTCTCCGAGCTCGCCTGCAGCGCCCACTCGAGGTCGGCGCGCTCGATGCGTTCGACGTCGGCGAGGCTCTCGCAGCCGAGCTCGCGCAAACGACCGAGTGTCGTCGGACCGTCCGCGTACAGATTGCAGAGCAGGGCGAGGTCGACCATGGCGACGCGCTTCGATCGGCGCGAGACGAGAGGCTAACACCGGACGTCGCGCCACCCTACGTTCCCGAGCGCCCGTTCAGCGCGACGCGGCGCGGCGTGTGTACTCGAGCGCTTCTTCGGCGAGCGCACGGAAGTCCGCCGCCGCCTCCGACTCGGGCGCGAGTTTCTGCACGAAGGTCCCGTAGCCCGCCGCTTCGCGCAACGAGCGGCACTCGCGCACCGCCGTGTCGAACAACGTGCCCGGAAAGCGCGCCTGCATGGCGACGAGCACGTCGCGTGCGAAGTCCGATCCGCGATCGAACAGCGTCGCGACCACGCGCAGGTCGAGCGGAACCTCGAGCGCCTCGGCCATGTCCTCGAACAACCCGCGCGCCTTGAGCGCGCCTTGCAGCGAGAACGCGCCCGTCTCCACCACCAAGAGCACCGTCGTCGACGCGACGACGGCGTTCGCGGTCAGGATCCCGTCGGCGCGCGGCGGGCAGTCGACGAGCACCCAGTCGAACTCACGGCGCAGTGCGCCGAGTGCGTTGCGCAGCGTGCGCTCCGGCGCCGCGCGGTGTCGCGCCGTGTTCTCGAAACGCGCGAGGTCGCCCGCCGCCGGTGCGAGGGCGACCTTCGTGTCGACGTCGAGCAGCACGTCGTCGAGGGTGCGCTCCCCCATCAACACGTCGCCGATCGTGCGCCCCGGCGGAGCGCTCTGCCCGAGCGCCATCGTCGCGTGCGCCTGCGGGTCCATGTCGATCAGCAGCACGCGCCGCCCCGCTTGGGACAGCGCGCCCGCGAGGTGCACCGAAGTCGTGGTCTTGCCGCAGCCGCCCTTCTGGTTCGCGAAGGCCCAGACGGGCGCGCCGCAGACGAGCGGCGAGCGCGTGCGCGGCCCGGCAGCGGACACCGGCGCCGAGGCCGCGCTGCGCGCCGCGTTCACGTCCAACGTTCCGCTGTGTCCGTCCAAGCGCTCCGAGTCTCCGAAGTCGCGCACGGAAGCGCAATGGGCGGCCGCACACTCACTCAGTCGAGTTGTCCGGGCAAGAAGAGCTGGGGATCGGGCGCGAGCACCATCGGACCCTCCGGTGTTGCGTTCTGATCGCCGATGATTCGGCCGGTGACCCACGTCAGTGCATCTTCCAGTGCCGCGTGCCCGCCCTCACCCAGCGCCGCGAGACGCTCTCGGTGTCGGTGTCGCAACTCGAACACGACGCGCATCGGAACGGTCTTGCCGTCGTGAAACGCATGGACGTCGAGCGGCGCGGCGCCATCGACGCCCAACGCTTGGTTCATCGCCGCGTCCGAGGCGGGATGCGCGTGGAACAGGACCGCGGCTCGAACGAGGTGTGGGAAGCGCTCGCGCCAGAACGCCTCCTCGATGCCGAGCTGGATGCAGAGTGAGGCCAGCTCGGCGAAGAGCAGGAACGACGTCCCGTCGGGCGCACCGTGGTGCATGACCTTCCAGTGCGTCGCGGGAATCGGGTGCGCGATCGCCAAGTGCCCCGAAACGAACAGCTCGTACGCCCACTCGAAACCGGAAACCTCTCCGACGGCGGCAGGCAGGTGGATCTCGGCGGCTTGGAAGATCCGGGTGACGGTGAGAATCTCGTCGGCGATGGAGTCGAACTCGTCGTCGACGTACGTGCTGGGGTCGAACCACCGATCGTTCGCGCCGTGAATGGCGCGCGCGTCGTGACGATCCTCCAACCAACTTCGTGAGTCGGCCAGGTCGGCCGCATTGCCTTCCGTCTCGACATCCGGCGGCGTCGTCCGACGATCGATTTCCCGAAAGTACTGCGCGATCGTGCACTGGAGAGAGACGGCCTCGCTGCGCACGTGATGGACGTCGATGGGCGCCAGATCGACCGCCTGCAAACCTGCGATCGCTTCGGGGCCGAGGTCGATCAGGTCGGAGACCTCGAGTAGCCGGAAGCCGACTTCGTGCGCTCGGCGCCTACTGCGGCCAACGGATCCGAAGCGCTCGATGAACTCGCCGCGCTGCGCGATCCAGTCCGGCACGAGTGAAGCGTCCAGAGGGCGAGTGATCGGTACCGCGTCCGACCGAACCTCGGGATTCAGTCGGACCAGAGTCACGCTCGCCACGTTCGGTCGGCCGTCGATCCCATCGAATTCGAACTCGATGTCGAAGGGCGCCGACGCGACCTCGGCATCGAGCATCGCCACCGCAACCGACACGCGCGAGCGACTGACGGTCATCGGCAGCGAACGGCAGTTCGCGTCTTGTTCCTTGTCACGGGTGAGGCGAACGTTGGCGCTGGTGACGCGCGCTCGAGAGGCCGTGAACTCGACGCGAATCGCGCGCACGTTCGACAGGTCGACCGACCTCGAATTCCAGTGGTATCGCATGGCGTGTTCCGGATGGAAGGCGAACGATCACTTGAACTCGATCGAGATGGCCTGGCGCCCGCCCGCATCGACCTCGACCTCGTAGAGGTTGCTGCCGTAACGGCTGGCGCCTTGGTCCTTGATCCAGCGGTACGGATGCGTCGGATCGATGCGATGCAGCAGGATGAGCGGCGTGTTGAAGGTGACCGAGAGCATCGCGTCGGCGCCGATCGCGTCCTTGAGGTTGCGCCACTTGTCCTTGAGAGCTTCGTGAAGCTCCAGAGTGTTCTGGACACGATCACTGGAGCGCGTCGCCTTGAGCGGAGCCGTCGTGTTGAGTTTGGCGACGAACTCGACGAGTTCGGGGGCGATCGCGATGCCGGGATCGTCGTCGACGTGCGCGATCACAGGACTCGCACGCACGATGACCTCCGCGACGATGCCAGACGAACTCGCCGCCACGCTCGTGCGGCGAGAGCGTTCGGGCAGCTCGGGAAGCGGGTTGCGCATGCGCGGCTCGGGTTTGATCTCCTTCTTCATGATGTCGGCTCCTGTCGTTCTTGGGGGTGATGAGAGGGTGCGAGACACTTCGTCTCACGGTGGATCGACGACGCAGCGAAAGCCGACGCGCGGATCGCGTCCGTGGAGTCCGCTCTCGCCGAACTGGAAGTAGGTCAAGTCGGCCGTGCCGATGGAGACGGAGGCATCCCACGCGAATCCGGCCGAAATGCGGTACGCGGGCCCCATGGGCACGAAGCGCGCACCACTGCCGACGCCGTCGAGCATCGCGACCGTCGATTCCGTCCACTCGCCGACGTTGCCGAACATGTCGTGCACACCGAGAGGCGTGGCGGCATCGGGATGACTGCCAACGGGATCGGTGTGCAGGAAGTACTCGTCGATCAGGTGATCGCGAACCACCGGCTGCTCTCCGCGCGCGATGGCCCCGACGGCTCGAAAATCAGAGCCCCACGGAAAGCGATTTCCTGTCGTTCCACGTGCCGCAAAGGTCCACTCCGCGAACGAAGGCAGTCGCTTGCCGCGCCACTCGGCGAATCGTCGCGCTTCTTCGTAGGAGACCTCGACGACCGGCCGTCGATCGTCTTCGGGTCGCAGTCTCGACCAGTGGAGCGGCTGCGGATGACCGGTGTCCTCGATGAAGGCGCGGTACTCCGCGTTCGTGACTTCGCAGCGGTCGATGTAGAAGGAGTGCAAGGCGATCCGTCGCCCGTTGATCGCCACGGTGGGCTGATCGAAGTCGTTGAGCGCGAGAACTCCCGCCGGCACGAACACCATGTCGCCGAATTCGCTCTGTGCCGCGCGAACGCGGTCGTCGATGACGACCGACTCGCCGGCGCCGATCCACCTCGAGAACACACGTCTGCCCCAGCCCTCGAGCTCGGCAACCATGCGGTAGTTCCCCGGTTCGACGCTCACTCGATCGAGGGGCAGCCGTCCGAGTTGGCGGTCGGGAGTCGTGGTGCCGACGATCTGGTCGATCTCGAAGAGTCGAACGCTGCCGCGCACCGGGTGCCCCGCTTCGTCGACGATGTTCACACTCAACGTGCCGAGGCGGCCGGCGAGCGCCGTGTCGCGTGTGAACACGACGGCGAACCACACTCCGAGGACGGCCGTCGCGGCGAGAGCGACGCGCGTGCGCTCACGTTTCACCCACCGCACGCTCTTCTCGAGTCTCGTCTGCCGCCGCGACTTGATCGCCTCGTGGCGCAGGAAATGCTCGAGGTCTTCGGCGAACTCGCGCGCGTTGCGAAAGCGGTCGTCGACGTTGATCGCCATCGCCTTCGAACAGATCGTCTCGAGGTCGAGCGGGATGGCGCGGTTGCGCGCACGGATCGGCACGGGTTTCGCGCGCTTGATCTGCTCGAAGACGTCGACGACGGTCTTGCCTTGGTACGGGCGGTGCAGCGTGCAGAGTTCGTAGAGCACGACGCCGAGCGAATAGACGTCGGTGCGATGGTCGATCTTCGTGCTCTCGACGTGCGCCTGCTCGGGGCTCATGTAGTAGAGCGTGCCGGCGATCTGGTTCGTGACCGAGATGGAGCCGAGAGCCTCGGCACGCGCGAGCCCGAAGTCGACGATGCGCACGTTGCCGTCAGCTGACAGCAGCAGGTTCTCGGGCTTCACGTCGCGGTGCACGACGCCGGCTTCGTGAGCGGCGTGCAGTGCGCGTGCGACCTCGGCGACGAGGCGCGCGACGCGCGTCGCATGTTCGGGTTCACCGGGGCGCGGCAGGAACGGCTGTTCGCTCGGCAGCACCGAGTGCTTGCGCTGCAGGTCGAGTTCGCGCGCGAGGTCGTGGCCCGGAACGTACTCCATCGCGAACCAGTGGTTCGCTCCGGTCGTGCCGTCGGAGTAGACCTTGACGACGCCCGGATGCGTGATGCGGGCGATGGACTGGGCCTCGCGATTGAAACGCGAGATCTGCGCGGACGTCGTCTGGAGGTTCGCGGCCAGGACTTTGAGTGCGACTTCGCGCTTCAGCGACGGTTGCCGCGCGAGGTAGACGACGCCCGACGAACCGCGCCCGAGTTCACGCACGATCTCGAATTCGCCGAGGCGATGGGTAGCGCGGTCGCTGTCGGGCGTGAGAGCTGGTTCGCCGGGCGGCTCGAGGAATCCGCCGGCCGGTGCGCCGCTCTCGAGCAATTCCTGGAGCTCGGTGCGCAGCTTCGGATCACCGGCACATTCGCGTTCGACGAACGCCGCGCGCGCGCTGCCTTCGAGTGCGAGCGCATGAGACAGCAGTTCGAAGAGCCGCGTGAAGCGCTCGCTGCGCTCTTCGTCAGGCACGCCCGAGCTCCCGCGCGAGCAACCTGCGCAACACCTGCCAGCGCCGCTCGACGTCGCGCGCCGAACGACCGAGCAACTGCGCGATCTCCTCCGTCGTGCGCCCTCCGTAGAAGCGCAGCTCGACCATGCGCACGAATTCAGCGTCGTGAATCTCGATGCGCTCGAGCAGGTCCTCGAGTTCCAAGAGGTCGCCGCTGCTCGCCTCGTACGAGTCGACGATCGCGTCGAGCGGCACACGCGCGGCGTCCGGCGGTCGACTCTGCGCGCGACGTTTGCGCGCGTGATCGACGAGGATCTGGCGCATCGCGCGCGCGGCCAGGTTGTAGAAGTGATCGAGCGACGCGCACTCCGCGCGCGCGCCCGCGAGCTTGAGGTAGACCTCGTTCACGAGCGCCGTCGCCTGCAGCGTGTGCGACGGCTTCTGCTGCGCCATCTGCGCTTCCGCGATGCGCTTCAGGGCGACGTAGACCTGACTGAAGAAGGTCGCGTCGTCGGAACCGCGCGGATCGGGCGCGGCCGCCGGAGGGGACGGGTGTTCGGATGGCATGGCAGGCGCCGCCGCCCCGCGAACGGTGGAACGAGGCGGCGACCGAACAAAGGACGCGGACAGCCTGCCGCGCCCGCCAAGTTTCCGGGGTATTGCCCCGCCCACCGCG
The DNA here is from genome assembly GCA_044358925.1 of Planctomycetota bacterium. Classification (GTDB taxonomy): domain Bacteria; phylum Planctomycetota; class UBA1135; order UBA1135; genus Rohdeia. Next base: position 26,285 of record JBIKNC010000010.1, on the reverse strand, counting down.
CCCCTGCCGCCCGGGCGTGCAGGCTCGGACCGCAGCGCGGTCAGCCGTCCGTCGAACGGAAGGTGACGGGCTGTTCGTTGCCCGAAGAACTGAACTTGAGCTGCTCACCAATGCGGTGCAGCTTGAGCAGGTTGGTCGTCCGCGCCACGCCCGGCGGGATGCCCGCGATGAAGATGACCTTCTCGCCCTGTTTGACGATCCCGGCGGCGAGCAGGTCGTCGCTCGACGACTGCCACATGTCCTCGATCGACGTGTTGCGCCGGCCCATGAACGGCCGCACGTGGGCGAGCACGGCCATCTGGTTGTAGACGCGCTCGGACGGCGTGATCGCGATGACCTCGGCCTGCGGGCGGTAGCGACTGACGAGCCGCACCGTGTTGCCCGTCTCGGTGAACGCGATGATCTTCGAGAGGTGCAGCGCTTCCGCGGAGTGGACCGCGGCGAGTGCGATCGCATTCGAGAAGGTCTGCTCGGACGCGCGGAACGCGACGCGCGGCAGGTCCATGTAGCGCTGGCTCTGCTCGACCGCGCGGCAGATGCGGTTCATGACCGCCACCGCTTCGATCGGGTGTTTGCCGACGGCCGTCTCGGCCGAGAGCATCACCGCGTCGGTGCCGTCGAGCACGGCGTTCGCGATGTCCGTGACCTCGGCGCGCGTCGGACGCGAGCTGTGGATCATGGACTCGAGCATCTCGGTCGCCGTGATCACGAAACGCCCCTCCACGACCGCGGCGTGGATGAGCGACTTCTGGATCATCGGCAACTGCTCGAGGTCGACTTCGACCCCCAAGTCGCCGCGCGCGACCATGATCCCGTCGGACGCGCGCAGGATCTCATGGATGTGATCGAGTGCGATGGCGCGCTCGATCTTCGACACGAGCAACGTGTCGGGCGCGAGGTCGCGGATGCGCTCGACGTCGGCAGCGTCGCCGACGAACGACAAACCGAGCATCTCGACGCCGATCTGGCGCGCGATCGTGATGTCGCGCAGGTCCTTCTCCGTCGGCAGGCGCAGACCGAGACGCGTGTCGGGCAGGTTGACGCCCTTGCGGTCGCTGACGGTCCCGCCGCGCACGACCTCGGCCACGATGTGGTCGCGCGCGATCTCGACGGCGACGAGTTCGACGGCGCCGTCGGCGAGGACCAAGCGGTGGCCGTCCTGGATGCTTTCGAGGAAACCGGGGAAGTTGAAGTACGCCTCGCCGAGCTGCGCGATCTCGTCGCCTTCGCGCACGATGAGTTGATCGCCGTACTCGAGTTCGCGTTCCTTGTCGACGAAGCGCCCCATGCGCAGCTTCGGACCTTGGATGTCGGCGAGGAGCGCGACCGGCTTGCCGAGTTTGCGCGCCGTCTTGCGCACGACGTCCGCGCGGCGGCGATGTTCGTCCGCTTCCCCGTGGCTGAAGTTGAGGCGCGCGACCGACATGCCGGCCTCGAGCAGCTCTTCCAATCGCCCTTCGGAGGCGGGGCCGATGGTCGCGACGACTTTGGTGCGCGACGGCTCGCGGACGCGACGCGCGGACAGCCGCGTGGACGGAGTGCGATGTTCCATGGAGCCGCCGGCGGCAACGGTCGATCGATCGACGTCGGGCGAGCCGAGCAGGCTACCCGCGCTCGCCGAAGGGACCAAGGAAGGTGTATCCGTTCGCGTGTCGGGCGCTGCGTCTGTGCTCATTCGGACCACATGCCTGTGGAGAGGTAGCGTTCGCCCGTGTCACACAAGAGCGTGGTCACGACGGCGCACCCGAGGCGGTGCGCCAAAGCGCGCGCAGCGAACACGTTCGCGCCCGACGACGGACCGAGGAACATCCCGGCGCGCGCGAGTTCGTGACAGACCGGCAGCGCGTCTTCGAGGCGCACGTCGATGCGCTCGTCGATGAGACCCTCGTCGAGCAGCTCGGGCGCGCGATCGCCCGGTGCGCCGAGCGGCTTCAAGCCCTCGATGCCCGGGAACACGTCAGGCACGAGTGCGGCGACGCGCGTCTTCGGTGCGTGCGCTTTCAAGCGGCGCCCGATGCCGGTCAACGTGCCGCCGGTGCCGACACCCGACACGAACAACTCGGGCGCACCGACGCCGAGGCGTGCGAGTTGGTCGATCAGCTCCTGCGCGGTGCCGTCGTGGTGCGCGCGCCAGTTCCACTCGTTCGCGTACTGGTTGGAGTACCAGTAGAGATCGGGGCGCTCCTTCGCCATGCGACCGGCGAGCGCGCGCGCCGCGTCGTAACCGTCGAGCGGATCCGTCACCACGAGTTCGGCGCCGTGCGCCTTGATGCGTTCGAGCCGTTCGCGGCTCGCGTTGCCCGGCACCACGAGTGTCACGTCGACGCCCGTGAGCGCGCCGAGCGCCGCGTACGCGATGCCCGCGTTGCCCGACGACGAGTCGAGCAGTCGGCGACCGGTGCCCGGGCCGACGATGCCGCGCTCGATCGCCTGCGCGAGCATGCGCGCGACCGGCCGGTCCTTCACCGAACCCGTCGGGTTCTTCGTCTCGAGTTTCGCGAACAGACGCGTGCCGCGCGGCAGGCCGCCGAGCTCCGTCAGCTCGATGATCGGCGTGTTGCCGACCGAAGCGAGGAGCACCTGTGCGGGAGTCGGTGCGGGCAACGAGTGCGCGCCGGCGCGCGGCACGACGACGCCGGATTCGGCGCGAGCGGTGGACTTCACGTGCGGCAGACCTCGGCGATGTTCTGGTACGACTCGACGCGTTTGCCCGGTGCGCACCACGCGCACGTGGGATCCGCGTCGAACGAGAGTTCCTGGAAGCGCTGGTGCAGCGCGTCGTAGTGCAGCATGCGGCCGATCAACGGGCGGCCGATGCCGAGCACGAGTTTCAACGCCTCGGTCGCCTGCAGACAACCGATCACACCCGGCAGCACGCCGAGGACGCCCGCCTCCGCGCACGACGGCGCGAGTTCGGGCGGCGGCGGTTCGGGATACAGGCACCGGTAGCACGGCGCCTTGCCGCGCGCGCTCGCCGGGTGGAACACGCTCACCTGGCCTTCGAAGCGGAAGATCGCCCCGTGCACGTTCGCGATCCCGAGCTTCACGCACGCGTCGTTCACGAGGTAACGCGTCGCGAAGTTGTCGGTGCCGTCGAGCACGACGTCCGCACCCGCGAAGATGCGCTCGACGTTGTCCGGCGTGAGACGCTCCTTCACGACTTCGATGCGCACGTCCGGATTGAGCGCGTTCAGCGTGTCGCGCGCCGACTCCGCCTTCGGTCGACCGATGCGGTTGTCGGTGTGCAGGATCTGGCGCTGCAGGTTCGAACGATCGACGACGTCGTCGTCGACGATCGCGATGCGACCGACGCCCGCGGCCGCGAGGTACAGCGCCGCCGGTGAACCGAGGCCGCCGGCGCCGACGAGCACCATGCGGCTCTTCGACAGTCGCAACTGACCGGTCTCCCCCACCTCGGGCAGGATCAGGTGGCGGCCGTAGCGCTGACGCGCGTTGGCGTCGAGCACCGCGGGCACCTCGAACGGATGCCCTTCGGCCTTCCAACGCGAGAAGCCGCCCGCGACGCTCATCGCCTTGTCGTAGCCGAGCGCGCGCAGCGCCTCGGTCGCGAACAGCGAACGCACGCCGCCCGCACACATGACGTAGACGGGGCGCGAACGATCGGGCAACGCGGCCTCGATGCGCAGTTCGATGAAACTCTTCGGCACGCGCAGCGCGCCGATCGGTGTGCCCTGCGCGACCTCGTCGGGCTCGCGCACGTCGACGAGCACGCCGCTGTGATCGTCGAGCGCCGTGCGCGGCGCGACCTCACCGAGTGTGGCGCGCAGCTCGTCGATGCGGCGACGAGACTCGCTCACGACGCGCCGCCCGCGACGGCCGGGACGATCGTCACGACGGCGCCCTGCGGAACCGCGGCGGCCAGACCTCCGAGTCCGCGCGCGTTCTGTCCGTCGACGAACACGTTGACGAAGCGGCGCAGCGCACCGCTCTCGTCGAGGATGCGGCCGCGCATGCCCGGATGCGAGGCGACGAGTGTGTCGAGGAGTTCGCCGACCGTGGCGCCGTCGAGGGACAGCTCGTCGCTGCCGCCGCAGAAGGCGCGCAGCGGTGTGGGAAGTCGCAATGTGGCCGAGGTCATGACGCGATGGATCCGTGCGTGAAGGTGCGGGCGACGAGCGCACTCGAGCCCGATTGGAGCGTGTGTTGTTGGTGCACGTGTTCTTCGTGCGTTCGACCGTCCTCGTCGATGCGCCACGAACGCACGTGCAGGTCGGCGTGCGCGGCACGACCGACGATGAGGTACGACCAGCCCGGCCACGCGCGCTCGATGTCGGTGCGCGACGGACGCGCCGCCGAGTCCGGATGGCTGTGCCACACACCGACGACCGCGAGACCGTCGGCGCGCGCGGCGCGATCGATGGCGAGGAAGTCCTCGGGGTGCACCTCGTAGCGATCCTCGGCGGGCTCGAGCGTCGCGTTGCGCGCGCTCTCTCCACGCACGACTTCGCACGTGCCGTCCGCGAGCAGGCGACCGACCAGGAGTCCGCACGCTTCGGCCGGCAGGCACGCGCGTGCGTGTGCGACGACGCGCGCGATCTCGAGCTCGGGGACGATCAACTGCACGCGTCCGATTGTCCGCCGCGCGACGAGCGCCGCACACAACGAGCGTGCACGGCGAGGTGCTCAGTCTCCCGGGCGGACCTCGGGCGACGAGTTCGCGCTCGCGCGGCGCCACAACGCGGCGTTCGGCAACGCTCGCGGACGAGGCCCGTTCCACAGCGGTTCAGCGAACAGCGCCACGGGCGACCACTCCGGCGAAGCGAAGTCGGCTCCACGATCGGCGAACGTCAGGAAGGTCTCACCGGGAGCGAGCACGTCGCGTGTCCCGAAGCGCACCGGGACCTCGAGGTGGTAGAGGTCGTTGAACCAACCCCACACGTCGGTCGTGAGTCCGTGCGGCGCGAGGACTTCGAGATGCGCCGCCGCCGCCGCGCGTCGATGGTCGGTGCGCAGGGCGTCGAGCACGCCGAGCTGGACCAGCCGCGCCGACGCGAAGAGCGCGGCGCCGAGAGTGAACAGCAGGGCGCCGCTCGTGCGCGCGCCGCGCCAGGTCGCGAACGCGCCCAGCGCGCCGGTCAGGGCGAGCAGCAGGACGAGCGCGGTCGACAGGGGCCCGACGCGCTCGTCGAGCTGGGCGCGCACGTGCAGGACCGAGGCGACGACGGCGAGCAGCGCCGCCAGCGCGCCCAGCACCCGCACGAGCACTCGGCCGTTGCCGAGCAGGCCGCCGGTCACGAACGCGTGGGCGCCGAGCAGCGCGGCGAAGCTCACGAGCGGCAGGCCGTAGCGCGGTCGCACACCCGGCCACAGGAGGAGGACGATGCCGCCGACCACGAGGCCGTGCAGCGCGAACTGCAGCACAGGGTCCGTGCGCCATGCGCTGCGAGGCTCGCTCGGCCGCATTCGACGGAGCAGCACCAGAGCGAACAACGACGCCGGCGCGAAGCCGCCGAACAGTCCGAACACGAGGCGTGCGCGATCGGCGAGGTAGGTCCCGATGCCGCCGCTCCCGCCGCGACCGAGTTCGGCGGCCCAGCGCGCGGCCGCGTCGCCCTCCGCCAGCGCCCGGCCGGCGACGATCGGCCACCACAGGAACCCGAGCACGCCGATCGCGCCCGGCAGACCGACGCGCAACAGCGCGCCGCGCCAGCCGACGCGTGCGATGGCGAAGGTGAAGGCCGGTGCGAGTGCGAACAGGAGCGCAACCGGCCCCTTCGCGAGCTGTGCCGCCGCGAGTCCGATCGCGCCGACGATCGGCCAGAGGAAGCCGCCGCGCACGACGCTCGCACCGAGGCCGAGCGCCGCCACGCCGCACCACAGCGCCAGGGTCGTCTCGATCTCGCCCAGCGGCGCCTTCGCGAGCATCTCGGGCGCCCCGGCGACGAACAGGCCGGCGAGCACACCCGTCGCGAGTTCGCGCCCGGGCACCCAGGCGCGCGCCGCGACCGCGGCCGATGCAGCGACCAGGGCCGCGAGCAACGCCGCCGACGACGTCGCCGCGAGGCGCACGGCGTAGGGGCTGACGCGCGCCTGCGGCCACCAGCCGGGCTCGCCGCGTTCGACGCGCAGCGCGTCGAGGAGGCCGCTGCGTTCGAGCAGGACCTCGTGCAACGCCACCCACCAGGGGAAGAGCGGTGGCTTGGCGAGGTACGGCTCGCCCCACAACCGCGGCACGATCCAGGCCTGGGCGTCGCCGGCGGGCGCCGCGAGCATCGCCTCCGCGGGCAGCGCGCGCCGCGCTTCCTCGGACTCGAGTTCGCCGCGTCCGATCCACGGCAGGTTCACGAGCAGCGCGAACACGAACGCGACGAGTGCACAGCGTGCGGCGGTCATGCGATGCGTGGCGCGGCTCGAATGGAGCGGCGGGCGCGCAGCGTACGCTGTGGCCCGCCGAGGCTCGCTGCGCGACATCGGCGCGAATCCATGCTGCGCACCCTCCTCACGACTCTCGTCGTCGTCGCGCCCGCCTTCGCTCCGCGCGAAGACCTCGACTTCGCTCCGCTGCCCGGCACTCGCGTCGTCAAGACGTTCGAAACGACGTCGCGCGTGGTGCTCGACGGGGCGAGCCTCGTGATGGACGGCGAGCACACCGACGTCGCGCTCGAACTCGAATCGACGGCCACGACGAAGCTGGTCGTGCGCGACGAGTACGCGGAGGTCGCGAGCGGTCGACCGACGCGGCTCGAGCGCGCGTACGACACGGTCGAAGCGAACGCGGTCACGACGTCGCGCACCGAGATGACGGGCGGCGGCACCGTCGAAGTCGCGAGCGTGTCACCGCTCGCCGGGCGCGCCGTGCGCTTCGAGTGGGACGGCGCGGCCGGCCGCCACACACGCCGCTTCTCCGACGAGGAGAGCGCGCCCGACGAGGCCGAGGCGGCGCTGCTCGCGGGCCTGGAAGAGGACCTCGACCTGCGCGCGTTCCTGCCCAGCCAGCCGAGGTCGGTCGGCGACCGTTGGCTCGTCGAACCCGGTGCGATCGCAGCGTTTCTCGCACCCGGCGGCGCGCTCGGCCTCGCGCCGAGCGACCCCGACCAAGCCGCGGCTCTGGCGCGACTCGGTGGATCGAGCGGTCTCGTCGGGCTGCTCGGGTCACCGACCGGCACGATCGAAGGGCGCCTCGTGTCGCTGGACGGCGCGCCCGGCGACCGCCGCGCCCGCATCGAGATCACGTTCGATCTGCGCTTCGTGCGCGAACTGGCCGAGAGCGACTGGCCGCCGTTCGTCGACCCGTTCCCGCCCGGTCGCGAGCCGGTCAGCGCGACGCTGCGCTCGACGCGCCTCGACGCCCTCCTCGACGAAGGCACGGCGGTGCTCGTCTTCGGGCTCGATTCGGGCCGTTTCGAGGAGTTCAGTGCGGACCTCGCGATCGACCTGGCCCTCGACCAGCAACTGACCCTGACCCTCGGCGACGACAGTCTCGAGGTCGAGCTGGCCCTCGAGTTCACGCTCGAACAGGCGCTCTCGGTCTCCGTGCGCCCGCTCTGAGAAGGAGCGCGAGACAGCGGCGCTGCGCGCCGGGCAGCACCCTCTTCGGTGCCCGTGGCCCATCGGCGGGCGCGGTCGGCGCTCGACCCTGGGCCTTGCGGCTCACTCGGGCAGACCCCGCGGAGCCGATGGACTGAGGGCCGGCGGGAACGAACGAGCCGGTCGGCCCTGCCCGGGCCCCTTCCGTACACACCGATTCGAAACATCGGCGCGAGTCGGCGTAATTGGCGCGCCAACGGGGGAGCCTCGGAACGTCGGCCGCGCGACCCGCGGCCGACGTTCCGTATGCTCTTCGCCCCCGAAGGCGGGCCTCCCCCCCGGCCGCCGACGGTCCTCCCGCGACCGCGGCGTGCTCGCATTCGAGCCCTCTCGTTCCCACCGACGCCCGTCGGTTCCTCCACCGCATCCGCGGCGTTCGAGCCCGCGACCTTCGCCACCGAAGGCGCCGGGATCCGAACGACGCGCTCCGGCTGCGGATCGTCCCGCAGCATCCAAACGCTCCACCATGAAACTCCACCGACTGCTCGTGCCCGCGACCGCGGGTGTGTTCCTCTCCTTCTCGAGTGCGGCCGATCGCGTCGCTTTCGCGCCCGAGCAGGGCCTGACGCTGAAGCGGACGATCGAGAGCCGCATGACGTTCGACCTCGAAGACATGACCTTCGACCTCGACGGTCAGGACATGACGGCGATGATGGGCGGCCTGCCCGAGATGTCGTTCACGAACACGCTGAACGTCGCCGTCTCGGACGAGTTCGTCGAGACCGCCGACGGACGCCCGGCCAAACTCAAGCGCACCTACGAGGCGATCGGCTCCAACTTCGCGATGGACATGTCGATGGCCGGTGAGGGCCAGTCGGAAGAGACGGCGATGACCAGCGAACTCGAAGGCGGCACGGTCGTCTTCACGTTCGACGAAGAAGCGGGCGAGTTCGTACCGAAGTGGGCCGACGAAGCCGAGACGCGCGACGTCGAGCTGCTCGAAGGCCTCGACGAAGACCTCGACCTGCGCGCATTCCTCCCGGGTCGCGACGTCGAAGTCGGCGAGTCGTGGGACATCGACGCGATGACGCTCGCCACCCTCGTGATGCCGGGCGGCACGCTCGGCTTCAAGCCCGAGGACACGGGTGAGGAAGGCCCGGACATGGGCGAGTTCGAAGACATGTTCACGGAGATGTTCACGCAGTACGAGGAGGCCTTCACGTCGCTCCTCGACGGCGAACGCAAGGCCACCTACGAAGGCATGCGCGACGTCGAGGGCCGCTCGCTGGCGGTCATCACGCTCAAGCTCGACACGGACGGCTCGATGGACATGTCCGGCATGCTCGCCGACATGGTCGACAAGATCTCCGAGCTGGCCGAAGAGATGCCCGACTTCGAGTTGGACATCGCCGCCGCGAACCTCTCGATCACGCTCGACGGCACGGGCACGCTTCTGTGGGATCCGCGCCGCGGCACGTTCGAGAGCCTCACGATGGAAGTCGACGTGACGATGGGCATGGAGGTCTCGGTGGACATCGACGCGCAAGGTGAGACGCACTCGATGGACATGACGATGGAGATGGCCGGCGACATGGCCACGAACTTCAAGGCCGAGTGATTCGGTCGACGTGAACGCAGGCGCACGATCCGGCGAGCGGAACGCGCCCGACAGCGAGGACCCTGTGCTCCGTGAGGAGCGCAGGGTCCTTGCGCTTGGGGCCCGCGAGTTCGACGCGGGGCGCTTCTTCGAAGCGCACGAGCACTTCGAAGCAGGTTGGCGCGCTGCGCGGGCACGCAGCGACGCGGCCAGCGACGTGTGGCGTGCGCTCGTGCTCGTCGCGGGCGCGTGGCACCACCACGTCGCCGGCCGCGCGAAGGGTCAGGCGATGTTGAAGGTGAAGGCGCGTGTGTGTCTCTCGCGCGCGCTGGCGAATGCTGCGTTGGAAGACGTGTGGCGCGAGCGAGCGCGGCGCATCGACGTGCTGATCGATGCTCACGAGCCGCCGCTGATCGCCGCCGCGCTCACGCCGCTCGAGTAGTTGCTGGGTGAGGTCGAAGCGCACCCAACGACTCGAATCGCTCTCACAGTCGCCGTGCGTCCTGCCTTATGCATCCTTTGCTTTGACTTTGCGTCCTTTGCGTCCTTTGCGGTGATGTGCAACGTCACCCGATCCAGTGTGGTTGCACTTCACCGCAAAGGACGCAAAGGACGCAAAGTCAAAGCAAAGGATGCAGAAGGCAGGACGCACGGCGAATGTGAGAGCGCAGCGATTCGAGCGTCCGCTCAGCGTGAACGCGTGAGAGCCTCCAGCACTCGCACGACGACGGCCTCCTGATCGTCGATCGCCATCGCAGCGGCCTTCGGCACGTGCACGAAGAGCGCCGGACAGCCGGCGCTGCGCGCGTGACGCAGGAGATGCACGTAAGCCCACTCGCAGACGTAGCCGCCCGCGTCGTCGGACACGCGGGCACTCACGCCGCGCGCATGCAGCTCGCGCACCAGCTCTTCGACGTCGACGTCGGTCGTGTGCTCCTCCGCCGGCATGGCGCCGACCGTTTCGAGCGGCACACGTCCGTCGCCGTCGGGCTTGGCTGCCGTGAGCGGCAGGCGCGCGCGGCGCTCGAACCGGAAGTTCGGTTCGCGCTGCACGCCGAGACCGACGATCAGTTGCGGTCGCAGCTCTTCGAACAAGGCCGCGAGCGCCGCCGGCACACGCGCGACCGACACCGGCAGCACACGCCCCACGACGCGCCGACCACCGACGACTCGGCCGTCACAACGGCGGGCGATCTCTCCCGACGGATTGAGGACGACGTCGAGGAAGGGCTCGAAGCCCGTCAGCAGGAGCGCACCGTCGGACATGCGCCAGAGCATCGCATCCCCGCTCCGACGAAGCCTCCCGAAACGAGCGCGGGCGCCCTCCATCGAGGACGCCCGCGCGTTTCATCAGGACTTGGGCGCTCGCGCGCCGGACGTCACGGGCAGTTGTCGTTGGCCGCGCCCGGCGTACCTTCGTCGGTGCTACCGGCGATGGTCGTCGTCGAGACGCACCAGTTCGGGCCGCTCGTCGCCGAGAGGACGTCGAAGCTGGCCGGATCGAGCGTCATCGACGCGCCGGCCGGGTCCGGCCACACGCCGCCGTTGAGGTACTCGACGCAGCAGATCACCGTCGTGCCGTTGACCAGCACCACTTCGTCGTCGGCGTTGCCGAGCGTGAAGTTCGTCGTCGTTCCCCAGTCGTAAGCGACCGTCACGCCGCCGTTCGTGGCGAACGTGCCGTTGACGCCGAGCACGAGGAAGCCACCCGCCGGAACGAGCAGCGGCCCGCCGTTGTTGATCACGGTCGAGTCGGTGCCGTTGTCCTTGAGCGTCCAACCGTTGATGTCGATCGCCGCACCCGTCGTGTTGTAGAGCTCGATGTACTCACCGTTCGCGTCGGTCACGAAGGACGGGTCCTTCATGATCTCGGTCACGATGATCGTGCCGGTGCCAAGGCAGCTCGGAGCGACCGCGCACATGTCGTTCGCCGCACCCGGCGTGCCCTTGTCGGTGCCGCCCGGAACGGTCGAGAACTGGTTGCACCAGTTCGTGCCGACGTCTGCGGCCGCTTGCGTCTGCGCCGCGAGCGGGTCGAGGCCCATCGCGGAACCAGCGGTGTCCGGGTACGCGGCGTCGTTGTACGCGAGGCGGCCGACGAGAACATTGCTCGCGTCGTAGATGCCGAGCGTCTCGGAGTCGTTGCCCATGTTCCAGAGCAGGCCCGTCGGGTCGTACTCGTACGCGCCGAGCGCAACACCGTCGATGCCACCGTTGTTCGCCGCGAGAACGTCGCGCATGAAGAGCTTGCGGGCGCCCGCGGCAACCGGAGTGGAGCCGCTCACCGTGAACGTCTGCAGACCCGACGAGAACGTGTAGCCGTCGAGATCGATCGAACTCGCGGTCGTGTTGCGGACCTCGAACCACTCACCTTCCGTGTCGAGGGCCTGGTTCGGGTTCTTCATGACCTCGACGAAGATGACCGCGCCGGTGGGCGTCGGCGCAGCAGGCGTCGTGCACGAGCCGTTGTCCGAACCGGGCGTGCCGCGGTCGGTGTTGTAGATCAGGCCGCAACCGGTACCGAGGTTGCAGGTCGCGTTCGCCCAGTTGGCGCCGACGTCGTTGTCCGTCGCGTTCAGCTTGGTCGGATCGAGCGAGAGGGCCAGGCCTTCCGTGTCGGGGAACGTGATCCCGTTGTCGTAGACGACGCGGTCGATCTCGATGCTGTTCGAGTCGAGCAGCACGACTTCGTCGTCGCTGTTGGCGAGGAAGAAGCTGAGCGTGCCGCCGTACACGTAGTCGTGCGCGACGCCGCCGTTCTGGCCGCACACGCCGTTCGAGCCGAGCGTGACGTAGCCGCCGGCCGGAACGAACAACGGACCGCCGTTGTTGATCGTGTGTGTGTCGGTGCCGTCGTCCGCGAGCGTGAAGCCGTCGATGTCGATCGGGTTCGCCGTCGTGTTGTGGATCTCGATCCACTCACCGTTCTCGTCGAACGCGAACGAGCTGTCCTTCATGATCTCGCTGATCACGAGGTCGCCCGGGTTCGCGCCGCTGGCGAAGTTGCCGACCATCTCGAGGCCCTGCGAAACGCCCGCGATCTTCGAGAACGCGACGAGGTCGGCGTCGATCGAGATGTACTGGAAGAAGACGCTGCCGCTGCGGTAGCCGGGCAGGTTGAAGGTCGCGTTGCCGAGTCCGTCGAGGAGGACGAACTGGAGCGCGAAGCTGTAGTCGACGTTGAGGTCACAGCCGGTCCACTCGGGGCCGAAGAGGCCGAGGTCGAGCGGGAGCGGCAGACCGAGAACGCTCGAGAACGTGTTCGAGAAGCCGATGGCGAGGTAGCCGAAGCCGCCCGGAGGGCCGCTGACCGTCAGTTGCCAAGGAGGACTGCCGACGATCGGAACGCCGACGTTGCCGATCGTGGGCGTGTTGCCCGAGAAGCCGGGACAGGAGCTGCCGAAAAGGGTCTGGGCTTGCGCCGAGCCGCACAGGAGCGCGAGGCCGGCTCCGGTGAGGGCGAGGTTTTTGATCTGGACCATCAGTGAAAACGAAGGGACCCGCGACGCGGGATCGAACCGGTCGCCGAACGCTATCCCGCCGATCGTCGGCGAGTCCGTGCGGCGTGAACCAGTCGCGGAGGCTAGGGGTGCTCCGCAAAGGCGCTGCGGTAGGCGTGCGAAGAAGTCGTGGATCCTCGCGGACCCGTCGTCGGTGCCGCAGAACTCGTCACGTGGCCGCTCTTTGCGTCCGCCGTGCCGCTGTTGCGCGCTGTGGCCCCCGAACGAAAGGACGGGGGGCGAGAGCATGGCTGCTCTCGCCCCCCGTCGTCCGCGACTCGCGCTCGCGCGCTGCGTCGCTCGACCTCGCGGCTCAGAGGTTCGCCGCGTCCGGGGTCCCGAGGTCACCCGACAGGTACGTGTTGCCGGCGGGCGTGAGGCTCCAGTTGGTGCCCGCTGCCGCTGCAGCAGCGTTGAGTCCGGCCGACGCATCGAGTTGCGCCGAGGCACCGTTGCCGTCCGGCCACACCGGTCCGCCGTCGTACTCGATCCGGAAGATCTCCTGACCGTTCACGTCCTCGATGATGATCTCGTCGTCGCCGTTGGCGAGCACGAAGGCGGACGGATAGTCGTAGTCCGTGGAAGCCAAGCCGGCCGTGGCCGCACTCTCCTCCGAGAGGACCGCGTAACCGTTCGCGGGCACGACCACCGTGCCGACCACGGTGAACGTGTTGCCGCCGTCGTCACGGAACGTCCAACCGTCGAGGTTGATCGGCGAAGCCGTCGTGTTGTAGACCTCGAACCACTCGCCGTCGGAGTCCAACTTCGCGAGCGGGTTCTGCATGAACTCGGTCACGATCAGGTCGCCCGGATTCGCATCCGTTCCACCGACCGGGCCGCCACCGCAGGCTTCGTTCGCAGCGGCCGGCGAACCGGCGCACGTGAGATCACCGAAGCCCGTGGTCGAGAGGCACCAGTTGGCTCCGTTCGCGCTGTTGACCTGGGTCTTCGCGACGAGCGGGTCGAGGATCAGCGAGAAGCACTCGACGCTCAGCGGGTAGGTCACACCTTCGTCGTAGGCGATCTGTGCCACGATCTGACCGGCCGCGTTCGCGAGCACGATCTCGTCGGGGGAGTTCGACAGGAAGAAGTCGAGCGTGCCGTAGACGTACGCGTGCGTCACACCGCCGTTGTCGGCGAGCACGTTGGTGCGACCGAGCGTGATGTAGCCGCCGGCCGGAACGAAGAGCGGGCCACCGTTCTGGATGATGTGGTAGTCCGCGTCCTGGTCCGCGAGGATCCAGCCTTCGATGTCGATCGGTGCGACCGTCGTGTTGAAGATCTCGATGAACTCTTCGAGTTCGGCACCCGTGCCGTTGTTCAGGAACTCGGTGACGACCAGCGCACCGGTGGCCGAACCCGACGGGATGATCTCGCACGGGTCGTTGTTGGCGCCCGGCGTGCCGAAGTTGCCCTCGCTGCCGTAGCTGGTGAAGAACGAACGGCACCAGTTCGCACCGTTGCCCGCGGCCGCAGCCGTGAGGGCGACGGACGGATCGAGGATCAGCGAGTGACCGCCGTTGACGGCCGGCCACGTGACGCCGGCGTCGTAGTCGGCGCGTGCCACGATCGCACCGCTCGCATTCGCGAGGATGAGCGTGTCACTGCCGTTGCCGAGGAACACCGTGGAGCCGTACTCGTAGTCGTGCGTCGAGATGCCGCCGTTCAGAGCGCTGACGGTGCTCTGAGCGAGCGAGAGGCGGCCTCCAGCCGGAACGACGAGCGGTCCGCCGTTCTGGATCACGTGGTAGTCGCTGCCGACGTCCGCGATGATCCAACCGTTGATGTCGATGCCGCTGCCCGTCGTGTTGTGGACTTCGAACCACTCCTGCGGCGTGTCCGAGTCCGCCGCCGGGTTCGACATGATCTCGGTGAAGATCAGTTGGCCGCTCGGGGTTCCGAAGGGCGTGATCGGGCAGGCGTCGTTCGGGCCCGACGGCGTGCCGCGTTGCGAGACGTTGGTCACGACGACGAGACCGGCGGTGTCGCTGAAGCCGTCACCGATGTAGGTCGTCGTCGACAGGCACCAGTTGGAGCCGACGAGGCTCGTCGCGAGGTCCTGCGTGACGCTCGGATCGAGGATCGCCGAGACGCCCGTCGAGTCCGGGAAGGTGATGCCGTCGTCGTAGGAGAAGTTGACGACGACGTTCGCACTCGTGTCCTGGATGACGATCGTCCCGCCGGCTTGGGCGAGGAACATCACACCGCCCGCGTCGTAGGCGTTGAGCACGAGCGGGTCGAGTCCGCCGTTCGCGAACGGATCACCGTCGCGCAGGAAGACGCCGTAGCCGCCCGCCGGGATCACGAACGATCCCGTCACCGTGAACGGTGCACCACACGTCACCGTGTAGCCGTTCATGTCGATCGGCGCACCGGTCGTGTTCTTGACCTCGAACCACTCACCGAAGTTGTCGTTGATCACGGCCGGGTCCTTCATGAACTCGGTCACGATCAACGCGCCGGTCCCCGGCGTCGCGGTCGTGTTGCAGTCGTCGTTGTCGATACCCGGCGTGCCCTGGTCGGAGTTGCTGGCCGAGAGATCGCAGTCCGCGTTCTCCCAGTTCGCTCCGTCGTCGTTGTCGACTTCGTTCAGGAAACTCGTGCCGAGCTCCATCGCCACGCCCGTGATGTTCGGGAAGGTGACGGACTCGTAGTTCACGCGCGCGACTTCCACCGCGAGCAGGTTCTCGAGCACGATCTCGTCGTCGGCTTGCGCGATCGCGAAGTCACCCGATGTGCCGTAGTCGAAGTCGACCGTGATGCCGCCGTTCGTCGCCGAGTTGTCGTCGACGCCGAAGACGAAGTACTGACCGGGTGCGATCACGATGCCGTTGCCGCCGTTGGCGAGCACGACCGAGTCGATGCCGTCGTCACGCAGCGTCCAGCCTTCCACGTCGATCGGACTCGCGGTCGTGTTGAGCACTTCGAAGTACTCACCGTTGTTGTCCGAGACGAAGGCCGGGTTCTTCATGATCTCCGTGATCACGAGTCCGCCGCCGGCCGGCGGCGTGGGCACGATCTCGATGCCCCGACTCACGCCCGCGATACGCGTGACGAAGTTCGGGTCGATGTTCAGCACCTGCATGTAGACCATGCCCGCGCTGAAGCCGGGGAACTGGATCTGCGCGAGTCCGCCGTTCACCGCCGGGTTGAAGAAGTACGTGCTGATCTGATAGTTCGCGTCGACGTTGAGCGGGCAACCGCTCCAAAGGGGATCGGCGAACAGGATCCCGAGGTCGAACGGCAGCGGCAGGCCGCCGAGGACCGACGCGGTCGTGTTCGAGAAGCCGATGAGCAGGTAGCCGAGGCCGATGCCGCCGGGAGCGGTGACGTCGAGGAACCAGGTCTGACCGGTTGCGACGGTGCCCGAAACGGAAAGGGTCGGAGTGACGCCGGAACCGCCGGCACAGCTCGAGCCGAACAGTTGTTGTGCGTGCGCCGAACTCGCGCTGCCGCCGATGGCGGCACAGGCGAGGAGGGCTGAGTGGAGGTGCTTCATGGTGCGAAGGACGCCGTCGGTGCGGCCGCGACATGCGGTCACCGAAAGCGGAGGCAGGCTAGGCACGCACTCCAAACCTCTCGTGCCGCGGCGAGCAAGATGCAGTGAATCCGCTGCGCGCGCGCTGCGCTCGACCGCACGTGTGTCCGCGCTCGCAGGCACCCGCACAGGTGGCTCGCGAGCGCCGTGTGAGCGCAGCGTTGTTCGGGTGAAAAGAAGCGAGGGGCGAGAGCCGTGCGGCTCTCGCCCCTCGTGTCTGTGTCGCTCGAGCGCTCACACGCCCGAGCGCGTCCTCGGCTCACGGACAGTCTTCGTTCGCCGCACCCGGCGTTCCGCGGTCCGTGCTGCCCGCGATGAGCGTCGTCGACGCACACCAGTTGGATCCGACCTGCGACTGCGCCAACGTGAACGAGTTGGAGTCGAGGTTCAGCGACGCGCCGTTCGTCGACGCACTCGTCGGCCACGGCGCGGACGTCGTGTACGCGACCGAGCAGATCGTCGTGCCGCCGCCGTCCTTGCAGATGATCGAGTCACCGCCGTTGGCGAGCGCGTAGTTCGAGCTGCCCCAGTCGTAGTTGACGTTCACACCGCCGTTCGTCGCGAACGTGGTGTTGACGCCGATCACGACGTAAGCACCCGGAGCGACGACGAGCGACGTCGCGATCGTGAAGTTGTTGGTGCCCGCGTCCGTGAAGACGAGGCCCGACAATTCGATCGAGTTCACCGTGGTGTTGTACATCTCGAAGTACTCACCGCTCGTGTCTCCGACGAAGGCCGGGTTGTACATGATCTCGGTGATGATCAGATCACCGACACCCGGGGCAACCGCTCCGCCGCCGCACGAGTCGTTCGCCGCTGCCGGCGTTCCGTTGTTCGTGAGGTCTCCGTACGCGGTGCTCGAGACGCACCAGTTCGTGCCGTCCGCGCTCGCAGCTTGTGTCTGCGGTGCGGTCGGGTCGAGGATCATCGACGAGCCCGTCGACGTGACCGGGTAGGTCGCGCCGTTGTCGTACGCGATCTGGCAGACGATCGCACCCGCCGCGTTGGCCAGCACGATCTCGTCGATCGTGTTGCTGAGGAACATGTCCTTGCCGTAGACGTACGTGTGCGTCACACCGCCGTTCGTGAGGAGCGTGTTGCTCGTGCCGAGCGTGATGCGACCGTTCGCCGGAACGAGCAGCGCACCACCGTTGTCGATGATGTGGTAGTCGTTGTCCTGGTCGGCGAGGATGTAGCCGTCGATGTCGATGGCCGAGCCCGTCGTGTTGCGGATCTCGAAGAACTCTTCGCCTTCACCGGCCGAAGCGCCGTCCTGCAGGACCTCGGTGATGATCAGCGCGCCGGTCGGCGAGCCGCTCGGAACGATCGGGCAGGCGTCGTTGACGCCGCCCGGCGTGCCGTAGTTGGCCGAGGTGCCGTAGGTCGTGAAGTACGACTTGCACCAGTTCGAGCCGATCACGCTGTTGGCCTGCGTGATGCCGACCGTCGGGTCCATGATCAACGAGTGACCCGGATTGGCCACCGGGTAGCCGGTGCCGCCGTTGTAGTCGACCTGCGCGACGATCGCACCGGCGCCGGTGGCGACGACGATCGAGTCGGCGAACGTGTCGAGGAACACACCGTCGTACACGTAGTCGTGCGTGACGCCGCCGTTCGTGAGCAGGTTGCCGCTCGCGCCCAGCGTGACGAACGTGCCGGCAGCCACGTTGAGCGGGCCGCCGTTGTTCACGACGTGGTAGCCGCCGTCGCTGTCCGTGAGGATGTAGCCGTTGATGTCGATCGCGATGCCGCTCGTGTTGTAGAGCTCGAACCAGATCTGATCGGCCGTCTCGTCGAGACCGTCGTTCATGATCTCGGTCACGACCAGCTCACCCGTCGGCACGCCGCTCGGGATGATCGGGCAGGTGTCGTTCGCACCGGCCGGCGTGCCGAACTGCGTGACGTTCGTGACGGGCAGTGCGGCGTCGTCGAGGCCGTCACCGGTGTAGCTCGAGGTCGAGAAGCACCAGTTGTTGCCGTCGAGACTGTTCGTGAGGTTCTGCGTGACCGTCGGGTCGAGAGTCATCGAGCGACCGTTCGTGTCCGGGAACACGACCGAGTCGTAGACGATCGACGAGATCTTGTTCACACCGTTGAAGATCTCCAGCGTCTGACCCGTGTTGCCGAGGAAGATCGCACTCGCGTAGTCGTACGCGTTGATCACCATCGGATCGAGGCCGCCGTTCTCGGCGGGGTTCCCGTTGCGCAGGAACACGCCGTAGCCGCCGGCCGGGATCACGAACGAGCCCGCGACGTTGAACTGGTTCGGACCGCTCTTGACGGTCCAACCGTTCATGTCGATCGACGCGCCGGTCGTGTTGTAGACCTCGAACCACTCGCCGTAGTTGTCGCCCACGACGGCCGGGTTCTTCATGATCTCGGTGAAGATCAGCTCGCCCGTGCCCGGGCCCGGAGGCGTCACGTTGCACTGGTCGTTGGCGATGCCCGGCGTGCCCTTGTCGGTGCTCGGGTTCGGCAGGAAGCAGGTCGAATTGGCCCAGTTCGCGCCGCTGTCGTTGTCGACCTCGTTGAGGAAGGCGACGTCGAGTTCCATCGAAATGCCCGCGCTGTCCGGGAACGTGATGCCGTTGTCGTAGTTGACGCGGGCGATCTCGGTCGGTCCCGACGGCTCGACCAGGACGATTTCGTCGTCGCTGTTGCCGAGGAACATCGTGCCGTTCCACTGGAAGTCGACCGCCACACCGCCGTTCGTGCCGGTGTTCGCGTTGTTGCCGATGACGAAGTACGAATTGGCCGGGACGACGATGCCCGAACCGCCGTTCGCGAGCACCATCGTGTCGGTGCCGTCGTCGCGCAGCGTCCAGCCTTCGATGTCGATGGCCGCGTTCGTCGTGTTGAGGATCTCGAACCACTCGCCGAGGTTGTCACCGACGGCGGCCGGGTCCTTCATGATCTCGGTGATGACGAGATCGCCCGGCTGCGGGCCGCTCGGCGGCGTCGGGAAGATCTGGATGCCCTGACTGACACCCGCGATGCGCGTGACGAAGTCGGGGTCGATGTTCAGCACCTGCATGAACACGAAGCCCGAGTTGAAGCCCGGGAACTGGATCTGCGCGAGTCCGCCGTTCACGACCGGACTGAAGAAGTACGTGCTGATCTGGTAGTTCGCGTCGACGTTGAGCGGGCAACCGCTCCACAGCGGATCGGCGAAGAGGATGCCGAGGTCGAACGGCAGCGGCAGGCCGCCGAGGACCGACGCGTTCGTGTTGCTGAAGCCGATGAGCAGGTAGCCGAGGCCGATGCCACCCGGAGCGGTTACGTCGAGGAACCACTGCTGACCGGTGGCGACGGTGCCGGAGATGCCGAGCGTCGGCGTGACGCCGGAGCCGCCGGCGCAGCTCGACCCGAAGAGGGTCTGCGCGTTCGCGCTGCCGGCACACAGGGCGAGTGCGGCGCCCGTGCCGACGAGTGTCTGAAGAAGTCGCATTGCTGATGCGGGGGTGGACGGAGGGTGGAGAGCGTTCGCGACGCGAACACTCGAGTGGGGGATCGCGAAAAGAACCGGCACGTGCGAGTCGGCGCGCTGGTTCCTGGTACTTCCGCGGCTACCAGGTTGCATTGACGAGGGTCCGTCCACCACCCTCGACCTGCCGGGTTCGTGCTCGGGCGCCGCGGACCCACACTCGCGGGAGCGGCTCGCCGAGCCGCCGTTCGGCTCCAAGCCCAAGGGAGCCGCGGGCTTCGGCGCTTCGACCGTGCTCGACCCGCGCGCTTGTCGATCGACTGCACGCGGCTAGACTCCGCGGCTCGCCGCCCCCCCCACCATGCAAACCCGATCGACCCCGTTCGTCCGCGTCGCCAACGGCCAAGGCTTCTGGGGGGACTCGATCCTCGGGCCGCTGCGCCTCGTGCGCGAGGGCCCGCTCGACTACCTGACCCTCGACTACCTGGCCGAGGTGACGATGTCGATCATGCAGAAGTTGCGCTCGCGCGACCCGTCGGCCGGGTACGCGACGGACTTCGTGAAGCTGATCGAGCGCACCGCGAAGGACCTGGTCGCGAAGAACATCAAGGTCGTCGCGAACGCCGGCGGTGTGAATCCGATCGCGTGCCGCGACGCCGTGCTGGCGACGTTGCGCAAGCAGGGGCTCACGGGCGTCAAGGTCGCGGTGGTCGAAGGTGACGACGTGCTCGGAGATCTCGATCGACTCATGAGCGCGGGCGAGACGTTCGCGAACATGGACACCGGCGCGCCGCTGTCGACCGTGCGCGAGCGCGTCTCCAGCGCGAACGTCTACCTCGGCGCGTTCCCGATCGCCGAGGCGCTCGCGACCGGCGCGCAGATCGTCATCACCGGCCGCGGCACCGATCCGGGCCTCGTGCTCGGGCCGCTGATCCACGAGTTCGGCTGGAAGCCGGGCGACTTCGACCGCCTCGCCGCGGGCACGATCGCCGGCCACATCGTCGAGTGCGGCGCGCAGTGCACGGGCGGCAACCACACCGACTGGCGCACCATCCCGAATCTCGCGATGGTCGGCTACCCGATCGTCGAAGCGAGCGCGAACGGCGACTTCGTCGTCACCAAACACGACGGCACCGGCGGACGCGTCGACGTCGCGGCGGTCACGCACCAGTTGTGCTACGAGATGGGCGATCCGCGGCGCTACATCACGCCCGACGTCGTCGCCGACTTCACGAGTGTGAAACTCGCCGACGCGGGCAAGGACCGCGTCGCCGTGACGGGTGCGAAGGGTCTGCCTGCGACGCCGACGTACAAGGTCTCGATGAGCTACGCCGACGGTTGGAAGGCCATCGGCCAACTGACCATCAGCGGACCGGACGCACTCGCGAAGGCCAAGCTGTGCGCGGAGATCGTGTGGCAGCGCCTCGCGTACGACGGCTACGAGTACTCGGAAGCCGAGCGGCTCGTCGAATTCGTCGGCGCGAACGTCTGCCACGCGGGTATCGCGATCCCGGAGGCGAAGGAGCCGTCCGAGATCGTGCTGCGCATGGGCGTGAAGGGCACGGACCGCCGCAAGATCGATCGCTTCGGCAGCGAACTCGTACCGCTCGTGACGAGCGGCCCGCCGGGCGTGACCGGCTTCGCGGGCGGCCGCCCCAAGGCGACCGAGATCATCGGCTACTGGCCCGCACTGCTGGGCAAGGAGCGCGTCACGACCCGCGTCTCCGTCAGCGCGTCCTGACCCCGGCCCGCATCCAGTTCGACTCCCCCACTCCCATGACGAAAGTCCAGCTCTCGCGCATCGCCGCCGCCCGTTCGGGTGACAAGGGCGAAGGCTCCAATGTGGGTGTGATGGCGCGTTCCGACGCGGCGTATCGCTTCCTCAAGACGTGGCTCACGAGCGAGCGGCTCGCGGCACACATGCGCGGCATCAACGTCGGGCAGGTCGTGCGCTACGAGGCCGACAACATGCGCGTCCTCAACTTCATCCTCACCGACTCGCTCGGCGGCGGCGGTTCCGCGTCGCTCAAGACGGACGCACAAGGCAAGACCCACGGCCTCGCGACGTTGCGCATGGAAGTGGACGTGCCGGACGACGTGCTCGCGGCGACGCCGGCGCCGTGAGCGCCGCGCCGGTCCTCGACGAGTTGCGCCGACGCGCACGCGCGCGCAACGCACGCATCGTCCTGCCCGAGTCGAACGACGCGCGTGTGCTCGCGGCCGCGGCTCGACTCGAGCGCGAGGGCCTGGCCCGGCCGGTGCTCGTCGGCGCGCGTCCGAACAGCGCGGGCGGAGCGCCCGGCGAGTGGTGCGATCCGAACACCGATCCGCTGATCGACGAATACGCGGCGCGCCTCGCCGCTCGTCGCGCGAACAAAGGACTGACACTCGCGGCCGCGCGAGAACTGGTGCGCGAGCCGTTGCACTACGCCGCCGCGCTCGTCGCCGACGGTCGCGTCGACGCCGGCGTGAGCGGTTGTGTGCACGCGACGGCCGACGTGTTGCGCGCCGGCCTGTGGACGATCGGCGCCGCCGCGGGCCTCTCGACCGTCTCGTCGTCGTTCTTGATGGTGCTGCCCGACGGGCGCGCGCTCACCTACGCCGACTGCGGCGTCGTGCCCGATCCGAGCCCCGAGCAACTGGCCGAGATCGCGATCGCGGCGGCGCAGACCCATCGACGGCTCGTCGGCGAGGAGCCGCGCGTCGCGCTCCTCTCCTACTCGACCAAAGGCTCGGCCCAGCACCCGCGCGTCGACAAGGTGGCCGCCGCCTGCCGAGAACTCGCCGCGCGCCGGCCGGACTTCGTGTTCGACGGCGAGCTGCAGGGCGATGCCGCGCTCGTGCCGGAAGTGGCCGCGCGCAAGGCGCCGGGTTCGCCGATTGCGGGCCGTGCGAACGTGCTCGTGTTCCCCGACCTCGACTCCGGAAACATTGCCTACAAGTTGACCCAGCGTTTGGCCGGAGCCGTGGCCCTCGGCCCGCTCGTCCAAGGACTCGCCCGCCCGTTCCTCGACCTGTCGCGCGGCGCCAGCGCGGACGACATCGCCCTCGTATGCTGCGTGGCGGCCGTCCTGGCCGCACCCTGACATTCGAGGAGAAGTCACCATGCTCAGCGCACTTGCAGCGCTCGTCCTGTCCGCCCCGCTCCATAGTCAACTCGCTCCCACGAGCCTCTTCCACGGTGACGCCGCTGTTGCCGGCGTCGAAGTCGGAGCGCCCTCGGCCGCCGTCGCTTTCGAAGAGCGCCGCCGCGGCATGAAGGAGGAGATCGCCCCCGTCACCGCCGCGTTCGAGGCCGCCATGGCGAGCGGCGACTCGCAGCAGGTCATCGCCGCGCTCGCCGGCTTCGCACCGTTCAACAACGACGACGTCGTCGTCATGTGCGGCCGCGCGCTGCGCTACGTCGCGAGCGAGGCCGAGAGCGACGCGATCACGAAGGACCAGATCGAGGTCAAGGACGCCGAAGCGAAGAACCGCCCGCGGATCGACATCGAGGGCGTGACCATCACCGACCAGATCACCGACGAGGAGTTCGCGCAGCTCATCGAAACGAAGCGCGCCGAGGTCATCGAGTTCCGCCGCCACGAACTCGCCGGCACCGTCGCCGCCGCCGCCGCTGCGCATCTCAGTGACATCGTCACGAAGAAGGCCGTCAAGACGCTCGTCGACGCGCTCGACGATCCGCTCGTCGCGATCAACCCGTTCGCGCACGCGAGCGTGGTCGACGCGCTCATGGACCACGACGAGACGTCCAAGCAGATCGAAGACGCGCTGTGCGATCTGCTCGCCACCTTCCCCGATCTCGACCGCGAGCGCCTCGCCTCCGCGCACCACCCGCAACTGCCGCGCACGACGCCGTACACGAAGCCGCTCATCCGCGCCGGCGCCTACTTCGCGCGTCGCGGCTGCACGCGCAAAGCCGTCGTCGAGAAGTTGATCGACGGACTGATGTACGGCGCCGACGAGACCGACAAGAACAGCCAGACGATCGACCTCGGCAACGGCATCTCCTTCGAGTTCTCGTTCAACCTCGACGACATCGACGACTCGTCGATCAAGGCCGTCGCCCGCGAGTGCTCGCGCGCCCTGCAGGTGATCACCAATCAGCGCTACGCCCCGTGCCACCCGCCCGCGCAGGAGGCGGCGCGGCTGTGGCTCGACAAGGAAGGGAAGAAGGCGGGCATCAAGTGAAGCTGGCGGCGCTCGCATTCGTCCTGTGCGCGGCGGTCACTCACGCGCCGGTCGCTGCTGCTCAGTTCACGGACGAGGGCTGGAACGACGCGATCGGACCGGGCGGAGGGAAGCGCGAGCCGAGGCGGTTGTCGGCCGAAGCCCTCGCGAACGCGATCGCCGCGATCGACAGCGCCATCGTGAAGCAGGACGCAGTCGCATTGATCAGCGCAGTGGGCCATGCAGGAGGATTCACCAACGTCGAGCTGATCCCATGCTTCGAGAAGGTGATCGGCCTGCCGCCGTGGCCGAGTGACGCGGCGAATGCCGAGGCGCACGTCGCAGCGCAGCACCCCGACCGGATCGCCGCGCTCTCGGGGCTCGAGTCGTTCGGACCCGAGCGCGAAGAACGCGTTCGCGTTTGGGAGGAGTGGCGCCCCCACGGACTCGTGGCAGCGACGCTGCGTTCGGCCGGGAACACAGCCCACGGCGCGTTCCGCGCTCTGACGGTGCGTGGAGACGATGCAGCTTTCGAGGCCTTGGTGCGCTGCCTCGATCAGGACGAAGTCGTCGCGAACCCGGCGAAGTTGGCCCGCACGATATCCGCGCTCGGAACGTTCGAGCGCACGGCGCGCGAGCTCGATGGACGCCTGTTGTTGCTGATGCTGCGAGCGGACGAAGTCGCACCCGAGCTCTTGCTGCAAACGGAGCTACCGCCGTACGCGACGTCTCTCTGGCGCCATTTGTACTTGCACACGCTCCCGGCGGAGGCTGTCGCCAATTGGATGGTGAATGCTCGCTCACGGAGCGACATGACACTGAACGCACTCGCCGAAGGTCTGATGCTCGGCGAGGAGCGTTTCGCGGGAGACGTGAAGTCCACGCACGACCTCACGCTCACCGACACGGTCGTCGCCGCTTCGTCCAAGGTCGGCTGGCTGTGCGCGAAGGCTCTGGGCGAAGAGTTGGGCGAGTCCTTCACATGGGGCGACGAGGCGAGCCGCATCTGGGCTCGATCGCTGATCGAGCTCCGACCTCGCGACGACGAGCACGAACCGCTCGAGTCCCCGGACGAATCGGTGGTGTCGAATGCGATCGCCTCCATCGAAGCTGCACTCGCCGATCGTGACGGCGAAGCGCTCGACGCCGCACTCCACGCGGTGCTGCGCTACGACGCGGCCGAACTGCTCGATGTCTACCGGCGCGTTCTGATCGCGACACCTCTCCCGGCCGATTTCGCCACCGCCACGGAGTCGGTCGATCGCTACATCACCGAGCTGCAGGCGAAGGTTTCGAGTGAAGCCGGTCGGACGGAGATCGCGAAGTGGCGTCCCATCGGCATCGAGGTCGAGGCCTGTCGCATCGCACGAGGACGTTGCGTCCGTGTCTGCGAAGCGCTTGTCGCTCGAGGCAACGAGGCAGCGCACGACTTGCTGACGGACGTACTGAAGAGCGAGTCTCTCCAGGCGAATCCGTTCGCACATGCGTCCGTGATCGATGCGCTCGCACGGTTCGAGTTCACGACCGTGGCGCTCGAACTCGAACTGTGTCGTCAGCTCGGCTCCGCGGAGCAAGTCGACGCGAGCTTCGTGAACTGGACCTCGACTCCGTACCGCGGCGCTCCCGCGCCGCACGCGTCGCACTGGCACGTCGATGTCGACCGCTGTCCTCGAATCGAGCCGCACCTCGCGGCTGCGCGCTACTTCGCCGAGCGCAAGACCAAGAGCGCGAAGGTGATCGAAGAGTTGATCGACGGCTTGATGTTCGGCTTCGACTCGCGCGAGAAGCCGACGCCCTTGCCGGCGCCGCGGCACTCGGACCCAGCGGTCGAGCTCGCTCGCAGCGTCGGCCGCGCGTGTCGCGACGCGCTGAAGGCCAACACCGGAGAGAGCTTCGACGTCCTCTCGAAAGAGAGTCGGACGGCCGCCCGGAAGTGGCTGAGACTCCTGGGTCGCTCCCGTGGCTTCGAGTGAGCCGAAGCGGGCGACGGCCGCGTGCGGACGGATCGCACCCGCTCCACAACGGATGGTCACCATGCTGCGTGCACTCGGACTCACCTGCCTGACTCTCGCCCTCGTCTCGTCGAACGGCGGCGGCGCCGACGCTGGCGGAGTCGCAGGGCCGAACACCTTCGTCGAGCTTCGAAGTGACGACTCTCGAACGGCCAACACGAAAGCGGCGAAGCAGCTCGTCGCGAACTTCGAGAAGGCCGTGGAGAACGGGAGCGTCGAGGAACTCATGGCGGCCTTGCAAGGCATGCTCGTGTACGACAACGCGGAGTTCGTCTCGCTCTACGAGCGCGTCCTCGAACTCCCGCCGCTGGCCGGCGCCGCGAAGAGCGCAGAAGCTGTCGTCGACGGCATGCGCCCGAGCGTCTCGTGGAACAGTGCGATAGGCGGTGACGACCCGAACGACGGTTGGGCGGAACTCGCGGCGTGGGAGGCTTGGAGGCCCCATGGGATCGCTGCTTGGACACAGCGCATCGCGGCCCGGCCCATCGCCCTGGCCTGCGCCGCTCTCGTCATGCGCGTGGAATTCGACGCGGTGCATGCGCTCCTGCAGGCGGTT
>JBIKNC010000331.1:0-3574 GCA_044358925.1 Planctomycetota bacterium | reverse complement strand
GCGCGGCGACGCTCGGAGTCCTGCTCGACGATCCGTCGCTGTGGGGGACACGCGACCTGCACGTCGAGGTCGAGACGTACACGTTCGACGTGTTGCCCGCGGAGCTGCGCGCGGATGGACTCGCCGCCGGACTCGCACGCGAACTCGACTGGACGCGCGCGCGCATCGAGGAGCACGGCTGGCGTCACGTGCCGCCGCACGTGCCGCCGCAACGGGCTCGGCCGCGGGATCCGTGGGATGAAAGTCCGGCCGACGTGTTGACCGAGCCCTGACCCGTCCCTAGCCTCCTCGCTCCTGACGGTTGGCCCGTTCGTCTAGTCAGGCCTAGGACACCAGGTTTTCATCCTGGCGACAGGGGTTCAAATCCCCTACGGGTCACCACTTCACGCCCGTCGGCGTGCTCTTTCGAAAGGGCGCACCGGCGGGCGTGCTGCATTTCGCGACACGCTTCACGCCGGTTCTCACGACGGCCCGCGGTACCACGCGGTCACCGCCCAGCGCGGCGCGAACGTCGGCAGGACCTCGTGTTCGAGGCGCTCGGAGAGGAAGACGAGCACACGGCCGAGCACGGGTTCGATGGTGCGTGCGCCCGTGGGCTCGAAGACCTGCAAGGCGCCGCCGTGTTCGGGCCGCCAGTCGGGGTTGAGGTAGAGGATGAGCGTCGCGCGGCGCCGACTGCGGCCCAGGAACGCGTCCCTGTGGCGCTGGTAGCGCGAACCGGCCGGATGGAGCGCGAGTTGGACTTCGGCGTCGAGCGTGCCCAGGTAGCAGTCGCGACGCAGTGCCTCGGCCACGGCGTCGACGATCGACCACAGGTGTGTGGACGCGCCGTCGGCCGAGTCGGTGGCCGAGCGCTCGAGCCAACACGTGCGGTCGCCGCGCACGGCGTGGGTGTGCAGCCGCTCGTGACCGACCGCGGCGTGGGTGAGCAGCGCCTCGAGGGTGTGCACGTGTGCGGCGAGCGCGCGGGCGTCGGCGGCGCTCAAGAGGTCGTCGCGCACGACCGCGCGCCCGTCGGCGAGCGCGGCGACCTCGTGCGGCGCGAACACGAACGAGCGCTCGCTCTCGCCCGCGTCGTTGCACTCGCCGCTGTCGTCCGTCGTCACCGCGGCACAGTCTCGCACGCCGAGCTTGCCGAGCGGACGCCGTGCCGGATGTCATCGTGCGCCGTGACTTTCGACCGACCACAGCGCTCCTTCGATCCGCGCGTCGCGCTCGCGGCAGCGTCGGCGTTCGTCCTGGCGCTGCTCGTGAAGTGGCCGCAGCGCACCTTCACCCACCGCGAGCCGGACGAGGTCGTGTATTGGCAGCTCGCGCAGCGCCTGTGGCAGGACGGGGTCTATTCGCTGCGCGGTACGCGCATGCTCGAGCTGCTGCCGGCGTCGATGTACGACCAGCCGCTCTTCCATCACCCGCCGCTCTTCGCCGTGCTGCTCGGGCCCTTCGCGGCGAACAGCGCCGAGCTGTACCCGCCCGCGGCCGCGCTGTGGATCGTGTGGGTGCTGCAAGCGATCGGCGCAGCGGCGTGTGTCGTCGTCGCCGCGCGACTGTGCCGCGAACGCTGTACGACCTTCACGCTCGCATGCGCCGTGCTCGTGCTCGCGTGTGAGCCGTTCACGTGGTTCGCGGCGCGCTTCCTGTGGATCGACACGCTGTCGTTCACGTGTGCGGCCCTCGCGGCGGCCTTCGGTCTCGGACAACGATCGCGCGCGCGGCTCGCGCTCGCGGGTCTGTTCGCAGCGTTCGCGGGCCTCGCGAAACTCACCGGCCTCGTGATCCTGCCGTTGCTGGTCGTCGACCTCGTGCGGCGCGCACCACCGCGCGGCGCGCTCGCTGCGTTGCTCGCGCCGCCGCTCGTCCTCGTCGGCGGTTGGCTCGCGTTGTTCGCATGGCACACGGGTGCGCTCCTGCCGACCTGGATCGCACCGACCCAGGAGATCCTCGCGCAGGACGCCCTCATGCGCGAAGGCTTCGAGCGTTCACCGCTCGCCTACGTGTGGATGGCGGCGCTGGAACAGCCGCTCCTCGTCTGGAGCGCGCTCGCGTTCGCGCTGTCGGAGCGCGCAGCTCGCACACGCACGGCGCCGTTCGCGCTGTGGTTCGTGCTCGCAGGCGCCGCGATCGCCGCGACGAGCCTGCTCGGCACGACACCCGTGCAGACGCGCCAACTCGCGCCGCTCCTCGTCGCGCTCTACGCCGTCGCGCTCGTGCTGCTCGACGAGCGCCGCACGACAGCGTCGCGAACGGGCGTCTGGCGAGTGCTGCTGTGGCGCGCGACGTTCGTACTCGCTGCCGGCGTCGGGATCGCGAACGCGATCACGAGCGTGCACGGCACGAACGTCTACGAACTCACGCCCTTCTGGCGTTGAGCGCGTGAACGCAGCCGGGCGTGCGGATGCGCCTTCTCGTAGGCCTCGCGCAAGTGTTCGGTGCTGATGTGCGTGTAGATCTGCGTCGTCACGAGGTGGGCGTGGCCGAGCAGCTCCTGCACCGAGCGCAGGTCCGCGCCGCGATCGAGCAAGTGTGTCGCGAACGAATGGCGCAGCGTGTGCGGCGTCGCGCGGCGCACGCCGGCCGCGAGCGCGAGCGCGCCCACGATGCGTTGCAACGAGCGGGTGGTCAGTCGCTCGCCCGCGAGCGACAGGAACAGCGCGCGTTCGTGCCCCGCGAGCGGGCGCGGACGCTCCGGATCACCGACGTACTGCTCCAGTGCTCGGCACGCGTGGCTGCCGAGCGGTGCGAGTCGCTCCTTACGGCCCTTGCCGAACACACGCGCGAGTCCGTGGGCGAGATCGACGTCGGTGTGGTCGAGCCCGACCGTCTCCGCCGCGCGCGTGCCGGCCGAGTACATGACCTCGACGATCGCGCGATCGCGCCGCCCGCTCGCGGTCGAGACGTCGGGCGCGCGCAGCAGCGCGTCGATCTCCGCTTCGGTCAGGTTCTTCGGCAGCGGACGCCCGCGCCGCGCCTGTCGCAGACCCGTCGCCGGATGCACTTCGAGCGCTCCTTCGCGCACGAGGAAGCGGTAGAGCCCGCGCACCGACGACAACTTGCGCTGGATGCTCGCGCGTGCGAGGCCGCGTTCGTCGAGGCGCGCGAGGTAGCGCCGCATGTGGCGCGGCGTCGTGCGCGCGGGATCGGTCACACCCAGACCCGCGAGCACGACGGCGTGCTCCAGCAGATCCGCGCGGTACGCACGCAACGTGTGCGGCGACGCGCCCTTCGTGTTGGTGCGATGCGCGAGCGCACGGTCGATCGCGCGCACGAACGGCGCGCTCGCGGCGGCGAGATCGACCTCCATCGCGGCGATGCTACGCGGCGCGCGCCGCGCGAGATCACTTCGAGCTCGTGCCTGCGCCGTCCTTCGGAGTCTTCTCGGCCGCCTTCTTCTTCGCATCGCCCGGCACCGCCGCGTCGAGGCTCGCGCCGTACGTGCGCAGCCCGTCGAGCAGCGTCTGGTGCGCGCGCGGGTTCATGCCCGCGCCGAAGCCGTCGTCCTGCGCGCTCTTCAGTGCGTCGCCGAGAGCCTTCACCGCGCGCGTCTGCGCGACGAAGAAGTTCTGGGTCGCGGCCT
>JBIKNC010000124.1:0-13038 GCA_044358925.1 Planctomycetota bacterium | reverse complement strand
TGCCGATGAGACCTCGGTCGACAGCGGCGCCGTCTACACGTTCCGACTCGACTACTGGGAGCAGCACGCGGGGTGCCTGGGCAACCCAGCGACCTGGAGCGTGCCGGCGGTGCCTGCGCGGCTCGGCGCGACGTCGTTCGTCGATCTCGTGGGCGGCGGCATCATGAACGGCATCAGCGCGACCTACTACGGCGCGCTCGGATCGGACGTCAACGGCTGCGGCGTGCCGTTCGGCAGCGGCGAGCTGCTGCTGAGCTTCGTGCCGTTCCCCACGCTGCTCGCGATCGCGCCGCTGGTGAGCGGCACGGCGACGCTCCCCGTGACTATTCCGCCGAGCGTGTCATTGGTCGGTGTGCGAGTGACGCTGCAGTCCGTCGTTGTCGACACGCTGACCTTCGCCGACGAACTGTCGACCGCACTCGAGTTCGAGATCCGGCCCTGAGGCGGCGAGCAGGACCGCTGACATCCGCAGTTGCCGAGCGGTCCGCAGGGCGCTCTCATGCCCTGCGTTCCTTTGCTTTGACTTTGCGTCCTTTGCGTCCTTTGCGGTTACGTGCAACAGACACCCGCTCCAGGCACCGTTCGTTGCACGTCACCGCAAAGGACGCAAAGGACGCAAAGTCAAAGCAAAGGAACGACGCGAACTGTTGGCGCACTTCGACATGTCCACGAGGGCTGCATGTCGGCCGTACGTGTCACTTCAACTGCTCAGCGAGTCCGTGCGCTGCTGCAGCAGGCCCTTCAAGCGGCCCATGACGTTCGAGTGGATCTGACAGACGCGGCTCTCGGTCAACGCGAGCATCTCGCCGATCTCGCGCATCGTGTGGCCGTACTGGTAGTACTGCTCGATGATGAAGCGCTCCTTGTGCGTCAGGGAGCGCGTGATGAACTTCATCAGGTCGCGGCGGTTCAGCTCGCGCACCGGGTCGATGGACTCGTGGTCCTCGATGATGTCGACCTTCTCGACGGAGCCGTCCTCGTCGTCGTCCCACTTCTCCGAGAGGGAGAACATGGCCTTGGCCTGAGCGTCGCCCAGTTCGCGCGACAGCTCGTCGTGCGACATGTCGAGGACGCGCGCGAGTTCCGCGTGCGTGGGTTCGCGGCCGAACTCGCCGGTCAGTTGCTGGAGCGCGCGTTCGATGCGGCTCCACTTGATGCGCACGAGGCGCGGCACCCAGTCCTGTGAACGGAGTTGGTCGAGGATCGAACCGCGCACGCGCGTCGAGCAGTAGGTCTTGAACTTGATGCCGCGGTCCGGGTCGAAGCCGCGGATCGCGTCCATCAGGCCGAACTGGCCGGCGCTCACGAGGTCGTCGAGTTCGATCGACTTCGGAAGCGTCTGGAGGAGACGCTCCGCGATGTAGCGCACGAGCGGGTAGTGGCGCTCGATGAGCTGGTTGCGCAGGTACTCGAGTTCGGGCGACGCGAGTTCACGCTTGCGCGCGAGAACCGTCGGGTCGTTCGGCTGAACGCCCATTTCGGCCGCCATCGCGGCGATCAGGCGATCGCTCTCGACGCGGTAGCGGTCCCAGAGCTGCTCGGTGGTGACCTCGTCACGCTCGTCGACGGGAGCGTCGCCGAGGTCGATCACCGGCAGGACCGCGGTTGAAAGATCCTCGTCGTCGAGGTCGCCGTCCTCGTCCATGCCGTCGTCGGATTCGACTTCGTCGGCGGCCACCGTCTCGATGATCGGCTCTTCGGATTGCATGAGGTCACTGATCTCCGCGCGGCTGCGCTTCGGTTGCGGCGGCGCGCTGCGCGGCGGCGGTGTCGAACGCACCGGCGGACGACCTGCGGTCGCGGTGGGTGCGTTGCCCGTGGTCTTCTTCGTGTTCGAGCCGACGATCGTCGACTTCACCTTCGCGCCGGGCGCGCTCGCGGTCGCCGCGGGCTTCGCACCCGTGTTCTTCGCCGGCGCAGCCTTGGTCGCGGCCGGCTTCGCGCTGGAGCCCTTCGCGGCAGGCGCCTTCACGGGCGCTGCCTTCGCCGCGCTCTTGGCGCTCGCAGGCTTCGAGGCGCTCTTGGCGGCCGCGGGTTTCGTGCTCGCAGCGGCTTTGCTCGCCGCGGGCTTCGCGGCACTCGCCTTGGCGGCGGGCTTCGCCGCAGGCTTGTCGCTCTTCGACGCTTTCGTCGTCGGCGGAGCAACCTTCGGCGCGGGCTTAGCGGCGCTCTTGGCCCCGCTCGCAGGCGCGCTCGCCTTCGCCGCGGATGCCTTCGCGGGCGGGGCGCTCTTGCCCTTCGTGGTCGAACCGGCGGGGCCGGTCGGTTTCTTCGAAGCGTTCTTCTGCGGAGTGCGTTCGGCGGCCATGGTTCCCGGCCCCAGCGGTGTGGATGGACCGCGGGGGACGCACAGGATCGGCCAAGGCCCCCGAAAAACCTTCGGGGTCAGTCCACTCGGACGAGCGAATGGACGGGAATCGCGCCCAGTTTCTCCCGGCCGGGAAGGAAGCACAGTTCGAGGACGAACGCACACGCGATCGGCTGACCGCCGACGCGTCGCACGAGCTTCAGGGCCGCAGCCATCGTGCCGCCCGTGGCGAGCAGGTCGTCGATCATCAGCACGCGCTTGCCGTCGACCGCGTCGACGTGGATCTCGATCGTGTCCTTGCCGTACTCGAGGTCGTAGGACTCCGCCGCCGTCTTCCACGGCAACTTGCCCGGCTTGCGGATCGGCACGAAGCCCTTCTCGACCTGGCGCGCCAGCGCGGTGCCGAAGATGAAGCCGCGCGACTCGATGCCGGCGACGAGGTCGTAGGAATCCGGATCGACGGCCTCGGCGAGCAGGTCGATCGTGCGGCGCAGGCCCTCGGCGCTCTGGAGCAGCGGCGTGATGTCCTTGAAGACGATGCCGGGCTTCGGGAAGTCCGGAACGTCGCGGATGTACTTCTCGATCACGTTGGATCCTGTTGGGCGGGTGGGGGGCAGCGCCGATCGCGCGCCCGAAGGGTAGCTCGGTTCACAGGGCGATGCGTCGGCTCGCAGCGCGGCTCACATCTCGTCGACCGGCGCGGCGCCGAGCGTCGCGAGTCCGCGCGCCATAACCGCGCGCGCCGCTTTCACGAGCGCGAGCCGCGCGCCCATCAACGCGCCTTCGGCCTTGAGCACCGGGCAGTCGTGGTAGAAGCGGCTGAAGAGCTTGGTCGCGTCGTAGGCCCAGGCCGACAGGTGCGACGGGTCGCACGAGGCCTCGACTTGCGCGAGCACGCGCCCGTAGCGCAACAGGTGTCCGAGCAGCGCACGCTCCGGTTCCGCGCCGAACTCGCGCGCCGACAGGGCCGCGTTCGGCAGGTCCGCGAGCGCTCCGGCCGGTGCCTTGCCGAGGATGCTCGACAGACGCGCGAGGCCGTACATGACGTACGCACCGCTCTCGCCCTCGAGGTTCGTCCAGTCGTCGACGTCGAAGATCACTTGCGTGTTGTTCGACACCTTCGTCATGCCGTAACGCAGGCAGGCGACCGCGACGCGCTGCACGGTCTCCTTCCACTGCGCATCGGTCCAGCCGGCGCGCGTGCCGCGCTCGTCGATGCGCATCTTCGCTTCGATGGCGGCTTCGAGCGCCGAGCGCAGTTCGTGGAACGGGATGATCTTGCCCTTGCGGCTCGACATCTTGCCGTCGGGCAACATGACGAGGGCGTACGCGACGTGTCGGCAGTCCTGAGCGCGTTCGTAGCCCATGCGCGCGAGCGTCGCGAAGAGCTGTTGGAAGTGGTACGTCTGTTCCGCACCGACGACGTACAGCGAACGCTGCACGCCGAACTCGTCGAACTTGCGCCGCGCGAGCACGAGGTCCCACGTCAGATAGAGGCTCGTGCCGTCGGTCTTCCGCACGAGCGCAGGCCCCAGATTGAAGTCGTCGAGTTTGCAGACGACCGCGCCTTGGGAGATCTCGAAGACGCCGCGCTCGAGGTACTCGTCGACGATCGCTTGGCCGGGTTCCTCGAGTTCGGACTCGTAGAAGTCCGTGTCGAAACGCACGTCGAGCCAGCGGTACACGTCCGCGAACTCGTCGAGGCACCACTGACGCGTCCGTTGGTAGAGCGGCGCGAGCACCGCATCGCCGCTCTTGATGCCTTCGAGGATCGTGCGCAGTTCCGCGTGCAAGGCCTGGAACGCGGGCTTGTCGTTCTCCTCGAGTTCAGCGAGGCGCGCCGTCGTGCTCGCGTAGGCCTTGCCGAGCCAGGCGCCGCGCGCGCTGCTCGGCGCATCGCCCGTCTGTTCGTGCGTCAACCACCACAGACACTTCGCGACGTCGACACCGAAGTCGCCGTAGTAGTTCGCTGCGACGACGTCGTGGCCGCGCGCGCGGAACACGCGCTGCAGTGCGTCGCCGACCGCGACGTTGCGCAGGTGGCCGACGTGGAAGACCTTGTGGGTGTTCGGTTGGCTGAACTCGACCATCACGCGCTGCGGCGCGTCGGAGCGACAGCTCGCGTCGAAGCTGCCGTCGTCGAGTGAACGCAACAGGTCCGCGAGCAACACACCGCTGTCGACGAAGAAGTTGACGTACGGACCGGCGGCTTCGACGCGCGCGATCGGGATGCGCACGGACGACGCGGCGACGTACGTGGCGAGCGTGGCGGCGAGTTCCGCTGCGATCGCGGGCGGCGCCTTCTTCAGCGCTTTCGCCAATTGGAACGCGGGGAACGCGAGATCGCCCTTCGTCGGATCGGGCGGGTGCGTGAGCGTCTTGGCGAGGCCCGCGCGATCCGGCGCGCCGGCGTTCGCGGCGAGCACGGACACGAGGGCGTCGAGGACGGCGTCCTTGAAGTCGATCATCGTTCGGGTCGGGACACGTTCAGCTCCAGTTCTCCCAGAGCGTGTTCTTCTCTTCGAGGTCGCGTTCGATCTCGGCCAGTCGGTACTGACGCTCCTGCACGGCCGAGGCGTCGCGGTACACGCGTTCCTCCAGCATCTCGGCGCCGAGCCGCGTGCGTTCGTCCTCGAGCGCGATGATCTCGCGTTCGAGCTGCTCGAACTTGAACGGGTTGCGCACCTTCGTCGAGGCCGGCTTCGAGCTCGGCGCCTCCTTCGGCGCCTCCTTGGGCGTGTCCTTCGCACCGTTCGGCTTCGCAGCGTCCTTCGGCGCGTTCGTGCTCGCCGGCGCGCTCTTCACCGCCGCCTTCGCAACCGGCGCAGCCGTCTTCTTCGCGCGATCGGCGAGTTGCGACGCATCGCGCTCCGCCAGGATCGCCGTGCGATACGCCGTGTAGTTGCCGGGGAACACACGCAAACCGCCGGGCGCGAGTTCCCACACCTGCGTGCACAGGTTGTCCATGAACTCGCGGTCGTGGCTGATGCACAGGAGCGCTCCGCCGTACGCCGACAGCATCTCTTCGAGCGCCGTGCGCGCCGCGAGATCCAAGTGGTTCGTCGGTTCGTCCAGCGCGAGCCAGGTCGGCTTCCACCACACGAGGCGCGCCAGCGCCAAACGCATGCGCTCACCGCCCGACAGCGAACCGACCGTCGCCTCGACGTCCTGGCCGCGGAAGAGGAACTTCGCGAGATGCCCGCGAATCTCCTCGTCCGTCGCCGTCGGGTGGTCGCGGCGCATCGTCGTGAACGGCGTCGAACTCGGATCGAGTTCCGACGTCTCCTGATCGAAGTAGCCGGGCGTCGCCTTGTGGCCGCGCGTGACCTCGCCGCCGACCGGCTCCATGCGCGCCGCGAGCGTCTTCATCAGCGTCGTCTTGCCCGCGCCGTTCGGCCCCACGAGCGCGATCTTGTCGCCGCGCGCGATGCGGATGTCGAGTCCGCGGTGCAGCACGTTGCCCGGATAACCGATCGCGAGCCCCTCGGTCTTCACGACGTACTCACCGGTGCGCTCGACCGCGCCCATGCGCAGCACGGGCCGCCGCACGTCGTTCCACGGACGCACGAGGCGCTCGATGTTCTCGAGCTTCTTCTGCCGGCCCTTGGCTTCCGCCGTGCGCTGGCTGCCCATGTGCTTCTTGATGAACGTCTCTTCCTTGCGCAGGTAGTCCTGTTGGATCTCCCACGCGCGCATCTCGCTCGTGAAGCGTTCCTCGCGCAGTTGGACGTACTTGTCGTAGTTGCCCGGATAGCGGCGCAACTTGCCCCACTCGAGTTCGACGATCGCCGTCGTCACGCGGTCGAGCATGCGGCGGTCGTGGCTCACCAGCAGCAGCGCGCCCGCGAACTCCTTCAGATACGCCTCGAGCCACTCGATGCCCTCGAGGTCCAAGTGGTTGGTCGGCTCGTCGAGCATCAACAGGTCGGGCCGCCGCACGAGTTCGCGCGCCATCGCGACGCGCGCCTTCTCGCCGCCCGACAACGAGCGCGCCTCGCGCTCCCACAGGTGCCGGCCGAGCCCGATGCCGTCGAGCACCAGCTCCACCTGCCGATCGGCGTGCCAGCCGCCGAGGTGCTCGATGGTCTCGGTCACGTGGCTGAAGCGCTCGACCGCGCGATCGAGTGCATCGCCCTCGAACTCCGACAGGTGCGCCTCGAGATCGCGCGCCTCGGCCAGGAGCGCCTTCACCTCCGCCAGCCCGCCCTCGACGTACTCGAAGGCCTTCACGAGCGGCTCGAAGTGCGGCCGCTGCGACACGTACCCCGTGCGCGCTTGGCGCGAGATCTGGACCTCGCCCTCGTCCGGCACCTCGAGCCCCGCCGCGATGCGCAGCAGCGTCGTCTTGCCGCCGCCGTTGCGTCCGACGCAGCCGATCTTCTCGCCCGCCTCGATGGCCAGGTCGACGCCCCGCAGGACCTCGTGGGCTCCGAAGTGCTTCTTCAGCCCGCGTGTGAGGATGACGCTCAAGGTCGTGGGGCGCCGCCGAGTCGGCGAAACGAGCGGAAGAGGATAGCGACGCACCGCGTGCAGCGACGCGCGCTTG
Source organism: Planctomycetota bacterium (assembly GCA_044358925.1). Taxonomy (GTDB): domain Bacteria; phylum Planctomycetota; class UBA1135; order UBA1135; genus Rohdeia. The sequence goes on along the minus strand of JBIKNC010000124.1, from coordinate 6,184 downwards.
CGGCCGCTAACCTCTGCGCCGTCGGCACGGCCGACTCATCCCGATGCCCGCACCCCCGAAGGACGCCGCCAGTCGGCTCGTCGATGTCGTCTCGATCCGGCCCTGCGGCAGCGACGCGGTCGTGCTGCGCGTCGCGTGCGCGCTGCCGGTCGTGCGCGCGAGCCGCTTCTTCATGCTGCGGCGCGAGGACGGGACGGCGCCGCTCATCCCGCGGCCGTACTCGATCTACCGACAGGGCGACGGCTGGCTCGAGTTCCTGATCAAGGTCATGGGGCGCGGCAGTCGGGCGCTGAGCTCGGCCCCGATCGGGTCGAAGCTGCGCCTCGTCGGGCCGCTGGGCAACGGCTGGCCGGCGCTCGACGGCGCGGGCGCGCCGTGGGTGATGCTCGCGGGCGGCGTCGGCTCGGCGCCTTTCCCGATGGCGATCGAGCAGGCCTTCGTCGGTATGGACGGCAAGGCGCGCTGCACGAAGGACGGCATGCACTTGCTGTTCGGGGCGCGCGACGCGGGGCTGCTGTACGACCACGAGATGCTCGGAGCCATGGGCGTTCCGGTCCACCTCGCGACACTCGACGGCTCGATCGGCTTCAAGGGCCACGTCGTCGCGCTGCTCGAAGACCTGTGGGCGCGCGGCGTCATTCCGCGCGAGGTGCGGCTGCTCGCCTGCGGGCCGGACCGGATGCTCGAAGCGGTGCACGCACTTGCACTCGCGAAAGGTCTCGAAGCGTGGCTGTCGTTGGAGACCTTGATGGGCTGCGGCGTCGGCATCTGCAACGGCTGCCCGGTGCCGACGCGCAAGGGTGGCGCGCTCGACGGTTGGAGCAACGCGAAGTGCTGCGTCGAAGGGCCGGTCTTCGCGGCGCGCGACATCGAGCTCGTGCACCACTGAGCCACCGCTGCGCGCGAAGCGACGGTGCAGGGCATACTCGGCGCGCTCCGCGTCCTGCACTGCACCCATGTCGCACGCCCGCACTGCTCTCGTCGCTGCCGCTCTCGTGTTGCCGTTCGTCGCTGCGCCGCTCGCTTCGCGGCAGCAGGAGGTGACACGCGGCGAAGAGCTGACCGAAGGCGCGACGCTGCGCATCTACGAGCTCGCGCAGTCGCTCGACGCGCTCAAGGACCTCGTTCCGGGTCAGACGCCGAACATCGATCGGCTCGTGCCGACGATCGACTTCGCGGACCACACGGCGTTCGCGAGCGACGGGCCCGCGGATCAGTTCCTCGTCGAGATCGACGCGCAACTCGTCGTCGAGGTCGCGGGTGTGTACGCGTTCCGACTGACGTGCGACGACGGTGCGACGCTCGACGTCGCCGGGCAGCGCCTGCTCGAGAACGACGGTCTGCACGCGCCGACGAGCGTCGAAGGTGAGATCGAACTCGCTGCGGGCCTGCATCCGCTGCGCGTGCGGCACTTCGAAGCGGGCGGCGGCGAAGAGCTGCGCCTCGAATGGCGCGCGCCGGGCGCTGCGGAGTTCGCGGTCGTGCCGGCCGCGGCGCTGCGCACGAAGAAGAACGTCGTGCGCGTCACGTCGCCGGGGCCGAAGCGCCTCATGGGGCCGGGCGGTCCGATGCGACCGGGCGCAGGCATGCCGCTCGAAGCGGTGCACCCGTCGTTCCGCGTCGTCGCGCTTCGGCCGCAGGGGTTCAAGCCGAAGGTCGGCGGCCTCGCCGTGCTGCCGAACGGCGACCTCGTCGTCGCGACGTTCGATCCGAACCAGGACGGCTGGTCGAGCGGCATCAAGACCGAGCCGGACGGCGTGCTGCATCGCATCGCGAACGCGAGCACGGCGAAGGATCCGAGCGAGGTCGTGGTCAGCGAGTTCGCGACCGGCTTCTTCGAACCCGCCGGACTCCTGCTGCACGACGGCGCGCTCTACGTCGCGCAACGCAACGAGATCACGCGTCTCGCTGACACGGGAGACGGCTCGTACTCACAGCGCTCGACGTTCGCGAGCGGCTGGACGAGCGACAACTACCACCACTTCACGTTCGGACTCGCGGTTGCGAACGGGAACCTGTACGCGGCGCTCTCGACGTCGATCTACATCGACGACCCGGACAACGTCGGCTACATCGGCCTCAACGGGCCGGGGCCGGTGAATCGCGGCACGCTGCTCGAGATGCCGCTCGCCACGGGAGAGGTGCGCTACGTCGCGGGCGGCTTCCGCACACCCGACGGCGTCGGAGTCGGCGTGAACGGCCAGGTGTACGTCGACGACAACCAAGGCGCGTGGAAGCCGGCGAACCTGCTGTACTCGGTGAAGCCGGGGCGCTTCTACGGCCACTACAACAGCACGCAGAAAGGGCGCCTGTATCCGGACGGCGGTTTCGCCGGGCCGTTCGACACGGAACCGGTGTCGCCCGCCGCGGTCGTCATGCCGCAGAACGAGTGCGCGAACTCGCCGTCGCAGATCCTCGCGATCGATCGCGGTCCGCTGATGCGCGACTTCGCGGGTCAACTGCTCGTCGGCGACGTCAAACAGGGCGGCCTGCACCGCGTGTTCATCGAAGAGGTGCGCGGTGAGGAACAGGGCTGCGTGTTCCGCTTCTCTCAAGGGTTCGAGTGCGGCGTGCACCGCCTCGCGTGGGGGCCGGACGGCAAGCTCTTCGTCGGCGGCACGGGCGCGTCGGACTCGTGGAGTTGGAACGACACGCGCTTCGGACTCGAGCGCCTCGACCCGACCGGCAAGAGTGCGTTCGAGATGCGCGCGGTGCGCGCGACGCCGGACGGCTTCGTGATCGAGTACACGCGTGAGGTGGCGCGCGAACAGCTCGCCGACACCGCGAAGTACATCGTGCAGCAGTGGCGCTACGAGCCGACGCCCGAGTACGGCGGCGACAAGCTCGATCTCGAGCGGCTCGAAGTCGCACTCGCCACGCCGAGTGCCGATGGTCGTTCCGTGCGACTCGTGATCCCGAGCCTGAAAGAGGGCCGCGTCGTGCACCTGTACGCGGACCACGTCGACACGAGCGGCGAGCAGATCTGGACGCCAGAGACCTGGTACACGCTCAACCAGCGGCCGCGCGACGAGCGCAGCGCCGACAACAACGGCGCCGATGTGCAGCGCGTGCTCGTCTTCTCGCGCACGGAGGGCTTCCGGCACGGCTCGATCGGCACCGGCCGGCGCTGCTTCGACGAACTCGCGCGCGAACACGGCTTCGAGGTGCGCTTCACCGAGGATCCGAGCTGGTTCGACGCCGCGACCTTGAGCGCGTACGACGCGGTCGTGTTCCTCAACACGACGGGCGACGTGCTCGACGACGATCAACAGGCCGCACTCGAAGCGTTCGTCGAAGCGGGCGGCGGCTTCCTCGGTGTGCACTCGGCCGCCGACACGGAATACGACTGGCCGTGGTACGGCAAGCTCGTCGGCGCGTGGTTCGCGGGCCACCCGCACATCCAGCAGGCGCTCGTGCGCGTGAAGGACGCCGCGCACCCGGCGACGGCGGACCTGCCCAAGGAGTGGCGCCGCGTCGACGAGTGGTACGACTACCGCGCGCCGGTCGACCCGGACGTGCGCGTGTTGCTCGCGCTCGATCAGTCGAGCTACGAGGGCAGCCAGATGCCCGCCGGCCAGCACGCGATCGCGTGGTGCCACGAGCGCTTCGGCGGGCGCGCGCTCTACACCGGCGGCGGGCACACGGACGAGGCGTACGCGGAGCCGCTCTTCCGCCAGCACCTCGTGCGCGCACTCGGTTGGGTCGCGAAGTGGACGGAATGACGGCTCCATCTCGCCAGTGGTGGCCGACGTGCGGCGGAAGGAGTGGCGCCGGGCTCGTGCGCGAGCGACGCTCCTGACGACGAACACGGGGGTCTTCGAGAGCGATGGGGCAGGACACGACGACACACGAGACACGCACGCCGTCGAACGCCGCGATGGCGTGGATCGAGCGCACCCTGAGTTCGCCGTGGCGGCTCGGGGTGCTCGCGCTCCTGCTCGCGACGCTGCTCAGTTGGCTGTCCGCCGACCAGATCCACCGCTGGGCCGTGGCGCGGCGGCGCGACGACGAGGAGATCGACTTCGCGCAGTTCTTCGCGCCGGAATTCGTGCACTACCTCACGTGGGCGGCGGTCGCTCCGCTCCTGTTGTGGTTCGTCGTGTGGACCTGGCGGCGGCTGCACCCGCTGCTGTTCGCCGGTGTGCAACTGGCCACGTGTTTCGCGGTCGCGTGGAGCATGGGCTGGGTCGAGTTCCACGCGAACGAAGCGCTGCGCGAGATGCGCGATGGGCGCACGCGGCGAGCAGCGGATGAACGACCGGGCATGCGAGAGGCACCGGCCGACTCGTCCGCAGGAACGGCGGACGGTGCGCCCGCGCCGCGCGACGGCGGGCTGCGCGAACGACTCGAGGAACGCATCGACGAACGCTTCGGCGAAGGTCGGGACGGCCGCGGCGAGCGCCCGCCGCCGCCCGTCGGCGAGTGGCTGCGGCGCCGTCTGGGGCCGGAGAACGCCGTCGACAACGCCGAGCGCCGCCTGCCGCGCGAGTTGCTGCTCTACCTCTTCTCGCTCGGCATCGCGGGCAGTGCGTTCGCATTCCTCGAACAGCGCCGCGCCGAACGCGCGCGCCTCGCGAGCGAACTGTCCGCCGCGAACCTGCGCAGCGAACTCGCCAACACGCAGTTGCGCAGTCTGCGCGCGCAGCTCCAACCGCACTTCCTGTTCAACGCGCTGCACGGCATCGGCGGACTCGTGCGCGAAGGGCGCGCGGACGAGGCGCTCGGCACGCTGTCCGATCTCGGCGGTCTGCTGAGGCGCACGCTCGACGCGGACCGCGTCGAGAGTTGGTCGCTCGCCACGGAGTTGGCGCTCGTCGACGAGTACCTGTCGATCGAAGGTGTGCGCCTCGGCGAGCGACTGCGCGTCGTTCGCAACGTCGATCCGGCGTGCGCGCGTGTGCCGCTGCCGCCGCTGCTCCTGCTGCCGCTCGTCGAGAACGCGATCCGCCACGGAGTCTCCGTGTCGACGAAGGGCGGCACGCTCACACTCGGTGCTCAGCGCGCTGCGGACCTGTTGCGCATCACGATCGAGGACGACGGACCGGGTTTCCCGGCCGAGGTGCTCGCCCACCGCCGCCATCCGGCGCGCGGTGAAGTGCACGTCGGCCTCGCGAACACGATCGAGCGCTTGGAGCGGCTCCTGCCCGGCCGCCACCGCGTCGAACTGTCGAACAAGGTGACTGGCGGCGCTCGGGTCGTGCTCGAGCTGCCCATCGAAGGCGTCGCTGCGGCGGCGAACGGAACGACATGAACGCGAACTCCCCGGCGCACACATCGACGACCGACGAGACCAAGGCCGACCCGATCCGCTGTGCGATCGTCGACGACGAGCCGATGGGGCGTTCGAGCGTGCGCTACGCCCTCGCGAAGGACCCCGAAGTCGAGGTCGTCGGCGAGGCGAGCGACGGCGACGCGGCCATCGCGTTGATCCGCCGCGAGCTGCCCGACGTGGTCTTCCTCGACGTGCACATGCCCGGGCTCTCGGGCCTCGAGGTGCTGCAGGCCTTGCGACCGGAAGAGCGTCCGCTCGTCGTCTTCGCGACCGCCTACGACCACTACGCGGTCAAGGCCTTCGACGAGAACGCGGTCGACTACCTGCTCAAACCGTTCGACGATCGCCGTCTCGCGCAGGCACTGGAGAAGGTGAAGGGCCACTTGCGACGCGAGCAGTCGGGCCAGGCCAACGACCGCCTCTCGAAACTGCTCGCCGATCTGGCGCCGAAGGGCGCGCAGCCGACGGTCGCGCCGACGCCGACCGCTCCTGCGACTCCGACCGACCGCATCGTGATCCACCGCGAGGGCGCGCTGCAGATCGTGCCCGTCGCCGACATCCGCTTCGTTCAGGCCGCCGATCAGTACGTCGAGCTGTTCACGGACAAGGGCCCGCAGCTCATGCGCGAGTCGATGTCCCACATGGAGCAGTCGCTCGACCGCACGCGCTTCATGCGCATCCACCGCAGCTACATCGTGGCGCTCGATCAGGTGCGCCTGATGGAGAGCAAACCCGGCGGCACCGCGCGCGTGAAACTCGTCGACGGCCGCTGGCTGCCGGTCGCGCGTACGCGCGTGCCCGCGCTGCGCAAGCGGATCGGGTGACGCGTACGGTGTCAGACACCGGATCCGTCACGGCGGGGTCGAAGTGCGGAATCGCCGCGCCACGTGCAGCGGCCGCGCTTCGCGCGGC
>JBIKNC010000330.1:0-3575 GCA_044358925.1 Planctomycetota bacterium | reverse complement strand
CGTGCGAGGGTCGCGCTTCGCGCGGCCCTCGCACGCCCTCGGCGCTTCCGCACTTCGACGACGCCGTGGCGGATCCGTGTCTGACACCGTACCCGTCAACGACCGTACAGTTCCACGTCGCTTGGCTCAGCAGAACGAGACTTCGACCAGTACCCGCATCGTCGGCTTCGACGTTGCTCGCGCGTACGCGATCCTCGGGATGTACGTCGTCAACTTCCAAGCGATCTTCGGTGACCTTGGCGACACGTCTGCGGTTGGTCGCTTCATGGGCTTGTTCGCCGGCAACTCGAGTTCGGCGTTCGTGATGCTGGCCGGGATCGGTTGCTCGATGCTGACATGGCGACCGGCCGCCGATGCCGTCGAGCGCCGGCGACTGCGCAGCATCGTCGTGCGCCGCTCATGGTTCCTGTTCGTCGTCGGGCTCTTGCTCTACACGTGGTGGCCCGCCGACATCCTGCACTTCTACGGCGGCTACATGCACCTCGCGGCGCTGCTGCTGTTCGCTCCGGCGCGGCGCCTGCTGTTCGCGGCGGCTGCGTGTGTCGTCGCCTTCCACGCGCTGCTCGTCGTCGTGCCGTACGAGACCGGTTGGAACTTCGACACGCTCGTGTACGGCGACTTCTGGAGCGTCGCCGGCTTCCTGCGCAACACGTTCTACAACGGTTGGAATCCGATCTTCCCGTGGGCCGCGTTCTTCTTCGTCGGCATGTGGCTCGGGCGCTGCGACTGGTCGTCGCGCAGGTTCCGCTGGCGGCTGGCGCTCATCAGTGCCGGTGTGTGTGTGGCGACTCAAGTCCTGCAGTTGCTGGCGCGGCGCGGGCACTTCTCGGAAGACGCGACCATGTACGTCTTGGCGGACTACCTGCCGCCGTTCGCAGTCTTCATGGCCTCGACGGCGAGCACGGCGCTGCTCGTCGTCCTCGCCTGTGTCGTGATCGCTGAACGCTTCGCGGTGAGCCGCATCGTGCGAGCACTCGCTGCCACGGGTCAGTGCACGCTCACGCTGTACATCGGGCACCTCACGCTCGGCATGGTCGTGCTCGGAGCACTGTTGTCCCGCTCCTACTCGACCGCGACGCAAGACGGCAATCCCGCGGCGTCGAGTTGGATCCTCGCGTACTGCGCGCTGACCTTCGTGTTGAGCGTGCTGCTGTGCGTGGCCTGGAAGCGCCGGTTCCGCCACGGGCCGCTCGAAGCACTGATGCGCCGGATCTCGGGTTGAGCGAGGACCGGTCGGCGCGTCGACACATCAGCTCGACCGAGTAGCGCTGTGACTCCGCACCGCTCGCGCGAACGACTCGGGGCCGAGCCGCACCCGTGTGCGACCCGGCCCCGCAACCTTGCACGCTGCGCTGCGTGCTGCTGTGCAACTTGCTCGCGTCAGCGACTCACTGCACCTGCACGATCGCCGCGTCCGAGATGGCCCACGGCGCGGCCGGGTTCGCAGGATCGAAGGCGACGAACGCGACGTAGAACTGCACGCCGGGGCTGACGGTCGGCGGGATCAAGATCAAGCCCGGCGCGGTGCCGGCCGGCCCGATCGTGCTGATGAAGTTGATGAACTTGCCGCCGCCGCCGCCGACCACGACGAACTCGAGCAGCGGGTCGTAGTCGAGCGGGAACGTGCCGTGCGGCGGCAACGGGATGCCGGTCGTCGTGGAGCCGGACGCGGCGGCGATGTAGAGCTTGCCCGCGTAGCCGGGTGCGTTGAAGGTCAGGTTCACGAACTGCCCCGGCAGCGCGGGACTGCCGAAGACCTGCACGAAGTAGGGATTCGTGTTCGGCTCGGCGCAGCAACGGATGGCCCAGTTGCCGTTGTAGAAGAGGCCGCACAGCGGAAAGCCGAGGACGGTGGCCTTCTTCGAGTCGACCCAGCCCTGACCTTGGATGAAGATCAGGTTCTTCTGGTTCACACACGGCGTGTTGTCCGTGAAGAAGTTCGAAGGGTGACCCGTCGTGCAGTTGCCGTTCGGGTTGAAGCTCATGAAGAACGCGACGACGAACTTCGGGCCGGTGACGAGGATGTTGTAGCTCGACACGTCGAACGTGTTGAGGCCGTAGCCGAGCTGCAGCTCGTTGCCGGTCGCCGCCGTGAGGTCGAACACGACGTTGTTCATCTGCGGCACGCCGGCGCCGTTGAACGTGACGTTGTCGTAGACGACCAGATTGACCAAGGCCGGCAGTCCGTTGCCGGTCGGGCTGTTGAACGGACAGGTCACCTGCGTGAGCTTCTGCGGACCCGGGCCGCTCAACGTGAAGACGGAGCCCGCCGCTTCGCCCTCACACATGCCGGGCACGATCGCTTGCGCCAGCGGGCCGGAGGGCACCTGCGGAAAGATGTCGTTCTTGTAGAAGACGTCGGACGGGCTCGGACAGATCTGCGCGGGGGCGAGTGCGGCGGTCGTGACCGCGAAGGCGAAGGTGGCGAGGACCGAGAAGACTCTCGACAGCGTGGACATGGTGGCTCCGTGAGGGGGTGGAGCGGGGCAGGCGCTGCACAGAGCCTCGACGCGGCGGCCGAATCTGTCAACGCAAGGCGCGGGCCGTGGGAAGTGAGTTCCTGACTCGAATCCTCGAATCGGTCGGACGCGAAGGAGGGCACGGAGCGAATGGCGACGGATCCGCGACGGCAATTGGAGGAAGGCGACTTCGCGGCGGCGTTCCTGGCGACGTGGCGGGCGGCGCTCGCCGGCCGCGCGCCGTTGCCCGGCGCGGGCGGAGCGGGCGGAGCGGGCGGAGCGGGCGGAGCCGTCGAGCTCGCGCCGTTCGTCTGGCGGGTGCCGATGCTGGCGCCGGCGGCGTGCGCGGACCTGCTCGCCGAGTTCGATCGGCGGCGCGCCGAGGTCGCCGCGCGCAGCGCGGCGCCGAACTCGATGCACGCGCACGGCTTCGTGCTCGACGAATTGGGGTACGGGGCGCTCGTCGACGACCTCGTGCAGCGCTTCGTCGCACCAATCGCGGCGCAGTTGTTCGCACCGTTCGTCGGCGCCGGCCTCGATGCTCATCACGCGTACGTCGTCGACTACGCCATCGATGCCGACGAGGAACTCGGGTTCCACGTCGACGACAGCGAGGTGACGCTCAACCTGTGCCTCGGTGAGAGTTTCAGCGGAGCGGAACTCGTGATGCTGGGCATGCGCTGCGACGCGCATCGGCAGACGCGCGTGCTGCCGGGTGAGGCGCTCGAGATCGAACACGAGGTCGGGACGGCGATCCTGCACGCGGGGCGTCATCGCCACCGCGTCGACCCGATCCGCGGCGGGCGGCGGCGCAACCTGATCGTGTGGTGCCGGAGTTCGAGTGCGCGAGCGAAGACGGGCGAGCCGCGCGACGTTGCACACGCGTCGAGCGGTGCGTCGACAGCTTCGTGGTGCGCCGCGTGTGCAGCGCTCACGCGCGACTGACCGGGCGGCCACGAACGCCGTTCACGCGTTCGGGAACGAATCGCGACGAGCCCGTGGGTCGGGACCCGTTTGGCGCGTACGGTGCCAGGCGGCAGTACGGTGCCGCACCAAAAACTGCACACCTGCGGCCGCGGCACGCGCGCGACGATGGCGCGCGATGCGCGCCGTCGT
>JBIKNC010000329.1:0-3594 GCA_044358925.1 Planctomycetota bacterium | reverse complement strand
TGGGTGAAGGAGCAGCGCTTCGACCTGCGCTTCGCTCTCGAAGCCAAACCCAACGAGCCGCGCGGCGACATCTATCTCGCCACGACCGGCCACATGCTGCACTTCATCTCGACGCTGCAGCACCACGAGATGGTCGGCGTGAATCCCGAGGTCGCGCACGAGACGATGGCCGGCCTGTCGTTCACACACGGCGTCGCGCAGGCGATGGAAGCGAACAAGCTGTTCCACATCGACCTCAACGGGCAGAAGATCGGGCGCTACGACCAGGATCTGCGCTTCGGTTCGGAGGACCTGAAGCAAGCGTTCTTGCTCGTGCGCCTGCTCGAAGGCACGGCGGGTGGAGCGAAGTACTCAGGGCCGCTGCACTTCGACGCCCACGCCTACCGCACCGAGGACGACGACGGCGTGTGGGAGTTCGCGCGCGGCAACATGCGCACGTACGAGCTGCTCGCCGAGCGCGCGGCGGCGTTCGACGCGGATCCGGAAGTGCGCGGTTTGATTCGCGAGCAGAAGGACGCGACGCTCGATCCGCTGCTGACCGCGCCCTACTCGAAGGCCAACGCCCAGAAGCTGCGCGACGCGAAGATCGACGTCGACGCGGTCGCCGCGAAGGGCCTGGCGTACGAGCGGCTCGATCAGTTGCTCGTCGAGCACCTGATGGGGGCCCGTCGATGATGCGCAGCGGCACACGCGGAGGATTGCGTTCGCGTGTGATCGCTGCGTCGATCGCGCTCGCCGTCGTGTGTCTGTTCGCCGCGGGGTGCGTCGGCCCGCGCGCGAGCGTCAACCCGCAGGAACTCGTCGCACGCGTCGTCGAGTTGCGCGCGCAGGGCGCGGACGTCGACGTGCTCTGGTATCAGGGCACGCGTGACGGGCACGACCACTTCCGCTACGAGTTCGGAATGCATGGCGTGCGCACGTTCCGCGTGCCGGCGGGTGCGGCGGGGCTCGTGCGGTCGTTCGAGTACTCGGGCGACAACTTCGAGTGGGTGCGCGTCGACATGCGCGAACTCGTGAAGGGGCGCTTCGTCGTGCAGGAGTGGCGGGGAGGCGGGCAGTGAGTCACACGATCGGGTTCGACGTCGGGACGCAGAGCACGAAGGGGTTGCTCGTCGAGATGGCGAGCGGGCGCGTCGTCGCGCGCGCGGCGCGGGCGCATGGACTGATCGAAGGGTTGCCGGCGGGCGCGGCGGAGCAGCATCCGGACACGTGGGTCGACGCTGTGACGGAGGTCGCACACGAGCTGCTCGCGCACGTGCGGCGCGAACAGGTCGTCGCGGTCGGCGTGAGCGGCCAGCAGCACGGCCTCGTCGCTCTCGACGCGAAGGACCGGCCGGTGCGCGCGGCGAAGTTGTGGTGCGACACGAGCACGGCGGACGAAGCGGCGGACTTGTCGCGCGAACTCGGCCACCTCGTGCCGACGGGTTACACGGCGTCGAAGGTGCGCTGGCTGGCGCGCCGCGAACCGGCGAACTGGAAGCGTGTGCGGCACGTGCTGCTGCCGCACGACTGGATCAACTTCGTGCTGTGCGGCGAGCGCGCGATGGAGTGCGGCGACGCATCGGGCACGGGCTGGTTCGATGTCGCGGCGCGGCGCTTCGACGAACGCGCGGTGGCGACGATCGATGCGCGGCTCGGTGAGTGTCTGCCGCGACTGGCTCGGGCCGACGAGGCGCACACCCCGCTCGGGGCGGTGACGTCGTCGTCGGCGGCGCGCTTCGGACTCGCGCCCGGCACGCTCGTCTCGCGCGGCGGCGGCGACAACATGATGAGCGCGATCGGCGCCGGCGCCGTGCGACCCGGCATCGTGGTCGCGAGCCTCGGTACATCGGGCACCGTGTTCGCACACAGCGACGTGCCCGTCGTCGATCCCGCGGGCCTGGTCGCGCCGTTCTGCGGCTCGGCGGGCGCGTGGTTGCCGCTCGTGTGTGTGATGAACGCGACGGGGCCGGCCGAGGAGGTCGCGCGTGCGTTCGGGCTCGCACACGCCGACCTGACCGATCGCGCGCGCGCGGTCGCGCCGGGCTGCGACGGCCTCCTGTGGTTGCCGTACCTGGTGGGCGAGCGCGTGCCCGACCTGCCGCGCGCGACCGGGACGTTGCTCGGGATGCGGGCGGGTGCGCTCGAGCCGGGGCGGCTCTACCGCGCGGCACTCGAGGGCGTGAGTGCGAACCTCGCCTGGGGAGCGTCGCGACTCGCCGCGTTCGGCGTGCGCGCCGACGAGGTGCGGCTGGTCGGCGGCGCCGCGCGCAACCCGTTGTGGCGCGAGATCCTTGCGGCGTGTTTCGAAGCGCCCGTGCTGCTGCTCGAGGAGAGCGAGTCGGCCGCACTCGGTGCCGCGCTTCAAGCGGCGTGGTGTGTGCGCCGCGCGCGTCATGAAACCGTGACACTCACCGATGTCGTCGAACCCGCGATCCGCAGCGCTTCGCGCGACGTGCCGGACGCAGCGAACGTCGCGGCCCATCGAGAGTTGTGCGCGCGTTTCCGTGCTGCTGTGCACGACGTGTACAGCGCGCGTTGAGCGCGAGTCAGGCGCCGCACAAAGTGCTTCGTGCACGTGTGAAGTTGCAGCACTTCCACGGTCGGCCATGACTCCCAAGTCGTGCGTCTCGCACGACATGAGTCGTGCCTCTCGCGCGCCGCGATGTTTGCCCGGCGCCTGATCGGGTCTTCACGGGATCCCAACGACTCGCACCTACCGTGTCCGGCCTCGAACATGGATTCGGCGGTCGGGAACGGCTCGACGTCGAAGTCCATGTGCTCCGCTAGACCCCACTCGAGTACCCACCCGTGAAGAACCACATCCAAGGCGTGATGCTCACGTCGCTCGCTTCGCTCGGCATGGCCGGCGCAGCGCAAGCGGCCGACATCATCGTCAACACCAACATCGCGACCAGCACGACCTGGACCGCGAACAACGTCTACAACCTGACGGCTCAGGTCTACGTCGAGGCGGGCGCCACGCTCACCATCGAAGCAGGCACGATCGTCGCCAGCAACCAGGGCAGCCTCGCGGTCGTCCGCGGCGGCGACCTCATCATCCAAGGCACGTGCGAGAACCCGGTCGTCTTCACCTCGACGAACGACCGCGCCACGTGGATCGGCGACGACATCCAAACGTCGAGTTGGCGTGCGGCGGCCAACGAGTGGGGCAACATCACCATCATGGGTGAGGGCTACATCTCGACCTGCCTCGCGGGCAACACGGCCTTCCCGGATGCCGGCAACGAAGCCGACATGGAAGGTCTCACGACGGGCCCGAGCTTCGACCGCTACGGCGGCGGCAACGACGACGACGACAGCGGCTCGATCAGCTACCTGTCGCTGCGCTACGGCGGCAAGGTCATCGGTCTCGGCAACGAACTGAACGGTCTCTCGCTCGGCGGCATCGGCCGCGGCACGGACCTTTCGTTCATCGAGATCATGAACAACGTCGACGACGGCATCGAGATCTGGGGCGGCACCGTCGGCGTCAAGAACTTCGCGATCTGGAACGTGGGCGACGACAGCTTCGACTGCGACCAGGGCTGGCGTGGCAAGGCGCAGTTCGGCCTGATCGTTCAGGGCGCGTCGGTCTCCGCGAGCCAGGGCTCG
>JBIKNC010000123.1:0-13099 GCA_044358925.1 Planctomycetota bacterium | reverse complement strand
GAAGACGCCCGTCACGCCGTCCCAGCGCATGGCCGTCAGGTTCGAACTGGAGCCGCCCGAGCCGCTGCGCTGCGAGTAGTTGAGTTCGAAGCCCACGATCGGTTGGCCCTTGGGATCGAGCGCGCGCACACGCAACGCATCGTCCGCGGACGGCTCGGTGCAGACGACGGCCACGTCGACGATCGCGTCCGTCACCTCGACGGTCTCGTGTCCGAGCACCGTGCTCGAACCGTCGAGCACTCCGACGACATAACTCCCCGGCGCGAGATCCATCCAGTAGCGCGTGTTCGAGAACCAGCGCTGGCGCTGCGCGCCGTTCTTCAAGAGATCGTCGATCTCGGTCGCGTCGTCCGGCAGCGGAGCGAGACGCATGAAGAACTGTTCGGTCGCGACACCCGGCGGCGCGACGATGCGCGCGCGCACACCGGTGCGCGGCGCCACGACGAGTGTCAACGGCGCGTTCGCGCCGGCCTCGACGCGCACGTGCGTGCGTTCGCCGGCGAGTTCGGCGTCGAGCGCGCCGTCGTTCGACCAGGTGACGCTCTTCACGCTCGCGAAGGCGCGCAACTCGACGCCGCCCGGTTCGAGGCGCAACTGCGGCGACGCGGCCTTCCACGTGTAGTGCTGCGGCTGTTGTCCGCGGAAGACCGTCACGACGCCCTCTTCGAGTGCGGCTCCGGCCGTGTCGACGATGGTGACGTCGACGAAGCCGAGCACGCGCCCGACGAACGAGACTTCGGTTCCCGGCGTGACGTAGCCGTCGCCGTCGTTGCCGCCCGCGCGTTCGACCTCGTAGCCGGCGAGGCGCGCCACGAGGTGGTACTGGCCCTTCGGATCGAGCCCGTCGATCGTGAAGCGCCCGGCGGAGTCCGTGTGTGTGTTGCGGCGCTTCGTGCGCGACTCGGCCCACGACGCGGCGCTGCGTTCGAGCGCGTCTTCGAGCGGCTCGTCCGCGAAGTCGCCGAGCCCGCGCTGAGACGGGTCCTCGACGTACCAGGAGTTGTCGCCGCGCGAGGCGCGGATCACGACGTCCGCGAGCGGGTTCCCGCTGCGGTCCGTGACGCTGCCCGTGATGACTCCGTCGCCATCGGTCGTCGACGCGACCACGGGGCGCGCGACGTCGGCGATCGCTCGCGACAGCGCCGCCTCCGACAGCACGTCGGCGCCGCTCTCCACCGTCGACGGGGCGCGCACGTTCACGAAATCCGCGGCGCCTTCGACGCCCGCCGATCGCGCCACACCGCCCACGTCCGCCGCTGCCTTCTCCGAGGTGCGAGGTCCGCGCGCCGCGATCGGCTCCGGCGCCTCGAACAGCGGCGCGGCGAGTATTCCGACGACCAGCCCGACCAGGGCGGCGGCGATCCAGTGGAGCAGAGCGTGGCGAGCGTTCATCCCGCGAGTATGTCAGGCGCCTCCCGCGCGTGGGGGGCCCTGGGGCCGCGCTTCCCGCGGGCGGCGGCGGACGCACTGCGGCGGGCGTATCCTCACGACCGAAACACCTCTGCCGTGAACGAACAGTCCCTCTCGCGCATCCTCGCGCTCCTGCTTCTCGCGCCGCTGTGGCTGCCGGTGCTGAAGGCGCTCTACTCGGACTTCCAAGGCGCGTTGTGGGCCGAGGGCGGTCTGTTCGGTCGGCCGCCCGGCAAACGCGACCTCGAGAAGCTGCGCGAACAGTACGGCGACTACGAGAGCCCGCTCGTCAACGAGCCCCATGAAAGCCGCCGTTTCAGGGATCGTTCGAGCACGCCGAACAAGACGGCACTCGACTCGCGACAGCGGCGCTTCTGACGCGACGCTCGCAACACACGCGACGCACGCGAACCGCGCGCGAACCTAGGATGGGCCGGTCACCTCCGGAACCCATCCATGCACGACTCCCACACACGCGCTTCGCTTCCGTCGCTCTCTCGTCGCCACCTCGTCGCAGGCGCGGCGAGTGCGGCCGCTCTTTCACCGCTCGCCATCGGCGCACCGGCTGTTCTGCGACGCGTGCAGGACGAGCGCACGTTGAAGGTCGGGCTCGTGGGTTGCGGCGGTCGCGGATCCGGAGCAGCTCTTCAGGCACTCTCGACCGCGGGTGCCGTGAAACTCGTCGCCATGGCCGACGCGTTCGAGGATCGCCTGGAAGGTTCGTACCGCGAACTGACCAATCCGGACAACGGCGTCGCCGATCGCGTCGACGTGCCGAAGGAGCGGCGCTTCTTCGGCTTCGATGCCTGCGCGCGTCTGTTGCGTGAAGACCTCGACGTCGTCGTGCTCGCCACGCCGCCGCACTTCCGACCCGATCAGTTCGAGGCCGCGATCGCGGCGGGCAAACACGTGTTCATGGAGAAGCCCGTGGCCGTCGACGGCCAAGGCGTGGCGAAAGTGCTCGCCGCGGGCAAGGTCGCCGCGAGCAAGGGCCTCAGTGTCTGCGTGGGCCTGCAACGCCACCACCAACGCGGCTACCTCGAGACGCTCGCGCGCGTGAACGACGGCGCGATCGGCGACATCGTCGCGGCGCACTGCTACTGGAACATGGGCGGCCTGTGGATGAACGAACGCCAAGCGCAGTGGAGCGACACGGAATGGCAGATGCGCAACTGGCTCTACTTCACGTGGCTCTCGGGTGACCACATCGTCGAACAGCACATCCACAACCTCGACGTCGTGAACTGGTTCAAGCGCGACGTGCCCGTGCGCTGCCACGGCATGGGCGGGCGCCAAGTGCGCACGTCACCCGCGTACGGCCACATCTTCGACCACCACGCCGTCACCTTCGAATACGCGGACGGCACGACGCTCTTCAGCCAGTGCCGCCAGATCGACGGCACGGCGAACCGCGTCAGCGAACACCTGATCGGTTCGAAGGGCCGCGCGCACCTCGACAGCGGTTCGTGGCGCATCGAAGGTGCGACGACCTGGCGCCACAGCGGCGGCGACAACGACCCCTACCAGACCGAACACGACGACCTCTTCGCCGCGATCCGCAGCGGCAAGCGGCTCGACGAGACCGAGTACGGCGCGATGAGCACGCTCACGGCGATCATGGGTCGCGTCGCGAGCTACACGGGCCGCGACGTCACACGCGACGAAGTACTCGCGGACACGCGCCGGCTCGGGCCCGCCGCGTACACGTTCGGAGAACTGGCCGTCGACCCGATCCCGATGCCGGGTCAGGCCTGACGCGACTCACGGCGCGAGTTCGACCGCGACCGCGTTGCTGACGAAGCGCGGTTCGAGAAGCAGGTCGAAGACCACGAAGGCGTGGTGCACCGTGAGACCGGCGAACGACGGATCCGTGGCGCCGGGGGCGACAGTGAACGCAGCGTTCGCTCGCCCCTGGCCGTCGAGCAGGCCGATCGCCGGAGAGAGCGGCGGTGCGATCGACAGGTCGAGCAGGTAGAGCGTGTACGCGTCGATCTGGAGCGGCAGGATCGTGTTCTCGACGAGCACTCCGGGGTGCTTCCCGCTGAGCGAACCGAGCACGAGGTAGAGACCGTTCGCGTTCGACGCTCCGGCGTCGAGCGTGAGCGACTGGGTCCCGCCGCCGGAGAGCGAGACCTGGTCCGTGTTCGCCGAGAGCGGCGCGATGGGCGTGCCGACAGTCGGATCGGGGATGAAGCGGAACAGGCACCCGCCGACGGTCGCGAGGATGATCTCGCCGAAACCGTCGCGTCCGATCGCGACCGGGCCGCTGAAGCCGCCCGAACTCTGGAGTTGCGCCGTGATCTCGACGTTCGAGACCAGTTGACCTTCGAACGCGCGCGCCGCCCACACACGCGCCGAGCAGAAGTCCGCGTAGAAGTACGTGCCGTCGAGAGCAGGCACGTTCGAGCCTCGATAGACCTGCCCGCCGATCACCGCGCAGCCGTTCGCATGGCTGTACGCGATGAGCGGCAGCCGCAGCGACGGGTGGTTGCACGGCAGGAAGGCGGGCCCGTTGCAGCCGGGCGACACGAAGCAGTTCGCGCCCTCCATCTTCTTCCAGCCGAAGTTCACGCCCTTCTCGTCGGCGCCGGCCCAGTCGATCTCCTCGGTCGTGTTCTCCCCCACGTCGCCGATCCACATGTCACCCGACAACGGGTCGATGCAGAAGCGCCACGGGTTGCGGAAGCCGAGGTGCCAGATCTCGCCGCGCGCACCGGGCACACCGACGAACGGGTTGTCGTCCGGGATCGAGTAGGTGCCTTCCAAGTCGATCGTGTCGACGTCCAGGCGCAGGACCTTGCCGAGCAACGAGTCGAGTCGCTGCGGCCGACAGGTCCCGTCACCGGACCCGCCGCCGTCGCCCGTCGTCATGTACAGATAGCCGTCGAGTCCGAACTCGAGGTCGCCGCCCTTGTGCACGAGGAACGGCTGATCTAGGCGCAGCAAGACGATCTCGCTGGTCGGATCCGCAGCGTTGGGATCGCTTGGCGAGACGCTGAAGCGCGAGAGCACCACGCGCCCTGCAAGGTCGTTGTAGGTGACGAAGAACCAGCCGTTCGTCGCATACGCCGGGTGGAACGTGAGACCGAGAAGCCCGCGCTCTCCGCCCGATTCGAAGTCCGGCCCGAGCTGCAGGAACGGCGCCGTGAGCAGGTTTCCCGCGGCGTCGATGACACGCACACGGCCACCGAGTTGTTCGTTCACGAACAGGCGCGGGTCGCCGAGCGGCGCCGTGACTTCCGTCGGGTTCCCGGGGCCGAACGCACAGACCTCGAGCTGCACCGGCAGTTGAGCGGTCGCGACGGAGGCACACACGGACCACGCGCACAGCGCGGTCGCGACGATCTTCGGGGGGTACATGGAACGGATGGGACGTTCACCCGCGGATCGGGTGCACTGCACGAACGCAACATACCCCACCCACTGCCGGCAGTCGTTCCGTGGAAGTGCGGATGCTGCAAGTCGCGCCCGGCCGAGCGCGTCGCGCTCGCCATGAAACGAAGCGAGGCGCCGGATCGGTTCCGGCGCCCCGCTCATTCCTTCTCGGCCCGCTCAGGGGCCGCACGGACTTCAGCTACCGAGGGTCGTCGCGACCGCGTTCGAGGCGAGCACGACCGAACCGAGCGGGTCGAGCACCACGTAGGCGTGGTTCAGCACCGTGCCGACGTAGCTGGCGTTCAACTGGCCCGGAGCGATCGAGAAACGCGCGAAGGCGCGGCCGTCGGCGTCGAGCGCACCGAAGTTGCCCGTGAGCGGCGGGGCGCCCGGGTTCGAGACGATGTACAGGGTGTACGCGTCGACGTTGAGCGGCAGCGTGAGGCCGCCGACGAGCGTCGTCCCCGGCGTCGTGCCCGTCACCGAGCCCGCGACGAAGAAGATGTTGCCGGCGTTCGCAGCACCCGCGTCCATGTCGAGGTACGTCGTGCCGCCGTTCGCGACCGACAACCTGGTGAAGCGACCGCGCAGAGCATCGCACTGCGCCGGAAGCGTCGGCGACTGGGGGATCATGCGGAAGACCTCACCACCGAAGTAGTCGCAGATCAGCAGCTCGCCCCGCCCGTCTTCGCCGAACGACGAGGGCGTCTGAAGGTTGAGACCGCCGCCCGGTGCCAGATCCGCCGTGATGTTCTGCGTCGCGTCGTTGAAGGCGACGACACCAGTGCCGTTCCAACGC
This sequence comes from Planctomycetota bacterium, assembly GCA_044358925.1. Taxonomy (GTDB): domain Bacteria; phylum Planctomycetota; class UBA1135; order UBA1135; genus Rohdeia. The sequence goes on along the minus strand of JBIKNC010000123.1, from coordinate 7,515 downwards.
ACCTTCCAGATCTTGTTCGAGCCGAAGTCGCCGACGATGTACTGGCCGTTCAGCGAGGGGATCGCGCAGCCTCGGTAGACGTAGCCGCCGGTGACACAGAAGCCGTTGCCGGACTGGGCGTAGCTCCAGATCGGCGCCGTGTAGAGCGGACTGCCGAACGGCGGCGTGCCGCCCGGGCAGCTTCCCTGCCCGTTGTTGAGGTTGCCCTCGAGCACACGCCAACCGAAGTTGAGTCCCGCAACGTTGGCCAGGGTCGCATTCGCTTCTTCTGCGGCGTTCTGACCGACGTCGCCGATGTACATGTTTCCGGTCGTGCGGTCGAAGCTGAAGCGCCACGGGTTGCGCAGACCCAGGTGGTAGATCTCCGGCAGGTAGGCCGGATTGCCGACGAACGGGTTCGTCGCAGGAATCGCCGGCGTCGCCGTGCCCGGACCCGTCGGGGTCAGGGTGTCGATGTCGTAGCGCAGCATCTTGCCCAGCGGATTGAGCTTGTTCTGCGCGCGGCAAGCCGGGTCGTTGGCGTTGCCGCCGTCGCCCGTCGACACGTAGAGATAGCCGTCCGGGCCGAACTGCAAGCAGCCGCCGTTGTGGTTCGAGAAAGGCTGCGCGTAGGTCAGCAGGCGCAGCGCGCTGGCCTCGTTGGCGTCGTTCGCACTCGTCAGCTCGTACTGCGCGACGACCGTCTGGTTCGAGAGGTTGTAGTAGCAGACGTAGAACTTGCCGTTGAACTCGAAGTCCGGGTGGAACGCGAGGCCGAGCAGACCGCGCTCGTCGCCGTTCGACACGCTCGGAATCAAGCTGTCGATGTCGAGGAACGGCGTCGGCAGCAGCGTGCCGCCGGCATCGATGATGCGGACGACGCCGCGCTGTTCGATCACGAAGATGCGCTCGTCGTTCGGGGGCGAACCTGCCCACACGGGCAGGCTGAGCCCGCTCGCGATGCGCTCGGTGGAGAGCGTCTGGGCGCTCGTGTCGGGCGCGGCGACGAGCAGGGCGCAGGCCGCGAGTCCGGTGACGAAGGAAAGTTTGTGCATGCCTCGAGAGTGGAGCTGTCCGCGCGGCGGCGAGCCGGCGCGAACGAGAGGTGTGGGAGTGAAGGTCGCGGCGCGCGACGCGCGCTGTGCGACGGACGGAAGGCCCTTCGTGATCCCGAACTTCCAGGGCGATGTGCCGTGGGCGAGTCGATTCGAGAAGCGTACGGAGCCGAGGGTCGCGTGGCCGCGCGCCCCTTTCCGTGCTCGAAGGTTAGCGCACCGGCGGCCCGCGGGGCTCACTCCCGCCGTTCCAGACCCAAGCCACGGAGCTGCGCGATCCTGAGTGCGGAGTGCGCCTTACCGACAATTCGCGCAACCCTGGGGCGCGCCACAGGTCCACGCCGAACGCGCGCAGTCGGGTCAGCGAACGACGGAACTCGCGGGCTCCACGAGTCGTGCGGCGCGCACGACGTCGTCGACCAGAGTGGCCAGCGAGACCTGCGGCACGAAGCCGACGGCCGCCTCGAGGCGTCGCGTGTCGGGCACGCGGCGCAGGACGTCTTCGAACGCCGGCCCGAAGGTCTGAGCGTGCGGCTCGAACACGACACGCGCGCCCGTGCGCTGTGCGACGAGCCGCGCGAGCTCGCCCATGGCGATCGGCTCGCGTGAACCGATGTTGAAGAGCGTGCCCGCGAGCGGTGAAGACTCCGCGATCGCCACGAGTGCGCGCACCGTGTCCGACACGTCGCAGAACGTGCGCACCTGGCGACCGTCGCCGTGCACGACGATCACGCCGTTCGAACACGCGCCGCGCGCCATGTTCGGAAGCACCATGCCGGAGCGCGGGTGCTGCTCTGCCCCCGTCGTGTTGAAGAAGCGCACGACGTCGGCGGCGAGTTTCCGAGCGCGCACGAGATCGAGGACGAAGCGCTCGCCCGCGAGTTTGCTGCGCGCGTAGACCCAGCGCGGCGAGTCGCCGACTCCGGCCAGCGGCTCGTCGTCCTCGTGCATGAGGGCGCCGCGGCCCTGGCCGTAGACCTCCGACGACGACGCGAACACGAGCGCGGCGCCGCGGCGCGCCGCTTCGAGCGCGACGACGCGCGTGCCGTCCTCGTTGACGCGCACGGTGGCGCTCGGATCGTCGAGCACCCGTTTCACTCCGACGACGGCCGCCAGGTGGAACACGAGTGTGCAGCCGTCCATCGCACGCGCCACGGCGACGCTGTCGAGCACGTCACCGCACACGAACTCGACGCCGCGCAGCGCCGGCACCGCGCCGCCGGCCGACAGGTCGTCGAGCACACGCACCTCGCGCCCGCTCGCCGCGAACCGACGCACGAGCGCCGCGCCGACGAAGCCCGCGCCGCCCGTCACGAGGACCGGACCGTCGCGGTGCAGCACTGCGTGAATCTCGCTGTGACGCGCGCTCTCGTTCACGCTCATCGCCGCCCCGACGTCACCGCTGCGGTTGTCTTCGCGCGGACTCTCTTCGGTCGAGGCACGGCGAGAGTGTCGTTTCGAAAGCGCGCGATCACGTGGCCGCGCGCCAAGCGTGCGCGCGGCGCACAGGATACCGATCCGTCAGGCCGCGCCGCTCTCGAGCAGCGCGTGGAACGGTTCGCCGCTCTTCGCGTGTTCGACCAGCAGCGCCGGCGCATCGAAACGCGCGCGCGTGCGCCCCTCGGCCGCGTCCGCCGCACGCAGCTCCTCGAGCCGCCGCAGCACGCGCGACGCTCCGAGCGCGTCCGTGTGGTGCAGAGGTCCGCCGCGGAACGGCGCGAAGCCGGTGCCGAGCACCACCGCGAGGTCGAGTTCGCGCGCCGACGCCACGACGCCTTCTTCGAGGCAGCGCACGGCCTCCGCGACGAAGGCGAACAGGCAGGCGTCGAAAGCCGCCGTCGCCGAGAGCGTGCTCGTGTGCGGGCCGCGGAAGGCGCCGAGATCCTGCGCCGGTCGCTTCTTGCCGCGCGCCGGGTGTTCGTAGAAGCCGAGGCCGGTCTTCTTGCCGAGGCGCTTGGGTGTCACGAGCCGTGTGAGCACGTCGACCGGCTGCATGCGAGTCCCGTAGCCGTCGTGCAGCGACTTCGCCGCGTGGCTCGCGATGTCGAGTCCGACCTCGTCGAGCAGCTCGAACGGCCCCATCGGCATGCCGAAGCGCCGCGCGGCCGCGTCGAGTTCCGCGATGTTCGCGCCGTTCACGAAACGCAGCACCGCTTCGTCGAGGTACGGACCGAGCAGGCGATTGACGAGGAAGCCGGGCACGTCCGCGACCGCCACGGGTGTCTTGCCGAGCTTCACCGCGAGCGCGGAGAGCGCGTGGAACACGGCGTCGTTCGTGCGCGCGCCGCGTACGACTTCGACCAGCGGCATGCGCGCCACCGGATTGAAGAAGTGCAACCCTGCGAAGCGCTCGGGCCGCGCGAGTCCTTCGGCGATCTTCGTCACCGACAGCGACGACGTGTTCGTCGCCAGCACCGCGTGCGGCGCGCGGCGTTCGAGTTCGCCGAACACGCTGCGTTTGACGTCGAGTCGCTCCGCGACCGCTTCGATCACGAGGTCGCAGCTCCCGAGTCCTTCGAGGCCCTGACCGACGCTCAACCGATCGAGCACGGCATTGGCCTTCGCATTCGACAGTCGCCGGCGTTCCTTCGCGACCAGTGCGCGGTGTTCTTGCTGTGCGCGATCGAGCGCCACCTGTGCCACGTCGACGAGGCGCACGTCGACACCCGCCATGGCGAGTGCACTCGCGATGCCCGCCCCCATCACACCGGCGCCGACCACGCCGACCTTCGCGAACGGCGGCAATGCACTGCTCGGTTCGGCCGGTTGAGCGAGCTTCTTCTGTTCCTCGGTCCCGAGGAACAGACCCACGAGGTGGCGGCACGCGTCCGACGCGACGAGTTTGCCCGCCGCCTTCGCTTCGACGTCCGCCCACTTCGCGGGCGGGGTGCCGCTCGCCGCGAGCACGGCTTCGAGCGCGACGTACGGCGCGGGATAGTGACCGCCGGTGCGCTCGTCGAGTTCGCGCCGCGCCGAGCGACCGACCACGGCGTGCACGAGCGGATTGCGATCGATCGCGAACGCGCGCCAGCCGCGCTCGCGCCGCCGGATGCGCTCGCGCCCCATGGCGAGATCGGCGCCGATGCGCGCGAGATACTCAGGGGGCGTGAGCCGATCCACGAGGCCCATGCGCAGCGCGCGCTTGCTGTCGAACAGCTTGCCGCCCAGGATCGCCGCCGCCGCCTCCGCGACTCCGATGCGTCGTGTGAGTCGGTGTGTGCCGCCCCATGCGGGCAGGAGGCCGAGCTTCGTCTCGGGCAGACCGATGCGCGTCTTCTCGTCGTTGCTGAGCACGATCGCGTCGCACGCGAGGCACAGCTCGAACGCGCCGCCCGGCACCGGTCCGCCGACGGCCGCGACCACGGTGCACGGCAGCCGATCGATGCGCGCGAACAACGCGTGGACGGAGCGCACCGCGCGTTCGATCACCTTCGGATCGCGCGCGCGTTCGATCGCGCGCACGTCGGCGCCGGCGAGGAACTGATCCGGCCGCCGCCCCATGAACAACAGGCCGCGCGGCGGCGCCGCTTCGAGCGCCGTGATCGCGTCCTCGAGATCGGCGAGCAGCGGCGCGTCGAGCACCGGGAACGAGCGGTGCGGCGGGTCGAACACGAGGCGCACGAGGCCGGCTTCGGGTTCGTCGCGGCGCACGCAGGCACCGCGGGGCGGTGCGTCGCCTTCGAACGAGAGATGGCCCTGGCGCGGGAGAGGAGCGTCCATGTCGTTCGATCGTGCGCCGAGCGGGCGCGGCACAAGCCTTCCCCCGCTCCGCGAGCGCGCCCGCGTGGCAGCGCTGGGACGCGTGCGACAGCTCGCCGCAGGCCGTCGCCAGCGGGGGCCCGAAGGTGCCGCCGCAGCTCCAAGGGCGAAAATCGCCGGACCTTGGGGCTTTCGTTCACGGCGCCGACGGCCGATGCTCGATCGGGGTCTTGCCCCGTCTCGAGAGCCACCACCATGTACGCCTGGTTCATCACCCACCTCGCCGTGGGCGTCGCTGCGACGCTCCTCGCCCTCCTCGTCCTCGGCTTCTTCGGAGCGCCCGCCGTCGCTTGGACGGTCGGTGTCGTCGTCCTCGCGGTGCTGTGGGGCGCGCCGTGGTGGCTCCTGGTCCCGATCGCACTGATCGGCGCCGTCGCGAGCTTCCCGCCGGTCCGTCAGAAGCTCTTCACCGCTCCGGTCATGGCGCTCATGCGCGCCCTGAAGTTCCTGCCGGTCATCTCCGACACGGAACGCGAAGCGCTCGAAGCCGGCACGGTGTGGGCCGACGGTGAACTGTTCAGCGGGCGCCCGGACACGAAGCGCCTCGCGACCGAGAACTACCCGGTGCTCGACGCCGAGGAGCGCGCGTATCTCGAAACCCAAGTCGAACGTGTGTGCGCCATGACGAACGACTGGGACGTCGTGCAGAAGCGCGACCTCTCACCGGCCGTGTGGCAGTACCTGAAGGACGAGGGCTTCTTCGGCCTCTTGATCCCGAAGGAGTACGGCGGGCGCGGCTTCAGCGCCGAGGCCAAGAGCACGATCATCGCGAAGCTCAGCTCGCGCAGCGGCACACTCGGCATCACCGTGATGGTGCCGAACTCGCTCGGGCCGGCGGAGCTGTTGTTGCACCACGGCACACAAGAACAACGCGACCACTGGTTGCCGCGCCTCGCGAAGGGACTGGAGGTGCCGTGTTTCGCGTTGACGGAGCCGGGCGCCGGTTCGGACGCGGGTTCGATGACGTCGCACGGCGAAGTCTTCCGCGGCGACGACGGTGAGTTGTATCTGCGCCTCACGTGGCGCAAGCGCTACATCACGCTGGCCGCGATCTCGACCGTGCTCGGCCTCGCGTTCAAGTTGAAGGATCCGGGCAACCTGCTCGGCAAAGGCGAGAACCCCGGCATCACGTGCGCCCTCGTGCCGACCAGCACGCCGGGTGTCGTGCTCGGCGAGCGCCACGATCCGCTCGGTGTCCCGTTCTACAACTGCCCGACACACGGCGAGAACGTCGTCGTGCCGGTCAGCACCATCATCGGCGGCGCGGCCGGAGCTGGAAAGGGCTGGCAGATGTTGATGGAAGCCTTGTCCGCGGGCCGCGGCATCGCTCTCCCCGCGTCGAGCACCGCCAGCGCCAAACACCTCGCACGCATCGCCGGCGCGTACGCCGCCGTGCGCCAACAGTTCGGCACCGCGATCGGCAACTTCGAAGGCATCGCCGAGCCGCTCGCGCGCCTCGGTGCCGCCGCCTACACACTCGAAGCGGCGCGGCGCTACACGACCGGTGCGATCGACTCGGGCCACAAACCCGCCGTCGTGACCGCGATGGCGAAGTACAGCTTCACCGAGACCGCGCGCCGCTGCATCAACGATGCGATGGACGTGCTCGGCGGAGCCGCGATCTCGCGCGGGCCGCGCAACATGCTCGCGAACACGTACTTCGCCGCGCCGATCTCGATCACCGTCGAAGGCGCGAACATCCTGACGCGCACGCTGATGATCTTCGGGCAGGGCGCGGTGCGTTCGCACCCGTTCGCCTACAAGGAGATCGTCGCGATGGAGAAACGCGACGTGCCCGCGTTCGACGCCGCGTTCTGGGGCCACGTCGGACACGTCGTCCGCAACGTGTGTCGAGCCGTCGTGCTGTGGAGCACACGCGGCCTCGTCGCGAGCTCACCGGTCGGCGGGCCGACGTCGGGCTACTGGCGCAGGCTCGCGTGGACGTCGTCGACGTTCGCGTCGCTCGCGGACTTCGCGATGGCGGGCCTGGGCGGCAACCTCAAGCGCAAGGAAGCGCTGACGGGCCGTTTCGCCGACGTGTTCGTCGAGATGTACCTCGCCACGTCGGTGCTCCGTCGCTTCGAAGCCGACGGCCATCGCCGCGAGGACCTGCCGTTCGTGCGCCTGTCGCTCGACGGTTCGTTCGCGCGTGTGCAGCACGCGTTCGAGGGCTTGCTCGCCAACCTGTCGATCCCGATGGCCGGCTGGTTCTTCAAGGGCCCGCTGCGTTTCCTCGTGCGCTTGAACCCGATCGGCCGCGAGGCTTCGGACGATCTCGCGCAGAAGGTGGCGGCGCTCCTGCAAGTGCCCGGCGAACAACGCGAGCGCTTGCTCGGCGGCCTCTACCTCCCGAAGGAGACGAACGAGCCGCTGCGCCGACTCGAACACGCGTTCGAGCTGTGTGTCGCCGCGCACGAGCCGATCAAGAAGATCAAACGCGCGATGGCCAAGAAGAAGCTGGTGCGCGGCCCGGTGCTGTCGGCGCTCGCCGCAGCGATCGAGCAGAACGTGATCGATGCGAACGAGGCCGAGACGATCCGCAAGGCCGAGACCGCGCGAACGGATGCCGTCGAGGTCGACGCGTTCACGCTCGACGAGTACATGCGCACAGCCGTGCACGCCACGGTGCACGCAAGCGACTCGTCGGCGGCGTGACGGGTACGGTGTCAGACACGGATCCGCCACGGCGGTAGCGAAGTGCGGAATCACAACGCAGCAGTGG
>JBIKNC010000328.1:0-3622 GCA_044358925.1 Planctomycetota bacterium | reverse complement strand
TACGCGAACGGCTCGTCGATCCAACGCGGCAGTGTGCTGACGCTGCCGTACTACGGCGATCCGCTCACGCCCGGCCGCGAAGCGACCGAAGACGCGGCGCGCCTCGACGCGAACGCCGTCGGCCTGCCGACCATCCCGGTGCAGCCGATCGGTTGGGACGCGGCGCGTTCGATCATGGAGCACATGGCCGGGCCCGAAGCGCCGCAGGCCTGGCAGGGCGGGCTGCCGTTTCGATATCGACTGACGGGCGGGCCGCACGTCGAAGTGCGCCTCGCGGTGCAGCAGTCGCGGCGCATCGCGCGCACGGCGAACGTCGTCGCGACGCTGCGCGGCAGTGAAGCGCCCGAGCAGTCCGTCGTGATCGGTTCGCACCACGACGCGTGGACGTTCGGCGCCGCGGATCCGTGCGCCGGTTTGATCTGCGTGCTCGAAGCGGCGCGTGTGTGGGCGCGCGCTCGCGACCAGGGTGTGACGCCGCGGCGCTCGATCGTGTTCGCGTGCTGGGGCGCCGAGGAGTACGGCATCATCGGCTCGGTCGAGTGGATCGAGTCGCGCCTCGGACAGCTCCAAGAGAACGGCGTCGCGTACCTCAACCTCGACATGGCCGCGATGGGCCTCGAGGTGAACGCGAGTGCGTCGCCGTCGCTGCACTCGGTGCTGTCGCGCGCCGCACACGCGGTCGTGCAGCCCGACGATGCCGCGGGTGAGAGCGCACTGACCGCCTGGCTCTCGCGCGCACCCGGACCGCACGCCGACGGACTTCCGGCCTTCGGCGACCTGGGCGGCGGCTCGGACCACGCGGGTTTCGTCGTGCACGCCGGTTTGCCGTCCGCGGCGCTCTCGGCGGGCGGCGCGCGCGGCGTGAGCTACCACACCGCGTACGACGACCTCGCGTGGTACCGGCGCGTGGTCGGCGACGACTACGACTCGGCGCGGCTCGTGACGGCGATCACGCTCGCGGCGACGACGGCGCTGGCGGAGGAGCCGCTCGTGCCGCTCGATCCGGCGCGCTTCGGTCGCGAGGCGTTGCGCCATCTCGGGACGTTGACGGAACGCGGCCGCACGCTCGGACTGTTCGCGAACGCCGAGGACCGAGCGTCGATCGAGCCCGTGTTCGCCGGCCTCGCGCAGCGACTCACCGAACACGGTGAACGCGTCGAACGGCTCACGGCGCGACTCGCGAGCCGAAGCGCCACGTTGGACGACCAGACGCGTGCAGCGATCAACGCTCTGTTCGTGCGCTGGGAACGCGCGTGGCTCGACGACGCGGGCCTGCCCGGTCGGCCGTGGTTCAAGAGCCTCTTCGCTGCGGCGGACGAGACGAGCGGCTACGCCGCGTGGATGCTGCCCGCGCTGCGCTGGGCGATCGAAGAGCAGGACCTGGCCGTACTGCACGAACAGCTCGCGCGCTACGACGCGGTGCTCGACCGGCTCGACAGCAACACCGAGAGACTCGAAGCGTTGCTGCGCTGACGATCAGCGCAGCAGCGTTTCGATCGGGGCTGCGCGCCTCGCGCGCCACTCAACGCGGCACGTGCACCGGATACTCCCAGCGACCGACGTGCTGCGCGACCCACTCGAGGTAGACGCGAATGCCGCGATCGTCCGGGCCGGTGCCGAATCCGCCCATCTCGAGGTTGGGGCCGGTGCCTTGGACTCCGCCCACGTCCTCGACGTAGGGCGAACGGAAGAGCATCGCCGCGTCCGGGTGCTCGGCGTAACGCTCCCAGGTCGCCTGCATGTTCGCGATCTGGTGGCTGTTGAACACACCCTCGTTGCCCGACATGTCCTCGTCGGGCGTCTCGGTGTTCAGTGAGAAGGCGCCGTCCGGAATCGGCACGGCCTCGTGGTACATGCGCACGTCGCAACCGGGGAAGTCCATGCCCGAACCGCTCAGGTGGTTGGAGACGATCCCGACCTCGATGTCGGGTGCGATGGCGTCGAACCACGCGGCGAGTTGCGCCTTCTTCGCGGCACCGTCGGGCTCGCGGAAGATCTCGTGGTCGATGCGGGTCGGGTGATTGAACTCTTGGTAGAGGTTCACGATCACGTTGCGCAGTCCGCGTTCCTCGAGGAAACGCGCCGACGACTCGATCGCCTGGCGGACGGCCGCCTCGTCGCGCAAGAGCTCGTCCTTGCGCGGCATCATGAGCACGACGGACACGACCATGCCGCGCGCGTCGGCCGCGCGAATCACCTGTTCGAGTCGACGACCGAACGCCGCGATCAAACGACCGTCCGGAGTGAACCCGTTGGGGCCCGCGTCGACGTCGGGGAACCCGCCGTTCGTGCCTTGGAGCGAGACACTGATCAGGTTGATTCCGTGTGCGGCGTAGTTGTCGAGGTTCGCGACGAGGCGCTGCGTCAGCGCCGGACTCATCAATGAGTTGTTCGCCCGCAAGCCCCACAACTTCACAGCCTCCCCGCCCAAGTAGGCGCGGCCGTCGCGCACTTCGAACTCGCGCGTCGGAGCCGAATCGGCTGCAACCGCGACATACGGCACGTGGCGCGGGTACTGCCACACACCGACGTGGTCGCGGACCCACTCGTAGTAGAAGCGCACGCCGCGGTCGCCGACCGTGGCTCCCATGCCCCCCATCTCCGGATGCGGGGCCGTGTGACTGCCGTTGTTGATGCCCTGGATGTAGGCCGCGTGGAAGATGAACGCGGCGTTCGGCGCCGCGGCGAAACGCTCGCAATCAGCGATGACGTGCTGGACCATGCCGTCGGAGAACACCCCGTCGTTCTCGTACGAGTCCTGCTTCTGTGACTCGATGTTGACGACGAAGCCGCTCGTCGGGATGGGCATCTCCTTCTGGATGATGCGCACGCCCATGCCGGGGTAGGTGTCGGCTGTCGGCGCGAGTTCGTACGGACAGACTCCGACCGGGATGTTCGGAGCGACCTCGCGGAACCAGGCGGTCAGTTGCTGCTTCTTCCGTTCGCCGTTCGGTTCGCGCAACAGGTCGTGGTCGATCCGCGAGTGACTGAACTCGTGAACGATGTCGACGAAGGTGTTCGAGAGCCCGCGTTCCACGAGGAAGCGACCGGTCTCTTGAACCGCGCGTCGAATGGCTACCTCGTCGGCCAAATCCTGATCCTTGCGAGGCGAGATGATCCCGACGGCGACGACCATGCCGCGGCTGTCCGCTTCGCGCACGAGCCACTCCAGCCGCTCCGCGAACTCGGCGCGCAGTGTGCCGTCGCGCCGGAAAGCGCTCTTGCCCGCCTCGGGGTTCGGATAGCCGCCGTTGCTGCCCTGCATGTAGACGGCGATCGTGTTGATGCCATGGGCCACCATGCCATCGAGCGCTCGCACGTGACGCTCGGTGATGTTCGGGCTGAAGAGCGCGTTCCCCGCCCGGATGCCCCACAGCTCGACCGGGGCGCCGCCGAGGTACGCACGATCGTCGCGGACCTCGAAGACTCGCGTCGGCACGACGCCGTCGGCGATGACAGCGAGGCGCGTCGGTTCGGAGGGCGAAGCGCAGGACGCGAGCAGGGCACCGAGGACGAAGAGGACTCGGGCGCGGATGGAGCTGTTCAAGTTCGTGGCGTGTGAGAGTTGCGGGATTCGGAGCGCGTTCAGAATGCCCAGGTCATGGTCAAGGCGGCGCCGAGG
>JBIKNC010000122.1:0-13218 GCA_044358925.1 Planctomycetota bacterium | reverse complement strand
GCGCGAGTTCGGCCTCGAGGAAGCGCCCGCCGATTTCGACGTGCGGCGGCGGTTCCGCGCCACCGAGTTTGCCGAGGGCGTTGCCGAGCGCCGTGTGTGCGAACCACGGCCGCTGCGGCGGCGCGACGAGCGGCGCGCCGGCCTCGCGCTCGTGCGCCGCGTCGTGCACGAGCCGCACCTTCGCGCGCGGCCCGTCGTTCGACACGTACGTCGGCACCGTGTTCCAGTAGAGGTCGTTCTCGTACACGAACAACACGGCCGCGCGCGGCGCGAGTGCCTGCCCGTGTTGCTCGAACCAGCGCACCGCCTGGCCCGTGTCGAAGCCGAGTGCGCCCGCGTTCTGCGCCCGCAGTTGCACGCCGTCGGCGTCCCACGCGGCTTGCAGCCTTGCTGCGATGGTGTCGTGTTCGTCGACCGCCGTTCCGAACACGAACGAATCGCCGAGCAGCACGACGTTCGGAGCGGGTGCGTCGAACACACGCGGCGTCTCGCGCAGTCCCAGCGCGTCGGTGCGCCAGTGCGCGGTGAACTCGGCGCCTTCGAGCACGCCGCTCGCGTTCCTGCGGTTGCTCCAACCGAGTTCGTCGTCGAACGCGACAGGCGACGGTTCCGGCGCGAGGCCGACGAGCCGTAGTCCGCCCTCGACGACGAAGAGCACCGTCGCGAGCGCGGCGAACCAAGCGATGAACGTGCGCAGCGCGGCCATCAGCTCACCATCTGCGCGACGGTGTCGCCGCGGTGTCGCAGTTCGAAGGCCACGTCGACCAGTTCGCGTTTCGCCGCCGCCTCGACCAGGCAGTTGCCGAGCACGAGGACGTCGAGCCCCGAACGGCTGAACGTGTTGAACGCGTGGGCGGGGTGTTCGACGATCGGCTCGCCCTTCAGGTTGAACGAGGTGTTCATGACGACCGGCACGCCGGTGCGCTGCGCGAACATCTCGATCAGACGGTGGTAGGCCGGATTGGTCGAGCGCGCGACGGTCTGCAGTCGCCCCGAGCCGTCGACGTGGGTGACGGCCGGGATCTCGCTGCGTTTGTGCTCGCGCACCGGCGCGACGTAGAGCATGAAGCGCCCCGGCAGACTGTTCTGCGCGCCGTCGTACTCGAACCACTCGTTCGCGCACTCCTCGAGCACCGACGGCGCGAACGGTCGGAAGCCCTCGCGGAACTTGATGCGCGCGTTGAGCAGGTCCTTCATCTCCGCGCGCCGCGGATCGGCCAGGATCGAACGGCTGCCGAGCGCACGCGGGCCCCATTCGAAGCGTCCGCGGAACCAACCGACGACCTGGCCCGCGACGAGGCGGTCGGCGACTTCGGCCAGCAATCGCTCGTCGTCGGGTTCGTGGCGGTAGGGGATCTTCGCGCCGTCGAGGAACGCGCGGATCTGTTGGTCGGAGTACTCGCTGCCGAGGTAGGCGTGGTCCAGCGCGGGCCCTCGCGGACGTTCCAGCACGTGGTGCTGCGCCCACAGCGCCGCTCCGAGCGAGGCACCGTCGTCGCCGGGCGCCGGATTCACGTACACGTCGTCGAACGGTCCGTCGCGCAGCAGTTTGAAGTTCGCGACCGAGTTGAGCGCGACACCGCCGGCGAAGCACAGCTTCTTCAGTCCTGTCGTTCGTTGCAGGTGCACGGCCATGCGCATGAGCACGATCTCCGTCACCTTCTGGATGCTGGCCGCGACGTCGCAGTAGAACGGATCGAGGTCCTTGTCGCCGCGCGCCGGGTCGCGCGCCGCGCGTCCGAAGTGCGCTTCGAAGGCCGGCGTGAACGAGCGCGACGTGCTGTGCTGGTAGGCGAAGTGGCGCATGTCGAGATGCAGCCCGCCGTCCTCGCCGACGTGCACGATCTCGAGGATCCGATCGACGAAGCGCGCTTCGCCGTACGGATGCATGCCCATGAGCTTGTACTCGCCTTCGTTGATCTCGAATCCGCAGTAGGCGGTGAAGGCCGAGTACAGGAGTCCGAGTGAGTGGGGGAAACGCAGTTCGCTCCCGACCGAGAGGTGCAGGCCGCGACCGACACCCATCGTCGCGGTACTCCACTCGCCCGCGCCGTCGACCGTCAGGACCGCGGCCTCTTCGAAGGGCGACGCGTAGAACGCACACGCGGCGTGTGAGACGTGGTGGTCCGCGAACAGCACCTTCCTCGCGGACAGACCGAGTTCGCGGCGCACGAGCGACTTGATCCACAGCTTCTCGCCGAGCCAGCGGTGCATCGCGTGGCTGAAGACGCCGAGCGAGCGCGGGAACGTCGCCGCGGCCGTCTCGAGGATGCGCTCGAACTTGACGAGCGGCTTCTCGTAGAAGACGACCGCGTCGAGGTCCTTGGCGCGGATGCCGGCGCGCTCGAGAGCGAAGCGCACCGCCAGGCGCGGGAAGCCGTTGTCGTGTTTGACGCGACTGAAGCGCTCCTCCGCGGCGGCGGCGACCACCTCGCCGCCCTTCAACAGAGCGGCGGCGGCGTCGTGGTAGTGGAACGAGAGCCCGAGGACGTACATGGGCGCCGGCTCAGCTCTGTCGACGGGCGCGCGGGAGTGCCGCGGCGCCGGACGTGTTGCGTTCGGCGGGCCAGGGGCGCCAGGCGCTCGTGCGGGCCGACGGGCGCAGCGCGAGGGTGTCGGTGAACGGCCGGCGCAGGAGGGCCAGGGGCCCGAGCACGGCGAAGTACAGGAGCGCGAGCAGCACGCTCGCGACGGCTTCTCCGAAGCGCTCGAAGAAGGTCGCGATGGAGGAGGGGACCTGCACCTCGTGGAAGGTACCCCGCCCGAGCGCCCCGGCGAAACACGGGGCGCTCCGCCGCCGTGCAAAGGTCTCGTGCATTCGCGGCACGGGCCACGAGTGTGTGCTCGCCCGTCGGGCGTCGAGCGGGCACACTCGCAGCGGATGGTCTCGTCGCAACCCGCCGTGCGAGGCGCCGATCGGCGGCAGGCGTTCGTCGCCTTCGCCGTCGTGGCGCTCGTGTGCGGCTGGATCTGGCGCGGCGCCTTCGACGCCGGCTGGATGTCCGAGGACACGAGTGTCGTTCGGCACCTCGCGACCCACTCCGGCGCCGCCGACTGGTTCCAGGCGCAGTACGGGATGACGTCCATCCGCTTCTGGCGGCCGCTCGTGACGACCAGCTTCGAGCTGCAGTTGTGGCTCGGTGGCGCCGACCCGGCCGCGCTGCGGCTGTTGAACATGGCCGCGCACGTGGCGGGGGCGTTCCTCGTGTTCCTGCTCGCGCGCGCTCTCGATTGCGGCGTCGTCGGGAGCCTCGCGGCCGCCCTCGCCGCCGCGACGTTCCCGTTCCAGGGCGGAACGGCCGTGTGGATCGTGGGCCGTGTCGACGCACTCGCGTGGCCGCTCGTCGTCGCGGCCGCCCTCGCCGCCGCGCGCGGTCGCGGAGCGGTCGCGGCGCTGTTCGTCCTCCTCGCGCTCGCCACGAAGGAGATCGGAGCGGCCGCGGTGCCGCTCGCTCTCGCCGCAGCCGCGCAGGCGCCGCGCCTCGAGCCGCAGCGCCGGCGTCGCACGCTGCTGTGGGTCTGTGCCGGCGGGGCGCTCGCGCTCACCTGGCGCGCGATCGCGTTGGGCACGTTCGTGGGCGGCTACCCGGGCACGGAGCTGTTCGCGGCGCCGCTCGCGTCCGCGCGCCACGGCATCGCGGCCCTCGGAGCGTTGCCAGGTGTGGTGGTCTTCGTGGCACTGCTCGCTCTGCTCGCACGATCGGTGCGCCGCCGCGTGTTGATCGTCGGCGTCGTGGGAGCCCTCGGGGCACTCGCGATCGTCGCGCCGCTGCTCGCCGACGGTGTGCCGCGGCTCGAACATCGGCGCTGGCTGATCGTGCCCGACGGTTGTGTGTGTCTCGCCGCCGGTGCGTTGATCGGGCGCCTGCGTGTGCGTGCGAGCGATCCGGTGCGCGCCATTCCGGCGCTCGCCGCGACGCTGCTCGTCGTCGCCGGCATCGGCTGGCGGATGGCGGATGCCCGCGAGGACGTCGTCGCGTGGACGCGCGCGAGTGTCGAGGCGCAGTCGTTCGTGGATCGGCTCGCTGAGACACTCGCGACCGAACCCGTGCGCGACGAGCCGCTCTTCGCGGTCGACGTGCCGCGCCTGTCGAGCGACGGCCGCGCGTACACCTTGCACCTCGGACTCGCGGACCGTTTCCGCGCGCCCATCGGGACGCCCGGCCCACGCGAGGTCTGGCCGTGGCGCGCGTTGCACGGCCAGGTCGACCTGGCTGCGCTCGCGAGCGTGCGCGGCGGCGCGTGGCGTCTCGAAGAACTCGCGGGCGACTTCGAGCTCGACGGGCCGAAGCACATCGAACTGCGCGGGGCCGACAGCGGCGGTGTGCGCCTCGCGCCCGTGGCACCGCAGGACGCGCTCGGCATGCGGGTGCTGCTCGCCACCGAACTCGGCTACGACATCGCGACGCTCGCGCCCGCAGCGGGCTGGGCGCTCGAGCCGCTGCTCGGGGCGAGCGGCGCGACGCAACTGTGGCGCACGCTGCTGTTCGCGAGCGAAGCAGGAGCGCGGCGCGCCTACCTCGCGCTCGTGGCCGCCGACGGGCGCACGTCGCGTTTCGTCCTGCTCACCTGGGACGATGCGACGGTGGACGTGCTGCGCGCCGCCCGCTGACCGCAGACCGCTGAGAATGGGCGCGGCCGACCCTTGCGGCGCCGGCCGTGCTCGCTCCCGCCGCTCCCGGCGCGCGTCACTCGAGCACGAGCGTGCCCGACAGCAGTTCCGAGAGATCCGCGCGGTAGTCGAGCACGCCGTTCTCGTTCTCGTCGCGCCACACGTCGACCACCAACTTCGAGCCCGCCGCCAGGTTGTTCACGTACAGGGCGAGCAGGTCCTGCGAGTCGGGCACGAGCACGCTGCGTTCCGACGCCTTGAAGGCCTCGATCAGGTCGCCGCTCGCGAGGCCGAGCCGCTGTGCCGGGCCCTCGGGTCGCAAGGCAGCCACGCGTGTGAGCAACTTGCGCCCGTAGCCGTCCGAAGCGACCACCGTCTCACCCCGGAAGCCCGCGCGTTCGAACAGGAGACCGTCGCTGCGCGACCAGCCGCTGAGTGCGACGTTGCGCGTTTCGTCGTCGCGGCGCACTTCGAATGCGACTTCCTGACGCGGCACCAGTTCGGCGCGCGCGAACTTGTACGCGTCCGCCGTGACGAAGCGTTTGCCCGCCCATCCGAGTACGAAGTCTCCGACCGCGATGCCGCTGGCAGCCGCCGGTCCGCCCGCGACGACCGACACGACGCGGAACGCGCCGTCCTGCGGCTCGACCGCGACTTCGAAGCCGAACCACGCCGCCGCGCGCGACGGCGCGAGCAGGCTCTCTTCGAGCACCTGACGCACGCGATCGACCGGAATCGCGAAGCCGATGTTCTCGGCCTGTGCGTTCATCACGGTGTTGATGCCGATCAGTTGACCGTTGATGTTGAGCAGCGGCCCGCCCGAGTTGCCCGGGTTGATCGACGCGTCCGTCTGGATCAGGTTCGCGAAGCGCAAGCCCTGCACGGACGGGATGTCGCGATGCAGCCCGGAGATGATGCCGCGACTGACCGTGAGCGACTGTCCGTACGGATTGCCGATGGCGATGACCGGCTCCGCGATCATCAGATCCGAACTCGTCCCGAGCGGCACCGTCCTGAAGACCGTGTCCTTCGGCGCTTCGATCTTGAGCAGCGCGAGATCCTCTTCCTGCACCGCGTTGACGAGCCGCGCCGTGAAGCGCACCGGCTCCTCACCCGGCGCCGCTTCGAACGACACGCGGATCGCCGTGTGGTCCTTCACCACGTGGTAGTTCGTCACGACCCACCCGTCCTCGTAGATCACGACCCCCGAGCCGGTCGACACGCCCTTCTGCTCCACGGGCCCGAAGATCGTCTGCTGCCGCTGCACGACATCCGCTTCGATGAACACCACCGCGGGCCGCGCCTGCCGCGCCACGATCACCTCCGGCGTGATGCGCCGCGAGAGATCCTCCGCCAGTTCGTTCGACCCCGCCGAAGGCTTGAGTTGAAGCGCGACCGCCACCGCAAAACACCCGATCATCGACATGCCGTGTACCCCTGAATGGATGCCGCGAGCCCACCCCGCACCACCACCGAGTCGACGATACGCGCTCCACCCACGCGCCGTTGGCCTCGCGCCCCCCGCATCGCCCTGAGCGCACCGCGTCGTCCCGCGAACTGCTTCACGCGCACCGAGTCACGCGCTCCGAGTCACGCACTCCAATGCACCGACCCGCCAGCCGCCGAAGGCGCTGGCCCCTCGTGCCCCCGCGCCACCTCGCGCGACGAGCCTGTGCCACCATCGTCCGGTCGTGGGCCACGTCGCGAGCGCTTGCGCTCGCGACCATCAGCACCTATGGCCCACCACGGGAGCGCGCGCTTCGCGCGCGACCCACCAAAGCTCTGCGGCCTCCGGCCGCTCCGCTTTGGTGGGCCATAGTGGACTCGAACCACTGACCTCCACGATGTCAACGTGGCGCTCTAACCAACTGAGCTAATGGCCCGCTCTCTGTCTCTCGCTCTGTCATCCCGCCCGACCTCGCGCGCCGTCCACAGCCGTGCTGCGTGCGTCGCGGAGCGAGCGAGGGCGAAAAGGTAGGGACGTGCGCGGCGTGCGACAAGCCTTTTTCAGCGCAGGGCCTTCGATACACTCCCGCCCCCAAGGTGTGCGACGAACGCACACACTCTCGTCGCAGTGTCCGGATGCGTCCGGAACAGGCTCCAGCCACAGCTCCCTTGAAGATCGGCGTCCCCACCGAGATCAAAGCCCAGGAGAACCGCGTCGCCCTGACCCCCGCAGGAGCGGACGAACTCGTCCACGCGGGACACCAGGTGCTGGTCCAGACCGGCGCCGGCATCGGCAGCGGCTTCTCGGACGAGCACTACAAGAAAGCCGGCGCGGCGATCCTCCCCACGGCGGACCAGGTCTTCAAGGAAGCCGAGCTCATCGTGAAGGTGAAGGAGCCGCTCACGTCGGAGTGGCCGAAGATCCGCCCCGGGCAGATCGTCTTCACGTACCTGCACCTCGCGGCGGACCGCAAGCTGACCGAAGCGCTCATCGCGACGGGCGCGCACTGCTTCGCGTACGAGACGCTGGAAGTCGGACGCACGCTGCCGCTGCTCACGCCGATGAGCGAAGTGGCGGGGCGCATGTCGATCCAAGCCGGTGCGACGTTCCTGCAGCGCGCGAACGGCGGACTGGGTGTGCTGCTCGGCGGTGTGCCGGGCGTGAAGCGCGGCAAGGTGCTGGTGCTCGGCGGCGGCGTGGTCGGCATCAACGCCGCGCGCATGGCCTGCGGCTTCGGCGCCGACGTCACGATCATGGACGTCAGCCTCGATCGCCTGCGCTACCTCGACGAGGTCATGCCGAGCAACTGCCGCACGCTGTTCAGCTCGCCGCTGGCGATCCGCGAGCAGCTGCCCGACACGGACCTCGTGATCGGCGCGGTGCTGATCGTGGGGGCGGCGGCGCCCAAGCTCATCCGGCGCGAGGACCTGGCGCTCATGCGCAAGGGTTCGGTGATCGTCGACGTCGCGGTCGACCAGGGCGGTTGTGTCGAGACCTGCCGTCCGACGACCCACGCCGAACCGACCTTCACGGTCGACGGCATCGTGCACTACTGCGTCGCGAACATGCCGGGCGCCGTGCCGCACACGTCGACGGTGGCGCTCACGAACGCGACGCTGCGCTACATCAAGGAGCTGGCGAACGGCGGTGTGAACGGCGCTCTCGCGAGCGGCTCGCACCTCGTCGGCGCGGCGAACACGATCAACGGCAAGTTGACCTGCAAGGCCGTCGCGGACGCGTTCGGCATGAAGTGGGTCGCGCCGGCCGAGGCGCTCGCGGGCAAGCGCTGATCCCATGTCGGCGCTCCTCGCGACGGCAGCTGCGCTCGCGAGCGGACTCTCGAGTGACGTCCTGGGAGCGCAGGCGACCGAGGCGACGGCCAGCGGCAACGACTGGTTCGGAGTCGCGGTGCTCGCGATCGTCCAAGGACTGACGGAGTTCCTTCCGGTCAGTTCCTCGGGACACCTCGCCATCGGCACGGCGCTGCTCGAGCGCACGAGTTGGCGCGTGCCCTTCGGTGGGCTCGCGTTCAACGTCGTGCTGCACGTCGGCACGCTCGTGGCGGTCTTCGCGATCTACGGGCGCGACATCCTGCAGCTCCTGCGCGACGCGCTCGCCGGACGTCCGCGCGAACTGCTGCTGGTCGTGCTCGGCAGTGTCCCGGCCGGCGTCGTGGGCGTCGGCCTGTCGCACTGGTTCGAATCGATCGCCGAGGATCCCGACGTCTCCGCGGCGTGCCTGTTCCTCACGGCGCTCTTCCTCGTCGTGGGTGACGCGGCGCGTCGGCGCAACGATGCTCGGAACGCGGCGCTGCCGCTCGAGCGCGCGGTGCCGCGCGGGCTCACGGTGCGCGATGCGCTCGTGGTCGGGTGCGCACAGGCCGTCGCGATCCTGCCGGGTGTGTCGCGCTCCGGGACCACGATCGCAGCCGGCCTCCTGTGCGGTCTCGACGTGCGCGCGGCGGCGCGCTTCTCGTTCCTGCTCGGCTCGGTCGCGATCGGGGGGGCGGCGCTGCTCGAAGTGCCCAAGGCTCTTGCCGAGGACGGCGCGTCGCTCGGGCGCCTGGCCCTCGGCTTCGCCTTGTCCGCGGTGGTCGGTGTGCTCGCGCTGCGACTCCTGCTGGTCGCGATCGGGCGCGGCGCCTTCCGCTGGTTCGCGGTGTACTGTTCCCTCGTGGGCGCGACGTGGTGGCTGTTCCTGCGCAGCTGACCGAACGGCCCGTCGTTCCATGAGCACCACAGCGCCGCGCACCGCCCTCGTCACCGGCATCACGGGCCAGGACGGCAGTTATCTGGCCGAGCTCCTGCTCGAGAAGGGCTATCGGGTCATCGGCCTCGTGCGGCGCTCCAGCAGTGAGCGCAACGAACGCATCGCGCACCTCGAAGGGCGCGTGACGCTCGTCCAAGGCGACCTGCTCGATCCGGTTTCGTTGACCCACGTCGTCCGGACGTACCGCCCCGACGAGGTCTACAACCTCGCTGCACAGTCGTTCGTGCCGACGTCGTGGTCGCAGCCGGTGCTGACCGCCGAGTTCACCGCCGTGGGGGTGACGCGCCTGCTCGAAGCGGTGCGCCAGGAGTGCCCGACGGCGCGCTTCTACCAGGCCTCGAGCAGCGAGATGTTCGGCCTCGTGCGCGAGAGCCCGCAGAAGGAGACCACGCCCTTCCACCCGCGCAGTCCGTACGGCGTCGCGAAGGTCTACGGCCACCACATCACCGTCAACTACCGCGAGTCGTACGACCTGTTCGCGACCAGCGGCATCCTCTTCAACCACGAGTCGCCGCGGCGCGGCGTCGAGTTCGTGACGCGCAAGATCACGCGTGCGGTCGCACGCATCGCCGCGCGCAAGGACCACGAGTTGCGCCTGGGCAACCTCGACGCGCGACGCGACTGGGGCTTCGCGGGCGACTACGTCGAAGCCATGTGGCTCATGCTGCAGGCGAACGAGCCGAAGGACTACGTCGTCGCGACAGGTGAGACGCACTCGGTGCGAGAGTTCTGCGAACTCGCCTTCGCGCGCGTCGGCCTGGATTGGAAGCGCTACGTCGTCGTCGACGAGTCGTTGCTGCGTCCGGCGGAGGTCGAATTCCTGTGCGGCGACGCGACGCGTGCGCGGCACGAGCTCGGTTGGCGCCCGCGCCTCGACTTCAAGGGCCTGGTCGAGTGCATGGTCGACGCGGACGTCGCCGCACTCGCCGCGGGACGATGAGCGACGTCGTCACCGGCGCCGGCGGCTTCGCGGGGCGTGCGCTGGTGCGCGAACTCGCTGCACTCGGTCGCAACGTCACGGCTTGGTGTCGCACGCGAGCACACGAGCGCGAACTCTTCGAACTCGGCGCACACGACGTGCGTGTCTTCGATCTCGCGAGCGACGCTGCGCATGAGCACGCGCAGCAACGTGAGCTCGGGCGCGAACTCGAACGCAGCGCGCCGCAGCGTGTGTTCCACCTGGCGGCGCTCGCGTCGCCGCGCGCGTGTGAGGCCGAGCCTCGGCTCGCGCACACGATCAACGTCGACGCGACGCGCCGCCTGCTCGGCGCCGTCGCTCGAGGCACACACGTCGTGTACGTCAGCAGCGCGGCCGTCTACGCACCGAGTGCGCGTCCGCTCGCCGAGAACTCCGCCCTGGGGCCGCGCGGCGTCTACGCCGCGACGAAACTCGCCGGCGAAGAGCTCGCGCAGAGCGCCGCGGCGAACGGCGCCCACGTCGTGATCGCGCGCCCGTTCAACCACGCGGGGCCGGGGCAGGCGACCGAATACGCGCTGCCGTCGTTCGTGCGGCGACTCGTGCGTTTCCGCGAGAACGGCGGCGCCATCGAGGTCGGCGACCTCGACGCGGTGCGCGACTTCATGCACGTGCGCGACACGGTACGCGCCTACACACGGATCGAAGCCTGCGCACCGAGCGGCGCCGTCGTCAACGTGTGCAGCGGACGCGCATCACGCATGCACGACCTGTTCGATGGACTCGCGCGCCGCATCCTCGGCGCGGACGGCGTGCAGGCCGCGCGGCGTGCGCTGACGGTGTCGCCGCGACTCGCAGAAGCGCCGAGCGCACGTGCGTCCGCGCCTCGAACTCAGTGCGAGGCTTCGTCCTGCGGCAGTTCGACGGACGAGCCGAGCGGCTCCACCGTGCCCGCCGTGTCGTCGCTGGTCGGGAATCCGTACAGGCTCGCGACCTTGCCCTTCGCGCCGCTCTTCGGCCTCGACGAACTCCTCGACGGTTTGGTCGAGGAGGCCGGGGGAGCCGTCGCGAAGCCGCGGTAGTCCTCGACCCAGGCCATCAGCCGATCACCGGGGCACTGCGTCGCATTCCACTCGCGGTGGCCGCGCACGCGCGCCATCGGGATGCCGTACTCGCGTCGGAAGTGGTCGAGCGTGCGTTCGAGCGCTGCCAACGCCTTGGCCGTCGGCGGACGCGCGTCGAAGTTGCCCATCAAGCTGATGCCGATGTTGTCGACGTTGAAGTTCTGACCGGTGGACGCATGGCGACCCGAGTGCGCGCCGACCCACGTCATGCGGCGCCCTTCGAAGATGCGGCCCTCGGGGTCGACGAGGAACTGGTAGCCGATGTCCGCCCACTTGTTCGAGTTCATGTGTGCCCGCTGCAGGAGCCGCAGGTGCTCCGCGGACTCCGCTTCGGTCGCGCCCGGTCCGGGCTCCGGCACACCGTCCATCGCCGTGTGGTGCACGGTGAGCGTGTTCCAACGGCCCGACGCGCGGTCCATGTCGGAGGTGTCCTCGGGCGCCGGTCGCCACGCCGAACGCGCGATGATCGGCAGACCCTTGAAGGTCTTGGGATCGCTCACGGCGACGGCGACGGGTTCGTCGGCGAATCGCTCCACGCGGTCGAGGCCGCTGCGCGCGCGGTTCTTCTGCGAGCTGTTCGCCGCGGACGACGATTGCACGCGTCGGAAACCCTCGCTCGCCATCGCGAGCCGCTGACCGACCGACGCACGCGGGTTCTTCGAGCGGTCGAGCTGCGCGTAGTCGAGGCGCCCCTCGGCCAGTTGCAATTCGGCTTCCAGGCGCTGCACCGGATCGGCGCTCGCGCCGTCGCGTTGCAACCAGCGCTCGATCTCGTCGAGCCGCTCCCACGAGGGCGGCATCGCCACCCACGCGGGTTCACCCATCGGCGCAGGCGGACCGCCGACGCAGCCGGAGCTGAGCAGAGCGCCGAAGAGCGCGCTCAGGATCGCGAAGCAAGCGCCGAGCGCACGGCAAGTCGGCGTGTGGCTGCGCATAGGATGGACGCTCGTCATGGACCGTCGGTCGTGGGGCTCCGCCGTCCGCGGCTCGCCCACTCGACGGCTGAGAATGACCGAATGCGGCCTCGCCGAGCAACGCCGCCGAAGATGCTGTCGAACAGTCGGGAAAGGTGCACATGGTTGGCCGCGCTGTTCGCCGCGCTGTTCGTCGCCGTGGTGCCGACCGCCGGCGCGAGCGCGGCGCCTTCGATGCGTGCGACGGCACATGCTGCCGTGCCTGCGGCGGCGCTCGATCCGGCCCTCGCGCAGCAGCGCGACGAGGGCGGGGCCGACGACGACCTGGACGACGAACTCGTCGAGTACCTCGCAGCCGAACGCGACGAGGCCGACCGCCTGCGCCGCCGCGGGCTGTTCGTGGAGGCGCGGCGCATGCTCGACGCCCTCGTCGCCGAAGCCGAGGAGGAAGGCGACGACGATCTCGACGCGCGAGCGCTGCGCGCCCAGCTCGAACTCGACGCAGGCCGCTTCGAAGCGGCACTGGCCGACGCGCGCTTCGTGCAAGACAGCGAACCCGCGGCGAGCGGCCGGCAGGCCAGCGGGCTCGAACTGGCGTTGACGGTCGAACTCGCGACGCTGGCCGAGCTCGGGCGCGGCGGCGCAGCGGACGACGCACTCGCGCGCCTCGACGCGCGCGGCTTCCCCGCCGGGGTCAGCGCACCGCTCGACTGGCAGGCGGCGCGCCTGTGTTTCGAGGGCGGGCGGCGCGAGGCGGCACTCGTGCGCCTGGCGGGCGCGCGCGCGGCGCCGGGTGAGCGCTGGGACGAGTTGCTCGCGCAGGCGCTCGCCGCGCGACGCCTGGGCGATCTCGTCGGCGCGTCGCAGCTGCTCGTGAAAGCGGCGCGGGCGTCGGAGCGCGAGCCGCTCGTCCTGGCCGAACTCGCCGCGCTCTACCTCGAAGCCGACGGCGAAGTCGCCTCGGCGGAGGCGGCGCAGCGCAACCCGGAGCCGCTCCTGCTCGAAGCGCGCGCCTCGAACCCGGCCTGTGAAGCGGCGCTGCTCGGACTGTGGGAGCTGTACCGCTTGAACTGGCAGCTGTCGCGGCACGAGGCGGCGGCCATGCTCGCGGAACTGCTCGCGGCGCGGCCCGACTCGATCGACGGCCGACTCGCGCTCGCGGAACAGGAGCTCCTGCTCGGCGACTTCGCAGCGACGCATGCCACGCTCGCCGGGCTCGTCGAACGCGCTCCCGATCGCCGCGCCGTGCGCACACTCGCGGCGAGCTTGGCGGCGCTCGAAGCGCCGACGGACGTCGCCGAGTCACCGCTGGCGCTGCTCGACGAACTCGAGCGCCAGGATCCCGTCGACAGTGAACCGGCGCGCGTCGTCGGCACGCGCCTCGTCGAGCTGTACCGGTTCGTCGAAGGGCGGGAAGTCCTCGAACGCGCCGTTGC
>JBIKNC010000327.1:0-3637 GCA_044358925.1 Planctomycetota bacterium | reverse complement strand
AAACGCGAAGCGTTTGCGCCTTCAGGCCCGCGCCACGCGCGCTGCGCATCCTGAGAAATTTTGCTACGGCACCGTATTCTCAGTCCGCGACGCGCGACGACCCAGGCGCAGACACTGCCAGCCCCACAGCAGCATCAGCGGCACGGCTCCCAGCGCGATCTGCGCGGTCGTGAAGCGCGGATTGTCGCCGTTCGCATCGGCGCCCTCGATCCAGGTCCAGGTCTTCGCCGTCAACACGTCGCCGCCGCGATACACGGCCGTGTCGATGAAGTTCTTCGAGAGGTAGCGCTCCTGCCGCGACACCGTCGTGAAGAGCGCCTCGCGCGCGGGTTTCGCGAACACGTAGCGCGCGACGCGCTGCGCGACGAGGACGACGGAGAGCAGCGTGAGGAACGCCGCGCCAGCTGCGCTTCCGGCGACCGGCACGCCGTCGCGCACCGTCAGCCACACGGCCACGACGCCGGCGATGCACACGAGCGGCAGTCCGAGCAGCGTCGCCCCGAGGCCGAGTCGGCGCATCAAGACGCCCGACAGGCCGGCTTGCAGCACGAGTGTGATCCAGCCGACCGTGTGGTCGAGGTCGGCCAGGAACGCGCGCCGCTCCGCGCGTTCCGTGAACAGTCCGCCCACGTAGTTGGACTGCAGCCAGTAGTAGACGGTGCTCGCGGACGTGTAGAGCAGGAAGTAGACGCACACGCCGCGCAACGCCGGCGAGCGCACCACCGCGAGGAGGCCCGAGACGAGGCCGCCGCCGATGGGTTCGTCGCGTGCGGCGCGCTCGGCGCTCTTCGGTGCGGGGCCGGTGAATCGGTCGACGAGCACCACGGCCGCGCCGGATGCGATGAACAGCCCGGCCACGAGCAGGATCTGCGGTCCAAGGTCCACGCTGCGGTCGGAGAGTGCGCCGCTGACACCCGAGCCGATGATCTGACCGATGGTCGCGGAACTCGCGAGCAAACCGAACACACGTTTCGCGCGCTCGAGCGAGAACACGTCGCTCGCGTAGCTCCAGAACGCGCTCATCGGCAGCAGCGCGAGCACCGCGGACCAGACGTAGAACGCACGCTCGAGGTCCAGGCGCGGCTCGCCTTCGAGGCCTGTGAAGCCGACGCCGAACGTGCCGAGTTCGCCGAGCAGGCCCGCGAAGACGAGCGCGGTCGCGCCGAAGAACCAGATCGTCTGCGACAGCAGTTGGACGCGCGTGCGTCGCCGCGCGAACCACGACCACACGGGCGCGATCGCGAGCATCACGTAGAAGACGTACTCCCAGAGGTTGTCGCGCTCGTCGCCCGACAGGTGCGCCGCGATCTCGTCGCGCAGCGGCCGCGCGACGTAATAGCCCGCGAAGAGCAGCACGTGCACCGCGGCGAGCCCGAGGGTCGGCCGGAGATCGCCGCGCTCGAGACCCAGTCGGCGCAGGATCGTGGTGGGCTCGGCGGCGCTCGGAGTCGGCATGTTCGGTCGGCGTTTGGCGGGGGAGCGTCGATCGCGACGAGAGCAGCGCGCATGGCGAGCGCACGGCTGCGCATCCAGCGCGCCCACTTCTCGACCGCGCGGCGCACCGTATCGTGTCGCCCCGCGTCGTCATCCCCCAACGCCCATGCAGATGCCCAACTTCGATCGTCGTCAGTTCGTCGCCGGCGCCGGCGCCGCCCTCGCTTCACTCGGACTCCCGCGCACCGCCGCGGCGCGACAGGACCCGCCGGCCGCCGCCGCTCCGAGTGCGAAGAAGACGGCGCTGATCCTCGGCGGCACGGGTTTCCTCGGGCCGCACGTCGTGCGCACCTGCCTCGCGCGCGGCATCGAGGTCACGCTCTTCAATCGCGGTCGATCGAACGCGGACCTGTTCCCGGAGCTCGAGACGCTGCTCGGTGACCGCGATCCGAAGAAGGGCGAGGGACTGAAGGCTCTCGAAGGAGATCGCAAATGGGACTTCGTCGTCGACACGAGTTCCTACGTGCCGCGTATCACGAATGCGTCGTGTGAGTTGCTGAAGGACCGCGCGCGCCACTACACGATGGTCTCGACCGTGTCGGTCTATCCGGAGGTCGAAGACGCCGTGATCGACGAGAGCACCGCGGTCGGCCGCATCGCCGACCCGACCGTCGAGACGATGGGGCAGTACTTCGAGAACTACGGGCCGCTCAAGGCGCTGTGCGAGGAAGCGGCCGAGGCGCTCATGCCGGGCCGCGTGTTCAACGTGCGCCCCGGACTCATCGTCGGGCCCGGCGATCCGACGCACCGCTTCACGTACTGGCCGGTTCGCATTCGCGAAGGCGGTGAGATCCTCGCGCCGGGCAACGTGGACGACCCGGTGCAGATCATCGACGCGCGCGACCTGGCCGAGTTCATCGTGCACGCGGCGCTCGAGAATCTGACGGGCGTCTACAACGCGGTCGGTCCGGCGCACGGCGAGACGATCGCCGGGATGCTCTACGGCTGCCGCGCCGTGACGAAGAGCGACGCGCGTTTCACGTGGGTCCCGATGACCGGTGTCCAGGAACTCGGGCTGTCGCCGTGGGGCGATCTGCCGGTCTGGACGGGCGGCGCGTCGATGGACCGCGTCAACGGTTCGAAGGCGTGGAACGCGGGACTCACGTCGCGCACGATGGCGGACATCGCGAGTGCGACGCTCGAGTCGTGGGATGCGATGACACCCGAGGAACGCGCGCGGCCGTACGGCATGTCGCGCGAGCGCGAGACGGAGGCGCTCGCGGCCTGGCACGCGAAGAAGTAGGCGATCCGAGAGTGATCCAGAAACGGCCGGCCTCGGCTTCCGCCAGCGCGGACGTCGAGGCCGGCCTCCTTGTCTGCCTTCGCGCTGAAGGTGCGGCCGTTCCCGCGCGTCAGCGCACCATGGCGACCGCTTCGTCTTCGCGCGCCATGATCCAGGTCTGCTTCTCGTCCTCGCGGTGCGACTGCTTGCGACCGAAGAGGCGATCGAAGGCGTAGTACGCGCGCAGTTCGACCGGCAACGTGTAGTTGCCGGTGCGGATGCGCCATTCGGCGAGGCGCTCGATCCAACCGCGTTTGCCGCGCACGAGTCCGTGGAAGAAGGACGCGTACTGGTAGTCGAGGCGCCACGTGCGCTCGACGTGCGCGGGGATGTTGCCCTTCCACGTGTCCATCACGTGGTACTCGAGCATGTTGCCCCACTGCTCCAGCGTCGTCGGCGGCTGGTAGCCCATCGTCAACGCCTCGTCGAACATCGCGTTGCCCGGAATCGGACGGAACGGATAGACGTGCGCCGAGACGGACGGGCAGTCGGCCACGATCTGCCGCGCTTGGTCGATCGTCGCGAGCATCGACTGCGGCGTCTCGTTCGGATAACCGATGATGTACGTGAGCGACGTGATGATGTCGCGCTTGTGCATCTCACGCGCGGCGCGCAGCGTGTCGTCGTTCTCGATCTTCTTCTTGACGCGGTCGATCGTGGCCTGTTCGGCGGCTTCCGCGCCGACGCACACGAGATACAAGCCCGATTTCTTCAGGAGATCGAGCGTCTCCTGCTTGTAGCGCAGGATCGAGTGCACCTCGATCGTCGTGCTCCACTGGAAGTCGATGTTGCGTGCGAGCAGGCCTTCGGCGAACTCCTTCGAACGCTTCTCGTGCACGCCCCAGTTGGCGTCCTGGAAGC
>JBIKNC010000121.1:0-13245 GCA_044358925.1 Planctomycetota bacterium | reverse complement strand
AGTCGGAGGAGGAGTTCGACGCGCGCATCGACGCGCTCGTCGAGGCCGCGCAGGCGGCCGCGACACGCTGAGTTCTCGTGTGAGTGGCGCGTCCGCTTCGCGAACCTCGTTCGCAGCGGCGCGCCACTTGCGTTGAAGCAGGCCGCGTTCCGCCTCAGCGTTCGAGCTCGAAGAACACGCCGTCACAGGGCAGCCACGCGCGCTGGGGCGACACGAGGATGAGCTCGCTGAAGGGGCCGCCATCCGCGGTCACGCGCAGGATGGAGACGTGGTCGCTCGCGATGCCGAAGCGACTCGGATCCATCCGGTAGCTCCTGCTGAACTCCCCGCTCGGTTGCTGGGTCAGCCGGTAGTCGGGCGCGGCGAGGTGCTCGCCCTTCCAGCGCACGTCGCCCTCGCCGAGTTCGAACGTGGCGCCGTTCCACGTGTCGGCCTCCGCGTCGGAGAGCGCGGAGATCGGCGCCGACAGATGGCCGACGACCTTCCACGTGCCGAGGTAGGAGTGGTTCGATTCCGGGGCCGCGCCGCTGCACGCCGAGAGAAGTCCCAGGACGACGATCGAGCGCGAGTTGCCGACAAACATGGAGGCCCGCATGGTCAGCGATGTTGGTCGCGCCGACCGTGGGCTCATCGACACCAGCTTCCTCCGTCCCGCTGCCCGGAAGCGTCGAGGCACGATCGGCCTCGACGGAGCGCAGTCCCGCGCGTGCGCTCCGTGTTGGCGAAGCAGTCGAAGTTCGCCGCAGCGCCGCCGACTCACTCCTTCGAAGGTCGCTTCCGCCGCCTCGACGAACAGCGCGAAGGCTCGCGACGGGGCTCTTTCACCGGGCTGCTAGGAGGCGCGCGCGCGACCGGCAATCGATGGATGTACGCAGTTGGTGGCGCCGGTGGAGCGTCGCCGGAAAGCCGGGAAGCGCGCGACTGTCGCGAAGTTCACGTGCCGCTTCGCGCTCGCGGACGCGAAGCTCTTGTGCATGAAGAAGTGGACCGCGCTCAAGTGGGTGGCCGTCGCTGCCGTGGTCGGCGCGGCGGCGTGGGGCGTGCGGATGTACGCGCTGCGCGTCGAACCGGTGGAGGTGCGCACGGCTGTGGTCGCGCGCGGCGCCGTCGAAGCGACGGTCACGAACTCGAAGGCGGGCACGGTCGAGGCGCGGCGGCGCGCGAAGTTGTCGCCGGGCACGAGCGGCGTGGTGGTCGAGGTCGCGGTCGAGCGTGGGCAGCGCGTGAAGGTGGGCGACGTGCTCGTGCGGCTCGCCGACGTGAGTCAGAGGGCGCAGGTGGTGCTCGCGGAGAAGGCGCTCGAGGTGGCGGAAGCGGAGCATCGACGCACGGAGCTCGCGGCGGAGCGGGCGAAGCGGGAGTACGAACGCAACAAACTGACGGCGGAACGCGGCATCGTGTCGTCGGATGCTCTCGACGGACTCGAGAGCGCGTACGTGCTGAGTGTCGCGGCGAGTGAAGTCGCGGCCGCGAACGTGGTCGAGGCGCGCGCGCAGATCGACGTGGCGCGCGCGGAACTCGACAAGACACTCGTGCGCGCGCCGTTCGACGGCATCGTCGCGGAGGTACCCGTGCAACTGGGCGAGTGGGCGACGCCGTCGTCGCCGTTGATCGTCGCGCCGGATCTGGTCGACGTGATCGACCCGACGTCGATCTACATCGCGGCGCCGATGGACGAGGTGGACTCGGGCGCGCTCGCGACGGGGCAGGTGGCGCGTGTGACGCTCGATGCGTTCGAGGGGCGTTCGTTCGCGGGGCGGATCGTGCGCGTGGCGCCGTACGTGCTGGACGTCGAGAGCCAGAACCGGACGGTGGAGATCGAGGTCGAGCTCGACGACACGGCGTTCGGC
The DNA here is from genome assembly GCA_044358925.1 of Planctomycetota bacterium. Taxonomy (GTDB): domain Bacteria; phylum Planctomycetota; class UBA1135; order UBA1135; genus Rohdeia. Next base: position 11,395 of record JBIKNC010000121.1, on the reverse strand, counting down.
GCGCAACTCTTGCCGGGCGCGTCGGCGGACGTGGAGGTGATTTTGGAGGTGCGCGCGGACGTGCTGCGGGCGCCGAGTCGCGCGCTGCTGGAGGGCGGGCGGGTGCTCGTGATCGAGGACGGCGTGTTGGTGGAGCGGCAGCTCGAACTGGGCTTGCGCAACTGGGATTGGAGCGAGGTTCTCGGCGGGATCGAAGCGGGCGAGGACGTCGTGATCAATCTCGAACGCGAAGGCGTGGAGGCGGGCGCGGCGGTGCTCGTCGAGAGCGGGTCGTGACGGAAGCGCGCGCGATGATCCAGCTCACGGACGTCTGGCGGACGTACGAACTCGGCGGCGAAGCGGTGAACGCACTCGCGGGCGTCGACGAGACGATCGCAGCGGGTGAACACGTCGCGATCATGGGGCCGTCGGGTTCGGGCAAGTCGACGCTGCTCAACTTGATCGGGCTGCTCGATCAGCCGACGCGCGGCCGCTACGAGCTGGAAGGCATCGAGGTCTCGTCGCTGCCCGACGCCGAACTGTCGCGCGTGCGGCGCGAGCGCATCGGCTACGTGTTCCAGTCGTTCCACCTGGTCGCGCGGCTCGACGCGCTGGGCAACGTCGAGTTGCCGATGGTGTTCGCGGAGGTTGCCGCGAGCGAGCGCCGCGAGCGGGCGACGCAGGCACTGGTCGAGGTCGGGCTCGAGAAGCGCATCCACCATCGGCCGGCGCAGCTCTCGGGCGGCGAACGCCAACGCGTCGCCCTGGCGCGCGCGATCGTGATGCGGCCTGGTGTTCTGCTCGCGGACGAGCCGACCGGCAACCTCGATCGCGCGTCGGGCGGCGTGGTGCTCGACCTGCTCGAGAAGCTCAACGCGTCGGGCATGACGTTGATCGTCGTCACGCACGATGCCGAGGTCGCGCGGCGCGCACAGCGCGTGCTGATCCTCGAGGACGGGCGCGTCGTGAACCGGCTGCGCGGTTCGGAGCTCGTCGACCTGGCCGCGGCGCTCGCCGGTCGCGGGAGCAAGGCATGAGAGCGTTCGACGCACTCGCACTCGCGGCCGGCGCGCTCACGTCGCAGCGGCGGCGCTCGCTGCTGTCGTTGCTGGGCGTGACGGTCGGCGTCGCGGCGGTGGTGCTGTTGACCGCGCTCGGGCAGGGCGCGCGCAGTTTCGTCGAAGCGCAGTTCTCCGGCATCGGCACGAACGTCCTCGCAGTCGTGCCGGGCAAGGTGAAGACGGCGGGCGGGCTGCCGGGCATCGGCAACACGACGAGCGCGTTGACCATCGCCGACGCGCAGGCGCTGCAGCGCGCGTTGCCGCGGGCGCAGGCGGCGGCGCCGCTCGTGCTCGGTGCCGAGGACGTGCAGTTCGGAGCGCGCGCGCGCAACGCGGCGGTGCTCGGCACGACGTTCGAGATGCTGGAGATCCGCGGATTGCGCGTCGCGTACGGCGAGTTCCTGCCGACGGGCGATTGGGAGCGCGGCGAGAACGTGGTGGTGCTCGGCGCGAAGACCGCACTCGAACTGTTCGGCGGCGAGAGCGGGCTCGGCGAACAGGTGCGCATCGGCGACTGGCGGCTGCGTGTGATCGGCGTGCTGGAGAGCCGCGGCATGCACATGGGCGCGGACCTCGACGAGGCGGCGTTCGTGCCGGTGTCGACGGCGATGCGCATGTTCGACAGGAACTCGCTGTTCCGCGTGCTGCTGATGCTGCGCTCGCCCGCCGAACTGGAACACGCGCGCGTCGTCGCTGACCACCTCCTGCGCGAGCGCCACGGCCGCGAAGACTTCACGCTCGTCACGCCCGACGCGATCATCGGTTCGCTGACGAAGATCCTCGGCGTGTTGACGCTCGCGCTGTCGGGAATCGCGGCGATCTCGCTCGGCGTCGCGGGCATCGGGATCATGAACGTGATGCTCGTGTCGGTGAGCGAGCGCCGCGCCGAGATCGGACTGTTGCGCGCGATCGGCGCGACGCGCGCGCACGTCGTCGCGCTGTTCCTGCTGGAAGCGGCGCTGCTGTCGGTCGCGGGCGGCCTGTTCGGCGTCGCGTTCGGATGGTTGCTGTCGCTCGTGGCGCGCGGCCTGTTCCCGACCTTCGAGACGACGCCGCCGGGCTGGGCGATCGGAGCGGCGCTGGCCGTCGCGCTCCTCGTCGGCCTCGGCTTCGGCGTCTTCCCGGCGCGCAACGCGGCGCGCCTCGACCCGGTGCTCGCACTCAGCAAGCGATGAAGTTCGCCGCGCGCCTCGGTTTCTGCGTCACCGCGCTGCGCGAGCACGCGCTGCGCACCACGCTGTCGATGCTCGGCATCGCGATCGGCGTGGCGTCGGTGACGCTGCTGACGTCGGTCGGCGAAGGCACACGCACGTTCGTGGCCGGACAGTTCTCGCAGTTCGGCACGAACCTCCTGCAAGTCACGCCCGGCAGCAACGAAACGGTCGGCATCCCGGGTGTGCTCGGCGGTTCGACGCGCAAGCTCACCCTCGCCGATGCGCTGAGCCTCGAGCGCGTGCGCGGCGTCGACGCAATCGTGCCGACGATCGTCGGGCAGGGAGCGGTCGAGGCCGGGCCGCGTTCGCGCGACGTCTACGTGATCGGCACGACGAACGACGCCGCGGATGTGTGGAGCATGTCGGTGCGGCGCGGCGAGTTCCTCAGCACCGACGACTCGTCGCGCGCGGGATCGGAGACGGTCCTCGGCCCCGACCTCGCGCAGGAGCTGTTCCCCGCCGAGGACGCGCTCGGTCAGTTCGTGCGCATCGCGGGCGCGCGCCTGCGCGTCGTCGGTGTGATGGAGTCGAAGGGCGAGATGCTCGCGTTCGATCTCGACGATGTCGCGTACGTCGACCTCGCGACCGCGTCGCGCCTCTTCGACACGGACGAGCTGAGCGAGATCGACGTCGCCTTCCTGCCGCACGTCGGCGCCGAGGTCGTCGTCGAGCGCGTGCGCGAAGTGCTCACGGAGCGCCACGGTCGCGAGGACTTCACCGTCCTCACGCAGGCCGCGATGCTCGAAGCCTTCGACTCCGTCCTGCGCGCCGTGACCCTGGCCGTCGCCGCGATCGGCGGTGTGTCACTGCTCGTCGGCGCGATCGGCGTCCTCACGATCCTGTGGATCGCCGTCGGCGAGCGCACCCACGAGATCGGCCTCCTGCGCGCGATCGGCGCGACGCGCGGCGAGATCGTGCGCATCTTCCTGCTCGAGGCCGCGCTGCTCGCCGGCCTGGGCGGACTCGCGGGACTCCTGTTCGCCTACGCCGTCGCGTTCGCCTTGGGAGCGTTCGTGCCCGCGCTGCCGATCGAACACTCGCCGACGTTCGCCGCCGCCGGCCTCGCGACGAGCGTCCTCACCGGACTGTTCGCAGGAGCGGCGCCCGCGCGTCGAGCCGCGCAACTGGATCCGATCGAGGCGCTGCGGGCGGAGTGAACGGCGCGCTCACCGATCACGCGACGAACACGCGCTCGGCGTGCCACTCGAGCGCGCCACGCGCCGGCCGCTCGCGCTCATCGGGCACGGCGCGCAGCTCCTGGCCGTCGTAGGCCGAGTAGCGCTTGCCGTTGTTCCACTCGCGCGCGAGCCGGCCGCTGACGCGCACGCGCAAGTCCGGCGTGACCGTCACGTAGCCCCTGTCGAAGAGCGTGTGGAACTCCTGCGTGAGGAGCAGACCGTTCTGCACGTGGTTCGAGCGCGGCCCGAGATAAGGCTGGATGTGCGCGGCGTCCAGCACGATCTCGGTGTGCTCGCCGGTGATGGCGCAGCGGCGGCCATAGGCATCGAGGAGGCGCGAGCGGAACGTGCCTTGGCCTTCGCGGCGCACGTCGCGCGCGAGCACGAGCATGCGTTCGTCCGCCTCGACCGGAGTGAACGGCGAGTCGTCGAGCTCTTCGGGGATGCGCAGCTCGTCGAACTTGATCTCGTCGAGGAGGCGCTCGGCGCGCGCCGGGTCGCGCTCCGTTTTGCCCTGCACGATGTTCTTCGCCCAGCCCTGCGCTTCGCCCCACGGGAGCCAGCGTTCGCGCGGCCAGAACACGGCACGTCGCAAGATCGTGCACCCGATCGGTTCGCGCGGCGCGCGCACGTCGCCGACGAGATCGACGCGGCGGTAACGACCGATGCGCGTGAGGAACTCCGCGAACGTCGCATCGCCGTTGCCGGTCCCGAAGAACTGCCACGCCTGTTCGAGCGAGAGCAATTGGTGGCCGACGTGGAAGCCGTAGCCCGCGACGGCATTGATCGGCGCCTTCATGCGGAAGAAGAACGGGGCTCCGAGCGGCAGCCGCACGATCGGGTCGCGACTCTTCGGCGCCCAAAAGTTCACCTCGTCGACAGCGCCGCCCTCGCGCTCGGCGCGCGCGCGCAGGAACGCGAACCAGGCAGGGTCGGTGACGGCGATGAAAGGAAGCACAGCGCGGGGATCGTTCCACACGACAAGGTCGCGCGACGAGGGCTTTCTGCCATGGCCGGCCACGGATGCTCGTCGTGACTCACAGCCATGTGCCTGCGCTGGAGTTCAGCTCGAACCACGTGGTGCGCGCTGGAAAATGAGGTGCGCGCGCACCGACAGGAGCCGGCGCGCGCGCAGCCTTCATGGCGTGAGGCCCAGCGCTCTCTGCGCCGGCCTCACTCGAGCACACGTCTCACGGAGTCGTGCCCAAGAGTCCGTTGGAAGCGCTCCACATACCCGGCGCGGCGAGGTCGAAGATCCAGCTTTGGAAGTAGACCTCCAAACCGGGCGGCGAGCCGAGCGGCCACGTGCTTCCGGACGTCACTGCACCGAAGGCATCGGTGGTGAGCGGCACGATGAAGTCGAGCGTCGGAACGATCACGCCGCCGGCGAACGGCAGGTAGGCGGCTTGGCTTCCGACCACCCATGCGCCCGGCGAGGAGAGAGGCGCACCGACGAGCTGCAGCGTGAAGCCGGTCCCCGGCACGAGTGAGCCCGTGCCCGTGACAGCCGGCGTTCCGAAGCTGCCCGGCAGAGCGTGCTCGAGCGCGGTCCACGGAGTAGGCGTGCCGAGCACACTCGAGCCGAGGCGGTAGCTCGCGAACGGTTGCTGCGCTTCGAAGTCCGACCACGTCACGAGCACGGCGTTGCCGCCGAGCGATTCGACCATCGGCCAGGCCTCGGGCGCGCTGTCGGTGGCGAGCGCGATGCCCGCGGGGTCGAGTACGACTCCGGCCGGCGTCACGCGCGCCGCATAGATGTCCGTGCGACGGTCGATCAAATAGGCCGTCGTGCTGCGGCTGTCCTGCCACGCGACGACGAAGTTGGTGCCGTCGAAGCCGACGGCAGGCACTTGCTGCGAGATCGGTGCACTGCTGACTGTGATCAACGAGCCCGGCAGCGTGAGGCCTGGACCGACGATGCGTGCGACGACGTTCTCGGCCAGCGAGTAGGACGGGCCGCTCTGCCAGCTCACGAGTGCAACACCGGCGCCGGCCGCGAGGGTCGGGCGTGCGTTGTAGGTCGAGGCCGAGCTCACGAAGGACTGGGTTCCCGGCACGCCCGCAGCGCTGACGAGTCTGAGTCCGACGTTGCTCCACGGATCGTCGTGTGTCGGGTGGATTTCCCAGGCCAGAAGGAACCCGCCATCGAAGGCGATCAGCGACTGCGCCGTCGCATAGGTCGCCCCGATCACGAACGGTGATGCATCGAGAAGTGCTCCCGTCGCACCGCTGACGCGCCGTCCGCGAACGTAGACGAGCTGCGGATTCGCTTCGGGAATCAGCGCGGTGACGAGGAACGTGTCGCCTTGCGCCGCCACGTCGGGTCGGCTGCCGGGCATGACGAGGAACGGCGCGGGATCGATCGGCTGACCGTCCGAGTCGATACGGCGCCCATAGACGCCATTCGGTGTCGACTGCCACGTCACGAGACCGATGGATCCGTTCCACGCGACATGTGCGTCGCCGAGCTGCGCGCCCGTGGCGAGGCTCACCGGCAGACCGAGCGGTGCGCCCGACGAACTCGTGCGTCGCACCATGACGTGTGTGCTGCCCGACTCCATGCTCGTCCACGCGACGAGCGCACCGCCGCCATCGAGCGACGCACCGTCGGCGTGTACTTGGCTTCTCGCGGAGAGCGCCAGCGCACCGAGCGGAACCGGAAATCCTGAGGCGTCGATCTGCGCGGCGTGCACGTCGTTGGGCTGGCCGACGACGACACGACTGTCCTGCCACACCACGAGGCTGCCGCCGCCCGGTCGGCCGACGATCGCTGAGGCCTCCTGGCGCTGCGGAAGCGGCTCCACTTCGAAGCCGTTGAAGTCGAGCACGACACCGGAGGCCGAGATGCGGCCCGCGTTCACGCGCAGTCCGCCCGTATCGGGTTCCGTCCACGACGCGACCCACTGCGATCCATCCCATGCGACGGCGGGCTCGCAGCCTTGGAAGCCGTAGCCGTTCGTGTCGTAGATCGGGAGCCCGATGGTCCCGTCGAGCACCGCGCCCGCCGTCGTGACGCGCGTGCCGTAGACCTTGCTGGCTCCGCCGACACAGCAGTTGTTGTAGCGGTCCCAAACGACGAAGAACTGGGCACCGTTGCTGGCGACGTCCGGGTGGACTTCGTAGTCGGTGCTCGTGGCGATGTTGAACGTCGCGCCGAGCGGTGTCAAAGACGCGTTGGCGCGTTGACCGCGCACGTTGTCGAGGCCGCTCGACGACCACTGCGACCAGGCAACCAGATAGCCGCCCGTGGCCCAACCGGCGGTGACGCCGTTGGGCGTGTTCGGTGAACTGCCGGGCGTCGCGACGATCTTGGGAGTCGCGTCGAGCAGCGTGCCGTCCGCCGCGATGCGCGCGCCGTAGACGTGCGACGTCGCGCCTTGCCAACCGGTGAAGAAGACCGCCCAGCCGTTGCCGTCGCTCGCGACGTCACCGAACGTGCCCGAGCCGAGGTCGGCTCTCACGACGATCGGCACGGGATCGAGCACGGTGCCGTCAGCAGCCACCCGCGTCGCAAGCAGCCCCTCGGTGTAGAAGGACGTCGTCGTCACTTGTCCGACCCACGCAACGAGCCACTCCGTGCCGTTCCATGCGACCGCAGGCGAGCGCTGGTCACCGCCATCCATGTTGATCGGGAAGGCGACGTCGGCGAGCGGCACGCCATCGGCATCCAGAAGGGCGCCCCAGATGTCTTGGCCCGACTGCTCGCCGGTGAAGATCGGACTCGTGCGACTGTCCTGCCACACGGCGAGGATCGTTCCGTTGCCGGCGGCGAGTGCGGGGGTGCGCTGATTGGCTGCCGAGGCGGCGACCGTGGTGTCGCCGGGCCACGCCGGCACGGGGGAAACTTGCGCGAGAGCGGGCGCCGCGGTCGAAGCCGCTGCGGTGAGGACGGCGGCGACGCTGGTGAGTGCGCTGAGAGTGAATGTTTTCATGAGACGGCCCACGTCGCTCGATGCGACGGCTGAGAGTGTTGACGAGACGTTCGACGTCGTTGAGCGAGGTGTGGGCATCAGGGAGTGACACCCACGATGCAGTTGGAGAGCGAGATGCCTTGCATGGCGGCGGCATCGAGCACGGCCCACTGCAGCCAAAGTTCCGTGCCGGGCGGCACGCCGAGCGGCAGGGTGAACGGCTTCACGAGGAGGCCCGTGGCATCCGTCGTGGCGAGCAGCGGCGGATACAACAGCGGCCACGGAAGCACGAGGCCGCCGACGAAAGGCACGGGGTTGCTTTGCGTGGCGACGAACAGACCGGCCGGTGCGAGCGCAGCAGCGTTCGAGAGCACGAGCGCGTTCGGTGCACCGCCCGCGAGTCCGCCTTGACCGACGAGCAACGGATCGCCGGAGGTGCCGGCGAGCGCATGGCCTTCGTTGCGCCAAACGGTCGTGGCGCAGGCGGAGAACTCCGACGTGGCGCCGGTCGGCTCGCGCGTCGCGGTCGCGCTGATCACCCAAGTGAGCGGCGGCGTCGTGGAGATCAGCGCGTCGAACGTCGTTTGACCGAGTACGTCGCTGGCGACGGCGATCGTGCCCAGCGGCAAGCGGCCTTCGCCGTAGCCGCTCGCGTCGCAGGTCGGTGAGGCGAAGAACTCGAGCGTGAAGTTCGTGAGCGGCGTGCCACCGAACGTGCCGAACACACGCACGCCGTTGGGCTCGCGCAGCACCGCTGTCAGCACGGGAAAGTTCTGCAGGCCGTTGCCGCCGGTGTCCGCGTCGAGCGCATCGTTGGGCGAGACGCCGTAGCCGACCACCGCGTTCGCGACGAGGTCGATGCCGAGGACACCGTTGTCGTGGATGGAGTTGCCCGCGAGCCGCACGTTCTGCGTGTCGCGGCCGACGAGGATGCCGTTCCACACATGGCCCGCGACTTCGTTGCCGTCACCGGGCGCACTGCCGCCCACGACGACGCCCGTCATCGTGAGTTTGTGCGTGACCGGGTCGCCGAGGTCGATGCCCGTGACACTGCCGAGCACCGGCGCACCCGTCGCGTCGAGACCGATCGTGTTGCCGACGATCGTGAGCCCCGCACCCGAGCCGCTCGCCAGGATGCCGCGTCCGAACAGGAAACCCGCTGCGTGCGGACCGACTCCGATGCCGCGGATGCCCGCGATGCGGTTGTTGCGGATGACGACGTCGTCGTTGTGCGTCTCGAGCGACACGCCCGTGACGCACGCGGGATTGCCGATGGTGAGCCCGTCGACCGTCGTGCCGATCCAGTTGCCCTCGATGAGCGTACCGACCGTGTCGAAGAGCTGCACCGCGGCTCCGCCCGGAAAGCCGTCGCTGTTGTAGGTGCCGTAGCCGGTGATCCAGTTGCGATCGCCGACTGCCGGCCCGCCGATGCGGTTGTCGGCCGCGGCCGGTCCGCCGCCCAGCACACGCACGCGCTGCGTCACGTTGCCGATGACGACGTTGCTGCTCGAGCGATCGAGCTTGATCGTGCTGCAGACGTTGTTCCGGATCGTGCTGCCGGAGCCGCCGAACACCGTGATGTTCATGCCGCCGGTGTTGTTCTCGACCAGACAACTCGACCCGCTCATGTTGACGCTGCTGCCGTGCACGCCGCGCACGACGCTGCCGTCGCCGCCGAAGTAAGGCGCGCCGTTGAACAGAACCTCGGCCCCGTTCGGGTTCGTGTCACCGGCGAAAGCCGTCTGCGTCGTGCCGTCGACGATCACGGTCTCCGTCGCGCTCCAGAAGAAGCCCGTCCCCGCTTGGAACACTGCGATGCCCTGATACGCGGGCCCGATCCAGCCGAGCTCATTGGCCGGGATGGCGAAGCCGATCGTCTGGACTCCGGGTGTGTGGTTCGAGGCGATGAAGGCCTCGGACATCGAGATCAACCCGTCGGGTCCGGGCAGGTCGGCGACCGTGGCGATCTGCCAGTCGACGTCGACCGTGTCCGTGAGCATCGTCACGGTGATCGTCTGCGCCGCTGCATGCTGGGCGGACATCAGCGCCACGACGCCGGCGGACGCGCACATGAAAAGGCAGTGGTCGTGAACGCGAGCAGCGACGGATGCAAAGCGGAAGGCGCGCATGGGGTGGCGTGTGCTGGAGGATCGCGTCGCGTCTCGAAACGGCTGGCTTCGAGGTGCTCGCTGTGCCTGCGTGAAGGCAACTGCAATGCCACGCTTCACGAAGGACCCGCCTGAGCCCACCGACGCGGGTGTATGCGACAAGCTGTCGCAGGCGTGCGTGGGAGTTCTCGCGGATTTTCCAGCGCCTGGACGAAGGCCTCGATCCCGAGGCGTGCGTGCCATCGACAGAAGGCATGTGCAAACACCGACGACCGGCGCGAATGGCGAGGTTCGATGCCGAACTGGCAGTCGATTGAGCATGCGATTACGCATATGGCAGCCGCAGCGAATACGCCCACGCACGGCCGTTGCGCTGGTCGAACCGTCGCCGCGCGCTTTGCTTCGAGGTCGTTCTCCGCGAGTGCTCGCTGCTGTTCGGTTCGCGCTCGAAGCAGCGGCCCACGAAGGCGTGCACGTTCGGCGCGAGTGTCATCCAGAACTTGTCCACGCGCGCGTGGAACTCGCTCGTCACACTCCGCGTGTTCGGCACCTGATGGTTCAGACGCAGCACGGCGCGGCTCGCGACGTCGCGGTACCGGCGACGGTCGACCTCGCTATGATTCGCGCGGCGAACGGCACCGCCCAGTACCGCGCGCCGGATCGCAGGCCTTCGGTCCATCACGGCAACGACCTCGCGCCGAGTACGCTCCGCGCACGCGAGACTCGCACGATCGCAACGAAGTACGCACATGCTCGACCTCCTTGCGCTTCGTCATCTCGCCACGCGCTTCGCGCTGCTCGGCGTGCTCTTCATGTCGGGCTGCACAGCGACGTCGGAAGGAGCGGCGGAGCGCGACACATTCGGACCCATCGGCGCCCTGCCGGATCCGGCCGGAAGCGGCGCGTGCCAGCACGTGGCGTGGTCGCCAGACAGTCGTCTGCTCGCGTGTTACGGGTTCTACGGCTTCGACGGCGATCGGCCGACCGTACGTCGGACGTTGATCGTCGCTGCTGACGATGGCCGCGTCCTGCACACGCTCGAGGACGTGATGTGGGCAAGCTTCTCGCCGGACGGCCGACGCATCGTGTTCACGCAGACGCTGGACGGTCAGCGCGAGCTGTTCACGTCCGCGCTCGACGGCTCGGACCGACGGCGACTGACCGAGAATGCGGCGGACGATCTGCTGGGAGTCTGGTCGCCCGCAGGTGACCGCATGGCGTTCTGCTCCACTCGCAACGGTGAGCGGAACATCTACACCATGGCGCCGGATGGCTCCGACGTGCGGCAGATCACCAACGTCGATGCGGCGGACTACAACCCCGAGTGGAGCTTCGACGGAACACGCCTCACGTTCTACCGCGAGATCGGCGACGGACTCGACCAGATCTACACGGTGCGGCCCGACGGCACGGATCTCGTGCACGTCTCGCAGAGCGAACTGCACAGCATCTACCCAGCGTTCACTCGCGACGGGCGGCTCCTGTTCAAGCGCTCGCCCAAGGGCGTCGACGAAGGCGAACTGGTCGTGTTCGATCCCAGCACCGGTGAGTCGATCGTGCTCACCACGCGTGCCCACATCGCGCGGCAATCGCCGGATGGGCGCCGAATCGCGTACGTGGCCTCGGGCCATCGCCGCAACGCGATCTTCGTCAGCAACAGCGACGGTTCGGGACTGCGCAAACTCGTCGAGTGACCGGGCTGTCTCGAGCACCTGCCACGTAGGCGAGTTCGAACACGCGCGTCAACGAGCTGGGCTCCAAGTCCGCTGAACACAGTCGGACTCGCGCGGAGACTGCATGCGCGCCATCCTCGCCCGCCCATGTCGCTCGGATCAGGCAGCAATCTCCTCAACGACGAGATCGTCGGGCGCATCGGCGGCGCGCGACCATCCGAGCGGCGCGCGGAACTTCGGCGTCGATCAAGCGGAAGGTGTGTACTTCCTC
>JBIKNC010000120.1:0-13253 GCA_044358925.1 Planctomycetota bacterium | reverse complement strand
GTCGACGCCCTTCGCGAGTGTCTTCGCCGTGCGTCGCCCCATGGCGATCGAGTGGTCCATGTTGTTGTAGCGGTACAGGCCCTGGCGCCCCGTCGTGCGCAGGTTCTTGATCTTCTTCGCGGCGCGGTTGAGCGTCTCGAGGTTGTCGCGGTACGTGAGGTCGTAGACCGGATAGGCGTACGGCAGTTTGTGCAGGTCGATGCCGCGCGAGGAGCCCGGCTTGAGCAGCCCGAGTTTCACGAGGTCGCCTTCCGCGACCTTCGCACCGGACTCGAGGTCGAGTTGCCAGTGCTCGTCGCCGACGTTGCACGTGATCTCGCAGCACACGACCGTCTTGTCGCCCGGCGCGTCGGCGTCGGAGAAGTTCTTGAACTCGCTGATGCGGTGCACCGTCAGGTGCTTCTCGGGCAAGTAGACCCAGTGGTCGGGCGAGACGGACGGTTCGTCGACCTCGAGGTAGACGAACACGATGCCCAGGTAGCGCAGCTTCGAGATGGCTTGGCGTTCCGCGTCGCCGATGGCCGGACGCATGGCTTCGAGCATGCGCGGCAGCGGGATCGTGTTCACGAGTTCGTCGCAGTCGAGCGTGAGTTCCTCACCGCCCTTGGTGCGACACACGACGCGCTTGGCGAGGCCGTCCACGACCTCGATGCGTTCGACCGGCGTGTCGAGCAGCACCTGGCCGCCCATCGCGCGGATCTTCTCCGCGTACTTGCGGCCGATCTGGCCGATGCCGCCGGTGCGCGGGTACCAGAACTCGTTGACCAGGCTGCGCACCTCGCCTTCGCGCGGCGGGTTCAGCGTCTTGACGATCGTGTCCCACAGATTCGCCTGGCTGATGCGCTGGCTGGCCCAGTCGGCACTGATCTGCGTGCACGGCATCTTCCAGGCCTTGCTCGTGTAGCTGCCGAAGAAGATCTCGTAGAGCGTGCGCCCGAAGCGCTTCAGCACCCAGTTCTCGAAGTTGTCGTCCGGGATCGGTTTGACGACCTGTTTGGCGCGGATCCAGATGTAGTCCCAGATCGCCTTGACGAGCAGCCCGGTCGGCAGGCCCTTGAGGACGTTCATCGCCTTCAAGGGGTAGTCGAAGAACTTGCCCTGCATGTAGATCCGGCTCATGCGGTCCCGGATCACGATGTCGTCGTCGAGCACCTCGTAGAGGTGTTTGATCAACTCCTCGTCGCGGCTGTGGAAGCGGTGCGGGCCGTGGTCGAGCCAGAAGCCAGACTTCCACCAGCTGCACGCCATCCCGCCGGCGAAGTTCTCCTTCTCTACGACCGTCACGCTGATGCCGGCCTTCGAGAGTTCGTAAGCCGTGGCGAGACCGGCGAGGCCGGCGCCGAGAACGACGACGTGCATGGAGAAGTGCCGCGGAGGCGGTTCGCGGGAGGGAACTGCGTTGGACCGAGTGCCTGCGCGCCGCCCCGTTGGGGCCGGTTCTCGCGTGCACCGGGGTGTCGGGCCTGGGCGGGGCGTCGACCTTGGAGCGCTTCGGAGTCTATCCCTCTGCGCGCCACGAGGCCCGCTCCAGCGGCCGATCCTCCGCCTTCCGAGTGATCAACCTTCCGTCAACCCGCAGCGACCGCACCAGCGGTAGCCGTGGCCGCGCACCGTCCGGATCAGCCGCTGCGAGCCGGAGTTGCCGTGCAACTTGCGGCGCAGAGCCACGATGTGCACGTCGACCGTCCGGGCGCAGGCGCGCGTCGTCGGGTCGCTCCAGACGGCCTCCAAGATCTCGTCGCGCCCGACGACGCGGTGTCCGTGCCGGACGACGTAGCCGAGGATGCCGGCTTCGAGCGGCGTCAGGTCGAAGGTGCGTCCGGCCCGTTCGATCTCGAGGCGCGCCAGGTCGACGACGAGTCCCTCCTCGACGTGGATGCGCGTGCCGGTCGACAGGTCGAGGCGACGCAGGAGGGCGTTCGCTCGGGCGAGGACCTCGCGTCCCGACCAGGGCGCGGAGAGGGCGTCGTCCGCCCCGCGTTCGAGCGCCGCCACGCGCGCGTCCTCGCCGCCGCTCACCAGCACGACGCGTCGCATGGCCGGGCACTCGCGCGCGAGGCGTTCGACGAGCAGCACGTCGGCCGCGGAGTTCAGCTCGAGCACACACAACTCGAACGTCTCGCGCATCGCGGTCGCGACGACGTCGTCGATGGTCGTGTTCTCCACGCCGCGCCCGTCGCGTGTGAGTTCACTCGCGACGGCGCCGCGCTCCTCCGCCGCCGCGACGGCGAACAGGATCCGCCCAGCACCGCGCCCGCCTTTCGCCGCCCCGTGCGGGCTGCTCGACGGCGCCGCGCGTTCACCGGCCGCGAAGGCCGTGCGAGGTGCCTCGCGAGCGGGTTCGCGGAGCACTTCCATGCGCGTGCGCACCGTCTCGGGCACCAGCGGCCCGTCGAGGAACTCGGCCCGCCCGCCGATGTGTGTGCGCCCACCGAACGGGTGGTTCGGTTCGGTCCGTGTGTGGTGTCGTTCGTAGCTGGTCGAGGAATCGGACGACGCGCGACGGCCGTCGTCGGCTCGATCGAAGGGGGGAATCATGGGTTCGCCGTGGGGAGGGAACGAACGTGGCTAGACGCAGCGCTTGCGGCAGTCACGTTCTTCGAGGTCCGCGGGAGTTCGTCGGCCTTCGGTGAGCGCTCCACCGACAGGCCGCCGACTCGCATCGGCGCCCGCGCTGGCGCCGTCGAAACGAGTTGGCAACGCGCTCACCGACTTCCCAGGGCTCGAGTTCTCACTCAAACCACCACACACGAACCGAACGGTTCTTCAGAAGGCTCTTCCGATCGTGTGCACCGCCGCCGAGCGCGCGGTGCTCGCAAACGCTTCAGCCCACGAAACGTTTGCGACAGATCGTTCGGAACATGCCGATCGCCGTGCGCGAGACCTGACGCAAGCTCTTGCTGTGCTTGCTCTCGCCGGCGCGGCGCGCGCCGTAGTGCACGGGGATCTCGATGACACGCAGACCGCGTTGGTACGCGGCGCAGATCATCTCGGGCGAGAACGACGGTCCGGCTTCGCGCGTGCCGGCGCGGATCTCGACCCACGCGTCGGCCCACAGCGCCCGGTAGGTGCAGCCGACGTCGGTCAACCGAGGCTCGTGCGGCAGGTACCAGAACAGCTCGAGGAGCTTGGCCATCAGCACGTTGCCCCAGCGCAACGCCTTGTGCATGTTGGCGCCCTGTTCGACCATCTGACGGGTCGTCCGCGTGCCGAGGACCATGCGGCAGTCCTCGAGATACGAGAGCAGCTTGGGCACGTCCGCCGCGCGGAACGAACCGTCCGCCTCGGTCAGGACGATGATCTTCGCGCCCGTCCGAACGGCGTGGTCGAGGCCGCCGCGCAACGCGCAGCCGTAGCCCTTCGCGCTCTCCGCGATCACCTCGGCGCCCGCCGCTGCCGCGAGTTCCGCCGTGCGGTCCTTGCAGTTGTTGTCGACGACGATGACGCGGTCGACGAGCGGCTCGGCGCGGAACTCGCGCACGACTTCCGCGATCGTGCCCTCCTCGTTGTAGGCGGGCACGACGACGGCGACTTCGTTGTTCTTGAACATGACGAGCGAAGCGGCTTCAGCGGTAGGCGCCGCGCATGCGCTTCCAACGCACACGCACGAGGTCGGCGAGTGAACGGACGACGGCTCCCGCGATGCGCACCTTCGTGTCGTCCTCGTGGCGCCAGCGCACCGGCACCTGGGCGAGTCGCAGACCCTGCTCGGCCACGATCACGACGACTTCGGCGTCGAAGGCCCAACGATCGAGTGTCGAGCGCGTGAACACACGCTGCGTCGCGGCGCGCGTGAAGCCCTTGAAGCCGCACGTGAAGTCGTGGACGCCCGGCACGAGGAGGAACTGAGTCAAGAGCGTGAAGCCCTTGCCGAGAGTCTCGCGCAGCCACGGTTGGCGACGTTCGATGCGGCTGCCGGGCGAGCGTCGATTGCCGAGCACCGCGTCCGCGCCGCCTTCGAGTGCCGCGAGCAACGGCCGCAACTCCTCGAGCGGCGTCGACAGATCCGCGTCCATGAACACGACGTACCGGCCCCGTGCGCGCAACATGCCGTGGCGCACGGCGGCGCCCTTGCCGCGGTTCTGCGGCAGGCGCTCGACCACGAGGCGCGGGTCGCGGCTCGCCGCCGCCGTGAGGATCGCGTGCGAGCGGTCGTGCGAACCGTCGTCGACCGCGACCACTTCGAAGGCGCCGGGCCCGGCTCCGGCCGCCGCACCGAACCGAGCGCCTTCGAGGTGCGCGAAGAGGCGCGCGAGGTTCTCCTCGAGGACGAGCTCCTCGTCGTAGACGGGCAGGACGACCGTGAGGTACGGCTCGACGGTGTTCTCGCCGGTGTTCTCGCCGGCCGCGCCCGCGGACGGCGTGCCTGCGGCGGCTGTGTTGGGGGGGAGAGCCATGGCGCCGTCCACAGTCTGACCCACGGACACGGGCCGCGTCACGCGGGGCTCGACTTGCGCAGCACGACCCAGGCCGTCGTCGGCTCGTCCGCAGTGTAGGCGTTGAGCAGCGTCCAGCCGTCGCGGCGGATCCAACCGTCGACGTGCGCACGAGTCACCTCGACGCCGTGCCACGTGTCGTGGAGCGCGCCTTGTTCCGGCCAGCGCTCCGTCTTCACGAGGAACTTGAAGACGCCGCCCGGGGACAGGACGCGGTGCGCCTCCGCCACGTAGTCGCCGATCACACCCAGGTCGGGCACGTGTTGGAAGACGGCGTGGGAGACCGCGACGTCGATCGAGCGGTCGGCCAGCGGCGCGAGGCTGCGCCCCGAGCCCAGGTGCAGGTGCACGTTGTCGAAGCGCGCCAGGAACGGCCGCGCCTGCTCGATCATGCCGGGCGCCACGTCGAAGCCGTGCACCTCGCGGAACAGCACCGCGAAGAACTGCAGCATGCGGCCGATGCCGCAACCGATCTCGAGGATGCGCGTCTCGCTCGCGAGGTACGGGTGGAGCTCTTCGAGGATGCGGTACGCGTCGCGGCAGCCCGACAACGAGAAGCCGATGCCCGCCGACTCCTTGTCGGCGATGTAGAGCCGCGCGTTCTCGCGCGCCCGCGCATCCCACTCGCGCCGCATGCGCGCGCCGACGTCGTCGTGATCGCTCATTCTCGGCGGGTCGCGACGTGTGCGCCTGCGACCAAGGCGAGCGTACCCCACGAAACGACCAGCAACCACGGCCACCCGAACGGGCGGTAGTGGAAGTGCACGCGCTGCGCTCCGGCCGGGAGCGCGACGGCGCGCCACAGGAAGCCGGCCTGGAGCACGGGCGTCGGCGCGCCGTCGACACTCGCGCGCCAACCGGCGGCGTGGCGCTCGGTCACGAAGAGGAAGCCGGGCTCGGGGCTCGGCTCGGCGAGCGCGAGTTCGAGGTCGCGCGGTGTGTGGCGCAGGACTTCGAACGCGAGCGGTGCGAGCCGCGCGCGAGCCACGGCGGCGGCCAGGTCCGCGGGCGGTGTTCCGCCGTCGTGGATCACGAGCGGCACGTCGCCGCCCGCGCTCGCGGCGCTGAACGCGTCGAACGTCGCCGCGTCCGCCGGCAGGTGCAAGGCCTCGCGAGCGAAGAACACACGCTGTGAGCCGACCGCCTGGCGCAGCAACACCGGATGGCGCGCGAGTGCGTGGTGCAGCGCGTTGTTGAGCGCCGTGTACCCCGCCAGCACCGCCGTCTTGCCCGGCAGGTTCGACGAGTCGAACAGGCGGCCGACCGGGTCGGCGAGTTCGTCCGCGACGGCGGCGAGGTCGCCCGAGAGGAGGCTCTGCGCCGTGGCGTCCGGGATCGTCGGCGCGAGCAAGCGGCGATCGAAGCCGCGCGCGCCGAGGTCGAGCGCGGCGACGTGTTCGCGGTCGAGCCGCTCCAGCCGTTCACGCGAGCCGTACACGAGCGGTCCGGCGCTCCACAGCGCGAACGCTGCGAGCGCGAGTGCGCACCATGACATGGTTCCCGTCGCGCGGTTGCCCGCGGAGCGCGTGCGCCACACGACGAGCCCGACGCCGAGCGGCAGCACGACTGCGAGCGCAGCGAGTGCGGTCGCAGGCCGCAGCAGCTCGAGTTCGAAGAGCGCGAGCGCGGTCGCCGCGGCGAACACGCCGCCGAGCAGCGCCGCGCCTCGACCGAACGTGCGCACATCGATGCGCCCGGCCGACAACTCGCGCGCACCGTGCGCCGCGAGCAGCGCGAGCGCGAACAGGAAACCTACGCGGAAGAAGGCCGCGTGTCGGAAGAGCCGCGTCGGCGGCACGAGATCGTAGAGCCACGCGCGCAGCGGCAGCGCTCCGCCGAGTGCGAAGCCGAGGAACAGGAGCGCGACGCCGAGCAACGCGAGGTGCTCGCGCGAACGGCCGCGGCGCACGAGCACGGCGAACGCGAGGCACACGACCACGAAGTTCGCGTCGAGGCCGACCGACGTCGGGTCGGTGTGTGCGAACGGCCCGTGCGCCGGCCCGTGCGCCGGATCAGCGGCGAGCGCCGCGACGAACGGACTCGCGAAGGTCCACAGCGCGCGCGGCTCGAGCGCGTTGGCCTGCACCGGGTCGCTCGCGTTCCAACCGCTCGCGATGTCGCGCGGCAGTGTGTCCGTGCGGCCCGAGTAGCCGGCGCCTTCCACGAAGAACGCTCCGTACGACGGCGCGACCACGAGGAGCATGACCGCCGTCGTGCAGCACAAGAGCAACGTGCCGCGCACGAGCGCGACGCGGCGCTCGCCGGTGCTCGCGAACATGCGCACAGCCGTGTACGCACCGAGGATCAGTCCGCACACGACGACGAGGCCCGGATAACCGGCCAGCGCCGACAGGCCCCACCACGCGCCGCAGCCGGCGGCCGACACGAACGCGGCGCGCCCGCGGCGTTCGAACGCGCGTTCGATGCACAGCACCATCCACGGCAGGAACGCGAACGCGTGCACGAAACACGTGTGTCCGTTGTGGCCGATGAAGGCGCCGTTCGTGCTCCAGGCGAGTGCGAGTGCGACTGCGGCGAGTGGCGGCGCACCGAGGTGCGACGCGAGGCGCGCGAAGCCGGCCGCCGACAGGCACCACGTCGTGAGCCACAGCAGCGTGAACGACCACGTCGATCCGCCGCCGACGAATCCGGCCGCGACGGCGATGGGCGAGAACGCACCGATCTGCGGTTCCGCTCCGTCCGGCGAGCCGCCGTTCGTCCACGGATTCCAGAGCAGGAACTCGCCGGCGCGCGCGAAGTCGCCGACCAGCATCTGGTACGGCAGGTGGAAGAGCGCGGCGTCGCCGACCGGTCCGAAGAAGCCGAGCACGAGCGGCGCAGCGAAGAGCGCGAGCAGCGCCGCGGCAGACAGAGCCGGTGAGATGCGGGAGGGAGTGCGCACGCCGTGCGCATCTTGACCGACCCGCGCCGCCGGATGGATCGTCGAACTGTGCGTCGAGCCTGTGCGTCGAACAGGCGCGCGATCCGGCTATCGTGCACGTGTGACGACGAGCCGCCACCGCATCGATTTCCGCGCGGCGCCCACCTGGTTCGTGCTCCTGTGCTTCCTCGTGCTCGGAGCACTCCCGGTGAAGGACGCGCTCCTCGATCCGGCCGGCTCACAACTGCTCGCCACCGACACGGCCACGAGTCAGTTGCCGTGGAGCGCCCACATCGTCGCGCACGGCGGCAACCCGTCGGTCGCGAACGCCGAGATCTCCGACCAGGGCGTCGTCTTCCATCCCTACCTGCGCTGGGTCGTACGCAGTTGGCTGGCCGGCGACCCGCCGCTGTGGAACCCGCTCGTGTATCTCGGCGCGCCCGGGATCGGCAATCCGCAGGCGCGTGTGATCGACCCGCAGGTCCTCGCACTCGTCGCGCTCGAAGCCGTCTTCGGCGAGGTCGGCTTCCGCGCGGGACTCGCCGTGAACGCCTGGCTGCGCCTCGCGCTCGGAGGCTTCGGCGCGTACCTGCTCGCGCGCCGCCTCGGTCTCGTCGGCGCCGCGCCGTGGATCGCGGGCGTGAGCTTCGGACTGTGCGCCTTCACGGTGCTGTGGCTCGGTTCGCCGCTCGGCGCCGTGCCGCCTTTCTTGCCGTGGACGTTGCTCGCGATCGAAGCGCTGCGCGGCGCGCGCGCGCGGCTCGCCTTCGCCGCCGTCGTGCTGACGACCACGTGTTCGATCCTCGCGGGCCATCCGGAGACGTCTTTCTACTGCGGCGCGCTGTGCGGCCTGTGGAGCCTCGCGCTGCTGCGTGAACAGCGCCGCGCGGGCCTGTTCGCGCTCGTCGGTTTGCTGAGCGGCGCGCTGCTCGCCGCGCCCATGCTCGTGCCGTTCGTCGAGTACCTCGGCAACAGCGCGGCGAAGAGCATCCGCGCGGCGAAGGACACGGATCTCGCCTGGGGCGATCTCCTGCCGCTCGTCCCGCTCACGGCGAGTGCATTCGTGTGGCACGCGTCGCGGCGCCGCGTCGCCGTGAGGCGCGAGATCGCCCGCAGCCTGGCGCTCGTCGTCGGCGCCCTGGGGTTCGTCGTCGCCGGTCTGCCGTCGGCGAGTGTGCTCTCGTTCGCACCCGGACTGTTCGGTCGCCCGGGTGACATGGACGGCTACCTCGGGCCCGGTTCGTACCTCGAGGAGGCGAGTGCGTTCGCACCGCTCGCGGTGTTCGTGCTCGCAGCCGCGACGGCGATCGCCGGCGGCGGACCGCTCCGGCGCCGCGGCCTCGTGCTCGTGACGACGGCGGTCGCGTGGTGGCTCGCGCTGCGAGCGCCGGGGCTGCTCGAACTCAAACAACAGTTGCCACTGGTCGGCCTCGGAGCGACGGTGCGGCTCGCGCCGGTCGCCGCGCTCGGACTCGCGCTGCTCGCGGCCGAAGGTTGGCAACACACCCAGTGGCGCGCGCGGTCGCTCGCGCTCGTCGCCGTCGCGACGGTGGCGTTGCCGCTCGCACTGCCGCCCTCCAACACCGCGACAGGCTTGCCGAGTTCGAGCGTCGCCTCGCCGGAGCTGTTCGTCGCGATCGCGCCCGCCGTCGACGAACGCGGCGTGCTCACCGGCCGGCGCATCGACGTCGAAGGCGCACTGCAACTGGCTCCCGGCGAGCAGGTCTTCCTCGAACTCGTCGGCGCGAACGGAAGCGAATCGCCCGCGGCCCTCGACGTGTTCGACGAACCGAGCGCGGCCGCGCGCGCGGCGCTCGCCGCTCGCGAACCTGCGACCGTCGCGCCGACCGGCGTGCGTTGGTTCCGCTCGCCGTACCTCGACGCGTCGCGCCTCGCAGAGGGGCGCTGGCGCGCGGACGTGGCCGTGCTCGCGGCGGACGGTCACTCCGTGCGCGCGCGCGCGACGTTCGCTGCGTTCTCGGTCGAACGCGAGCGCACGATCGACTTCGGACTCGTGCTGTGTGTCGCACTCGCGCTCGCGCTGCCGTTCCTCGCGCGCGCGAAACAACCGGCGCTGAGCTACCTGTTCGTCGTGTTCCTGGCCGTGCGCCTGGTCGAGTTCGCGAACGGGCAGAACCCGGCGACACCGCTCGAACGCGTCTATCCGCTCACGGCCACCGAAGAGGTCTTGCTGGAGCAGATGGGCAGCGCGCGCGTCTTCAGCGACGCGGGTGTGTTCCCGCCGAACACGGCACTCGCACACGGCATCGCGTCGGTGGCCGGCTACGACGGCATGGAGCCGCTCGCGCACGCCCAGTGGGTGCCGTTCGTGCTGCCGCCCGGCGCGCACCCGCTCCTGTCGTGGAACGCACGCGGCATCGATCCCGACGCGACGCTCTTCCAGATGTCGGGCTGTCGTTTCCTCGCGCTGGCGGCGCCGCGCGACGTGCCGGGTTGGAGCGTCGTCGCGGGCCCCGAGCCCGACGCGCCGCGCTTCGCCGAAGTGACGGTGCTCCGGCGCGACGAGGCGCCGCAGCGTGCGTTCGTCGCGCGCGGCACGCTGTCGCTGCCCGAACTCGGACAGGTCGTGCGCGCCGATCCGCACTTCGATCCGACGCGCGCGGCGGCGTTCTCGCTCGACTGGACGCCGACGACGCCGTGCACACGCGCCGTGGTCGGCGAGCCGACCTTCACGAACACCACGGTGGAACTCGACGTCGAACTCGATGGCGACGGACTCTTGGTGCTGGGTGAGTCGTGGTTCCCGGGTTGGCGCGCGCTGGTCGACGGCGAGGAGCGCCCGCTCGGAATCGCGAACGGCGTGTTCCGCGGCGTGGCGCTCGAAGCGGGAGCACACCGCGTGCGCTTCGACTACCGACCGACGTCGCTCGTGCTCGGTGTGTCGCTCGCGGCCGTCGGTCTCGGGTTGCTGGTGCTCGGCGTCGCGGCCGCGCGGCGCGGCGCGAGTGTGGAGGGCGCAGCGTGATCGAGATCGTGCGTGCGACGCCGCAGCTCGCCGGCGCCGTCTCCGCCGTCGGCGCGCAGGCGTTCGCCGAAGCGTTCGCGGCGCACAACGCGTGGAGCGACCTCGTCGCACACCTCGAACGCGAGTACGCGCCGCAGGTGATCGCTCGGCGGATGGGGGAGAGCGGCGCGCTGTACCTGCTCGCGCGCGACCCACGCGGTCCCGTCGGCATGGCGCTCGTCGAGGACGGGCCGACGCCCTCCGAAGCGCGACTCGTACGGGTGTTGCCACACGGTCCCGCCGTGCAGTTGCACCAGATCTACGTGCTCGAACGCGCGCGCAGCCACGGCGTCGGCGCCGCGCTGCTGGAAGCCGTCGTCGCCGAGGCGCGGGCACGCGGCGCCGCATGCCTGTGGCTCGGGGTCTGGAGCAACAACCCGCGGGCCGTGCGCTTCTACGAACGCCACGGTTTCGCCGTCGTCGGCGAACACACGTTCGTGCTCGGCACGGACGCGCAGCGGGACCATGTCATGGCGCGGGAGCTCGGCCCGCGCCGCTAACATCGTCCGCGATGGACAGACGACAGTTCCTCGGATCCGGCCTCGCGGCCGGCTTGGCCGTCGGGAGCAGCGCGGGCGCCGCGCCGCTCACCGCCAACTCGAACTCACGCCGCGGCGAGCCGTTCCGCCTGAAGTACGCGCCGCACTTCGGCATGTTCGAAGCGCACGCCGGCGCGGACCTCGTCGACCAGTTGCGCTTCGCCCACGACGAAGGCTTCCGCGCGTGGGAGGACAACGGCCTGATGTGGCGCGACGTCGCGACGCAGGAGCGCATCGGCGCCGCCATGCGCGAACTCGGCATGACGATGGGCGTGTTCGTGCTCGACGCCGACTTCGGCAGTGCGCGCTACGTGAACGGCGACCGCGACGCGCGTGCGGCGCTCCAACAGCAGTGCCGCGACGCACTCGACGTCGCGAAACGCGTCGATGCCAAGTGGGCGACGGTGGTGCCCGGTCGCTTCGAGCCCGGCCTCGAAGCCGGTTACCAGACCGCGAACTGCATCGACACGCTGAAGGCCATGTGTGAGGTCCTCGAGCCCGCGGGCCTCGTGATGGTGCTCGAGCCGCTCAACGCGTTCGTCGACCATCCGGGTCAGTTCCTGACCGAGATCCCGCAGGCCTATCTCCTGTGCCGCGCCGTCGGTTCGCCGTCGTGCAAGATCCTCGACGACCTGTACCACCAGCAGATCAGCGAGGGCCATCTCGTGCGCAACTTCGAACGCGCGTGGGACGAGATCGCCTACTTCCAAGTCGGCGACAACCCCGGCCGCTGCGAGCCGACCACCGGCGAGATCAACTACGCCCACCTGTTCCGCCGCCTCGCCGACAGAGACTTCCGCGGCGTGATCGGCATGGAACACGGCAACAGCCGCTCGGGCCGCGAAGGCGAGCGCGCCGTCATCGACGCGTACCGCGCGGTCGACCCCGTTTGAAATTCGTCCACCAATCCCCCCCGATGTCGCTCCTCACACGCGTCTCGTTCCTCGCTGCCCTCGCTCTCGCCGGTTGTGCTTCGCCGAGCGCGAACGTCACCGCTCCGACCGCTTTCGATCCCGCCTTCACGCCGACGTGGGAGTACACGACGGCGCGCGTGCGCCTCGAGCCGCTGCGGCCGGCGGTCGCGAAGCTCGACTACGACGCCTTCATGTCGAGCATCGATCACCTGCGCGGCAGCCTGAAGTGGGGCAGTTGGCCGAGCCCGGACTTCGAGCTCGCGCAGAACGAGAAGGACCTCCAGCGCCACTGGGACGAGTTCGGCACGGGCGTGGCGTACGCGTACACGGTGCTCGCGCACGACCGTTCGCGCTGCGTCGGTTGTGTCTACGTCAATCCCAACGAGACGGATCCGCGCGCGGCCGAGGTCGCATACTGGGTGTCGGCGGACATGCTCGACAGCAGCCTCGATCGACACCTCGTGCAGGAACTGGTCGCGTGGTTCGAGCGCGACTGGCCGCTCGACCGCGTCGTGTTCCCGACGCACCGCGAGAACGAACGCGGCGTGCTCATCGCCAAGGAGCTGGGCCTCGAAGCGGCGCCGCTCGAAGGCGAAGAGCAGCGCTTCCAGTACACCTGGACGCGCTGAGCCGGGAGCGCCGCCCATGCACGGCCTCGGCAGTCGCGACGGCGAGCGTGTGTCCGACTGGGGACGCACACAGGCCGATTACGACCGCCATCGGCCGCGCTATCCGGCGCGTGTCTTCGATGCGCTGCACACGTTCGGCGTGCGCTTCGAAGGCGCGCGCATCTTGGACCTCGGCGCGGGCACGGGCTTCATGGCGCTCGAACTCGCGCGGCGCGGCGCGTCGGTGGTCGGTGTGGACCTGTCGGCCGTGCAGCTCGCCGTCGCCGAGGCGAACGCGCGCGTCGAGAACCTCGACGCACGCTTCGTCGCGGCGCGCGCCGAGGCCACGGGCCTGCCGAGCCGCACCTTCGACGCGGTGACGGCCGCGCAGTGTGCGCTGTACTTCGAACACCCGGCCGTCGACGCGGAGATCGAACGGCTGCTCGTCCCGGGCGGCCTGTTCGCGACCGTCCACCTCTCGTGGCTGCCGCGCGAGGACGCCATCGCGCGTGCGAGCGAAGAACTCGTGCTGCGTTTCAACCCCGACTGGTCGGCAGCGAATTGGTCGGGCGAGGTCCCGACCATGCCCGAGTGGGCGCGCGGTCGCTACGACCTCGTCGGCACGATGGCGTTCGACGTCGCTCTGCCGTTCACGCACGAGAGCTGGCGCGGCCGCTTCCGTGCGTGTCGTGGCTCGGGCGCGAGCCTGAACGCAGCGGAGCGCGAGGCGTTCGATCGTGCGCACGCCGAGATGTTGTCGCGAGTCGCGCCGCCGGAGTTCACGGTGAGGCATCGCGCGGACGTGCACGTGTTGCGGCCGAAGCCGCGTTGAAGATCGAAAGGAACTTGC
>JBIKNC010000326.1:0-3649 GCA_044358925.1 Planctomycetota bacterium | reverse complement strand
AGGCGAAGTGCCGGATCTGGCGACAGGGTGCCTGGCACCGTACGCGCCACGATCTCGTCGCACTCGCTCTCAGAAGATGCGACCGACGTTCGTCGTCACACCCGCGACGATCACCGCATCCGGCGCGTCGTCGTTCAGACCGACCTGCACACCGATGTCGAACAGCAGCGCGTCGGTCAGGTTGAAGAGCAGAGCGGCGTTCACGATGATCGGCTCGGTGTCGAACTCGGGGCGGTGCGTGCCCGCGAACTCGAGCATCGCCGTCCAACCGGCCGTCACCGGCAGGAAGCCGGCGAGCGCGATCGTGTGCTCCGCGTCGAGGTCGTTCGCAACCGCGGTGCCGATCGCACCGAGCTTGTAGTAGAAGCTCGTGAGCAGATCGCCGAAGTGGCGGTCGACGACGAACGCGCCGTAGAAGTTCGTGTAGCCGCTCGTCAGCAGCGGGTCGTCGTCACCGACGGGCAGCGAGGTCGAGAACTCGAGCGCGGTCGCGGGGAAGTTCTTGCTCTCTTCGAGCAGACGCTGACGGAAGCCGACCACCACGTCGCCAGAGCCCGACGGATCCTTGCCGTCCTCGACGATGCGCACGTACGGATCGTGTTCGACGAAGAGTTCCGACGTCTCCGAGGTGCCGACGCGCACGCCGGCCTTCGCACTCATGCGATCGGAAGCGTCGTACGTGCCGCCCGCTTCGAGTTCGATCGTGCCGAAGCCCGCGGTCTGCGTCGTGTTGCCGACGTTGACGCGGTTCTGCGAAACCTTGGCGCGGTACTGGTTGGACGTTCCGGTGCTCGAGCAACCGGAAGCCACGAGGAGCGCCGTGGCGGCGACGATGAGGCTGGACGTGGAACGGAACGTGATCGAGGTCATGGCGATGGCGGCACGGATGGGCCGAACGCTCCAGAGCGAGCGCCGGGCCACGCGTGATACCAAGTTGGCCCGCGGGAACCCAAGAACGCGCTGATCTCGCGCGAAACGCCCGCCCAGCTCTGCGATCGCACCCGCGATCGAGCGGATAGACTTCGGCCGCTCGGCGCCCGCCACGCGCCGCCCCCCCAAGCCTCTGTGACCGTCCGATGCGACGGTCGCGCCAGAGACCCCTCGAGTGGCCCATGTCGACCGAAACGAGCGCCTCCACCTCGCGCCGCCAGACGGCGGTCACGCGTCGCCTCGCCAAGATCCGCGAGCACGCCGACTTCCCCGCCGCCGCCGCGTACGTCCCGCCCGCCGAGGAAGACCTCGACCGTGCAGAGGCCCGCATCCGCTGGGGCTTCGTGCTCCTGCTGGTCGGCCTGGCGCTGGTGGCCCTCGGCGCCGCGCAGGTCTTCGGAGGCGTCGTCGGCATCGTGTTCGGAGCGCTCGCGCTCTTCGCCGGCGGCCACTTCCTGTTCCACGGCAACAAGTTGCGCCGCGCCGTCCTCGCGGTGCCGCTGCGCCACGTGTGTGCGCTCGTCGCCGACCGCCGCTCCGAGACCAACCCGACCTGGATCGGCGGCCGCACCGTCTACTACTTCCAACTGCAGTTCGAGGACGGCGAGAACGGTGAGTTCCGCTACCCCGGCCGCGGCACGCAGGACGACCTGCTCGTGAAGGGCCTGACCGGCGTCGCCTTCCTGCGCGGCGACACGCTCATCGCCTGGAAGAACATCCGCGTCTGAGCTTTGTGTCGAAAGGGGAGCGGTACGGTGCCGCACCAAAAACTACGCCCTTCGTGCCTCGGTCCCCGAGGCACGAAGGGCGTAGTTCTTGGTGCGGCACCGTACCGCTCCCCTTTCCGCGCGGACGTCACTCGAGCAGCGAGGCCGCACCCGGATCGAGCAGGAGCTCGACGTCCTTGTGGCCCAGCAGCAGGGTCAGCGGGTTCTGACGGTCCGGGTCGGGCAGCATGGCGCGGTCGACGACCTCGGCCAGGTGTTCGCCGAACGCGAACACCCGCACGCGCGTCGCGCTGCGGATCGTCGCGATGCCCATCGAGAGCGCGCGCGGCGGCACCGTCGCTCCGCCGTGCCAGCGCGAGAGTTCCTCGCGCGTCGTGTCCGACAGGTTCACGAAGCCGGTGCGCGACTTCGGATCGGCGCCGGGCTCGTGCATGCCGAGGCGGCCGGTCGCTCCGAGACCGACCATCAGCACGTCGGCCGGGCCTTCCTTGGCGAGTTTCGCCTCGAACTCCGCGACATGGGCGTCGAGCGCGGCGCCGCTGAGCCGGCCGTCGAGCAGGTGCCGGTGTTCCGGCAGCGCCGCCCACTTGCTGTGGAACGCGTCGTTCATCCAGCCCGACATCGAACCCGCTTCGTCGGGGCCTTTGCCTTCGAACTCCGCGACGCCGAAGCAGCGCACGCCCGACACGGGCAGGCCGCCCTTGGCCTCCTCCTGGGTGCTCATCTGGCGGATCTTGTCGAGGCCGGGGCGCACCGGCTCACCGCTCGAGAAGCACAACGTGGCTTCGCCGCGGTGGTAGCGCTTCGTGCGGATCCAGTTCGCCATCTCGCGCGCGATCGACTCCATCGCGTCGGCGCTGCTGTCGAACACGAAGGCCTTGAACGGGAGGAACTCGAGCGGTCGTTTCACGGTTCGAGGGGGAGTGTCGGCGGACTTCGAAGGAGGAGCGGCAAGAGGCTAACCGGTCAAGGTGAGCCGCCGCGCTATCGTGCCGAGGATGCGTTCGCCGCGGGTTCTCGCGCTCCTCGCCGCTCTCCTCTTGCTGCTCGTCGGCGCGGCGGGCGCGGTCGGACTCGCGAGCCTGGCGGGCGACGTCGAACGTTCACGACTGCGCTTCGTGGAACGCGCCGGGCAGGTCGCGGAGGCGCTGGCCGACGCACTCGCGGACGAAGTGCAGGGCGTGGCGCGAGCCGAGGACGCATTCGAAGTGCGCGCGCGGATCGACGGCACGTTGCTCGCGCCGGCGCTGCCGGACGAACGCCGTGCGGCGGAACAGCGGCGCGTGCTGGACGAGCCGCTCGTCGCGAGTGCGCGGGCCGAGGTCGACGGCCACGATCGCGCGGGCCGGCCGGAGTCGGGCGACGCGCGCCTCGTGCAACTCGCGGCGCGCGAGGATCGGCCGGCGCTCGCGGCGTTCGCGCACACGTGGCTCGCGGCGCGCGCGAAGAGCGATGCGCGCCTGGGCGATGCGCGCGAACACTGGCGCGCCGTGGCGGAGCGCTTCGCGAACGAGCGCGACGAACGCGGCCTCGCGTACGGCCTCGCAGCGCGCGCCGAGTTGCTGGCGTTGGACGGCGATCCGGTCGACGGGCTCGTCGCGTTGCACGCGGAGTTGCTGGCGGACCTGGGCACGAACGGCGACCGCGCGACGCTCGCGCTGGCGACGCGCGTCGCGGAGCGTGCGACGCTGCGCGAGCCCACGATGCGCGCGCAACTCGCTGCGGCCACACACGCGGCGCGCCGACCGCTGGCACTCGTCGGTGAGTGGTCGCGCGGCGCGTCGGAGTGGTTCGCGCGCGGAGCGCCCGATGGTGCGCAACTGTTCGCGTTCGAGGACGGCGAGCCGCTCGTGATCGTGGCGCAGCGCGTCGAAGGCATGGACGAGATCGCGGGGCACGCGCTCGAGTTGCAGCGCGTCGCAGAGCGCGCGCTCGCGCGGCTCGAGCCCGGTGAACTCGCGCCGGGCGTGCTCGGACCGGGCGGCGTCGTG
>JBIKNC010000119.1:0-13274 GCA_044358925.1 Planctomycetota bacterium | reverse complement strand
GTTCGTCGGATCTCGTGCGCGAGCACCGCGAGTACGAGCGCTTCACCACGGCGGTCGTGAACGCGGCGCTCGTGCCGATCGTGCGCGCCTATCTCGGTCCGCTCGAGCGGCGCGTCGCACCCGCGCGCCTGGTCGTGCTCGCCAGCCACGGCGGCCATCTCACCGCTGAACTGGCCGGCGACGAGCCCGTGCGCGTGCTCACCTCCGGTCCCGCGGGCGGAGTGGTCGGTGCGCGCGCGGCCGCTCGCGACGCGGGCTACAGCGACGTCGTGACGCTCGACATGGGCGGCACGAGCACCGACGTCGCGTTCACGTCCACCGGCCGCGCCGGTCGCGATGCACGCCTCGTGACCGATCTGCCCGACGTCGCGGGCCACGTGATCGCGGTGCCCGCGCAAGACCTCGTCACGATCGGCTGCGGCGGCGGTTCACTCGTGCGCGTCGACGCCGCGGGTGTGTTGCACACCGGGCCGCAGTCGGCGGGAGCCGATCCCGGTCCGGTCTGCCACGGTCGCGGCGACGAACCGACGGTCACGGACGCGCACGTGCTGCTCGGCCACGTGCGCTCCGGCGCGTTCATGGGCGGCGCGTTCGAACTCGACACGGATGCCGTCGAACGCGCGTTCGAGAAGCTCGGTCGCACTCTCGGTGTCGATGCGTTGCGCGCCGCACGCGCCGTGCTCGCGTCCGCGCGCGCGGGCATGCGGCGCGCGATCGCCGCGACCACACACCAACGCGGCCACGATCCGACACGCCTGCCGCTGGTCGCGTTCGGCGGCGCCGGTGGTCTGCACGCGGCGGCGCTGTGCGACGCGTTGCGCATGCCGCGCGCACTCGTGCCGCTGCACCAAGGCGCGCTCTCGGCACTCGGCATGACACGCTGCGGCGAGCGCCGCGAACTCGTGCGCACGCTCCTGGTCCCGCTCGCTGCGCATCCTGCGGCGCGGCGCCGTGCGCTGTTCGACGCACTCGAAGAGGAAGCGCGCGCCGCACTCGGACCGGTCGCGCGCGGCGCACGCGTCGAACTCGCGCGCCTCGTGGACCTGCGCTACCGCGGCCAGTCGTTCGAGCTGCGCCTGGCCGAATCGCGCACACTCGCCGCCGACTTCGCGCGCGCCCACGACCGCCTGTGGGGCCACCGACTCGACACCGACACGCCGGTCGAACTCGTCGCGCAGCGCGTCGTGCTCGAACACGTTCCGCGCGCACCCCGCGCGTCGTCGCCCCGCGCCTCCCAGCGCCGCCGCCCGGCCCCCGCATCCGCCCGCATCGGCGAGCGGCGCGTCCACTTCGAAACCGCGCTGAGCACCACACTCTGGCAACGCGAGGGCCTCGCTCCCGGCCACGTCGTGCACGGTCCGGCCGTGATCCTCGATTACTCCGGCACCACGATCGTGCCGCCGACCCACGAGGCCGTCGTGACCTCGGGTGAGCACCTCGAGCTCACTCGCCGTTGACCCCGAAGCCGCCCGCGGAACGCTCCGCGCCACGCCCTTCGCCGCACCGCGTAGCCTGCTAGCATTCGCGCCCTCCGCGCGGACCGCATGTCCGCCGCACACCACCCACGAGCCCCCGCCCCCAGTCCGCGCGCCCCACCATGACCTACGTCATCGCCGAGCCCTGCATCGGGACCAAGGACACCGCCTGCGTCGAGGTCTGCCCCGTCGACTGCATCCACCCGACGAAGAGCGAAGCCGACTTCGGCACGCACAAGATGCTCTACATCAACCCCGACGAGTGCATCGACTGCGGCGCCTGCGCCCCCGAGTGCCCCGTCGACGCGATCTTCGACGAGAACGAGATCCCGGAGAAGTGGGAGAGCTACATCAAGATCAACGCCGAGTGGTTCACGCAGAACCGCTGAGCCGTTGATGCGCTGATCCGTCGACCTCAGACCACTGGGAGCTGGCGCGCAGCGCGCTCCCGGCCCACGTCCAGCGGCGCCCGTCCTCACCGGATGCGGCGCCGCTTCCGTTGGCGCACGCGTTCATCCGCGCAAACCCGCCAAGTCGCACACGCCTGCGTGATGCAACCCGCGAACTCCCGAGCAACGCGCGCGCGATCCTCACGCGCCTGACCGTCGCAGCCCCCCCGCACTTCACATCCGCGCAGCACGCCGCATCGGGCGGGGCGGGGGTCGGGTGGGGAAAAATGGAGCGGCTGAAGAGATTCGAACTCTCGACATCAACCTTGGCAAGGTTGCGCTCTACCACTGAGCTACAGCCGCCCGCTCCCTGAACAGCGCGTCACGCGCCGCCAGTTTCCGTCTGTCAACCCGGCGACCGCGCGCAGTCGTGCGACTGCGTTCGACCACCAGGGCGCGGAAAGATACCAGGAGCTTTTCGCCATGCAAGCGGAAGCTCGCGAGTCCTCGCAAGTTCAGCGGTCGGTCGCTGCGACCAGGCGTCCGAGCCACGCACCGGCGGCCTGCGCCGCGCTCGGCAGGTCGGCGCCGAGCGCGAGTGCGCCGGCGAGGAACGACGCGTACCGGCAGCCCGAGCCGTGCAGGCGCCGACCGACGTGGCGCTCGCGCACGAGGCGTGTGATGCGGTCCGCTTCCACCACCAGATCGACGAGCGGCTCCTCACAGCCGTGGCCACCCTTCGCGCACACGGCGCGCGCGCCGCGCTCGATCAGGGTGCGAGCGGCGACTTCGCGCGCACTCGGTTCGGCGGCGAGTTCTTCGAACGGGCGCGCCGTGAGCGCGGCGAGTTCGGGCACGTTCGGCGTGAGGATCGGCGCGAGCCCACCGAGGCAGGCGAGCAGCCGCGCGCGGCCGCGCTCGTCGAGAAAGACCTCGCCCCCGCTCGCCGCGAGGACCGGATCCACGACGACGATCAGGTCGGGTCGTTCGCGTCGCCAGGCGCTCACGAGTTCGAGGACGGCGTCGATCTGCTCGGCCGACGAGAGCAAGCCCGTCTTCACGACGCGCGTGTCCGGCCCGAACGCGGCCCGCGCCGCGGCGCTCCACACGGCGACCGGTACGGGATCGACGCGTTGCACGCGCCGGCCGTCCTGTTGCGTCTCGTTCGTGACGAGCGCGTGTCCGCTCGCTCCGGCGGCGAGCAGAGCTTCGAGGTCCGCGTCGACACCGGCGCCGCGTGTCGGATCGCGACCGGCGAGGACGAGGACGGCGGCGCTCACGTGAGCGTCTGACCGAGGCGCTCGTCCTCGTCGAAGCCGTGTTCCGGATCGACGAGCTTGAGGACGCGTGCGCGCAGGCGGCGTTCGAGGCGCCGCGCGGCGAGTTTGCCGCTCGCTCCGAGGGCGACGCGGCCGCCGGCGATCCGACCGTGGCCGCCGCAGGATCCTTCGCCGTCGAGCAGTTGCGACAGGAGACCGTACGCATCGCGTCCGCGCAGACGCGAACGCAAGGAGACGTAGTACTGGCCGTCGTACATGCCGCCGACGAGCGCCCAGTCGCAGCCCTGCATGCGCACGAAGAAGTCGCACAGCTCGGCGACCGATTCGGGGTTCACGACTTCGCCGAGCAGCCCCACCACCGCCGGTCCGAAACGCCGCGCCATGCGCAGCGAACGGTGCAGTTCGCGGTAGTAGCTCTGCGGCAGACGCGGGCGTTGGATCGCCGCGAGCGCGATGCGATCGGCGCGCCGCAGGCACTGGAAGTAGGCCTCCTCGTCGTCGGCCGAGACGTCGATCGACAGGTCGCCCGTGTCGTAGCGGATGCCGCAGAACAGCGCGGTCGCGGTGGCTTTGTCGGGCTCGACACCGGCGGCGTCGAGGTAGGCGTGGATCAACGTCGACGTCGATCCGAAGTTCGTGCGCACGTCGACGAAGGACAGCGCGTCGAGACGCGTCTCGTGTGTGCCGACGTGGTGGTCGAAGACACCCAGGACCGCGAGTCCCGCCGGCACGCTCGTGTGTCCGAAGCCGGGTTGTGTGTCGACGAGCACGGCGCCGCACACCGACGACGGATCGAGGTCTTCCTGTGGCAGGAAGTCGAGCCGCAGCTCGCGCAGCATCGCGAGGTTCTCGGCGCGGAACACTCGGCCACAGGTGTGCACGCGCGCCTCGAAGCCGAGCACGCGCAGCAGTGCGCGCATTCCGACGCACGCGCCCATCGCGTCCGGGTCGGGGTTGCGGTGCGTCAGCACGGCGACGGTGCGGTTGCCGCTCGCGAGCGCTGCGCGCTCGAGTGCGGCCGCGAATTCGTCGACGCGCGGCGGGTTCGAAACGGCCGCCCGACGCGGCGTGTCACTTGGAGGCATCGAAGGCACGAAGGTCTGTGGAGCAACGCGCCGGGGCAAGGGTTCCGCGACTCGACGGAGAGCGGACGGCGACCCGCCACTATCGTCCAGCGATCGTCCGGGCGCTCCTGCGAGGCAGATCCGGTACCGCAACTCACTGCCCCACCGTCACTTGCGACCGAGATCGGCTCGGCCTCCGCCACCGTTCCGCGCGCCCCGCCGGGTCAGAACCCGCGATCGAGCAGGAACTGGACCGACGTCAGGATCTCGGCGCGCCCGTGTTTGTGGTGCACGTCGACGACCTTCTCGGCGGTCTTGGGCAGTGCTTCGCGCAGCAGTTTGAAGTCGACCGCGCCGAGCCCGAGCGGCATGCCCGTCTCGCCTTCGGCCGCGTCGGACAGGTGCACGCCGATCAGGCGCTGGGCGAAGCGATCGAGCCAGTCGGACTGCGTCGGGAGGCCGAGCCGCTCGCGCTGGTGGATGCGGCCGACGTCGTGCCAGTAGCCGAGCTTCTGTCGCTGCAGATCGTCGAGCACCCAGCCCATGGCCTGGATGCCGAGCAGGTCGTCGAGCGCGCGCCCCGGTTCGAGTGCGAACTCGACGTCCGGAAAGGCCTGCATGATCTCGTGCAGCGAGCGGCACAGGTGCTGGATCTGCTCCTGCCCCGCCTTCTGCATGCGCACGACGAACGGCGCGAGTCGGTCGAGCAGGTCGGAGTTGAGGCCGCGTTCGGCCACCTCCTGTTCGAAGCTGCGCGCCTCGGCCTGCAGCGCGTTGTTCTCGACCTGGCTGCCGCGCACGATCACCCGCGGGCACTTCCAGTCGTTGGCGAGGCGCGCGTGACGGCGCACGGAGTTGATCGCGCGGCGGCGGCGGTCCTCGTCGAGGCTCGCGAGCTGCGTGGCGGGCATGTCCTTGCCCAGGACGTCGCGGCAGCCGGCGACCAGTCCGATCAGCTCGATGCCGGTCTCCGAACGCGCGTCGTCGAGCCCGTCCATCGCCGGGGGCGCGTCGGTGCGGCCGAGCTCCAGACGACGGAACCCCATGCCGACCGCCGCGAAGATCTGATCGGCGATGTTCGGCAACCTCGCGCCGAAGCACGAGGACGAGAGTGCGTACTCGTTGGGTATGCCGGGTGCGGTCACGCGCCGATGAGCGACGGGGAGAGGAATCGTCCGCCGCGCCGCGCCGCGCCGAAACGGCGAGACGAGCTGGACGAAGCGGGAGCTTCCCGCTCCGAAACATACCCCCCGTGCGAGGCGCGG
The DNA here is from genome assembly GCA_044358925.1 of Planctomycetota bacterium. Lineage (GTDB taxonomy): Bacteria > Planctomycetota > UBA1135 > UBA1135 > Rohdeia. Next base: position 7,801 of record JBIKNC010000119.1, on the reverse strand, counting down.
CGAGAGTGTGGTGCGGCGCGGCTCCCTCGCGCGCGACTCGCGCGGCCCGACTCGCGCGGCCCGACTCGCGCGGCCCGGGTCGGCTCGACTCGGGTCGGCCCGGCGCCGCGCCGCGTGTGGGTCAGACGTGCACGTCGCCGGTCGCGCGCGCGAGGTGGGCGTGGCGCGCGAGCAGCGGGTCGACCTCACTCTCGAGGAACTCGTCGACCTGCTGCGGTGCGCGACCGATGTAGCGGCTCGGATCGAGCAGATCGGCCAGCCGCCCGCGCACGGGCGCGAACGCGGGGTCGGCGGCGAGGCGCTCCACCATCGGGTTGGGCAGGCCCTGGTGGACGGCTTCGCTCGCGGCGCGCGCGTGCAACCGCAACGCCTCGTGCACGTCTTGGCGATCGGCGCCCGCTTGCACGGCCGCCATCATCAACGACTCGGACGCGAGGAACGGCAGTTCGTCGACCAGATGGCGTTCGACGACCTTCGTGTGCACGACGATGCCCGCCGCGACGTTCAGGTAGAGCTGCAGCACGGCGTCCGTGGCGAGGAACATCTCCGCCAGGGCGATGCGCCGGTTGGCCGAGTCGTCGAGCGTGCGCTCGAACCACTGCTGCGCGGCCGTCTGCGCCAGGTTGTCGAGCGAGCACATCACGTAACGCGCGAGCGAACACATGCGTTCGGCGCGCATCGGGTTGCGCTTCCACGGCATCGCGGACGAGCCGATCTGCTTGGACTCGAACGGTTCCTCGAGCTCGCGCTTGCCGGCGGAGAGGCGCAGATCGACGGCGAACTTGTGAGCGCTCTGGCAGATCGAACTGAGCACCTGTCCGACGCGGAAGTCGAGCTGGCGCGGATAGGTCTGTCCGGTGACCGCGAAGCTCTTCTCGAAGCCCATGCGCGCCGTGACGCGTCGATCGAGTTCGCGCACCTTCTCGTGGTCGCCGCCGAACAGTTCGAGGAACGAAGCCTGCGTGCCGGTCGTGCCCTTCACGCCGCGGAAGCGGATCTGCGTGCGCGCGTGTTCGAGGTCCTCGAGATCGTGCACGAGGTCCTGCAGCCAGAGCGTCGCGCGTTTGCCGATCGTCGTCGCCTGCGCCGGCTGGTAGTGCGTGAGCCCCAGCGCGGGCACCGCGCGGTGGCGCGCCGCGAAGTCGCGCAGCGAACGCACGACACCGACGACCTGCTCGCGGAGCAGATCGAGCCCGTCGCGCATGATCAACAGGTCGGCGTTGTCGGTCACGTAACACGACGTCGCGCCGAGGTGCACGATGCCGCGCGCTTTCGGCGCCACCTCGCCCCAGGCGTGCACGTGTGCCATCACGTCGTGGCGCAGCTCGCGTTCGTGCCGCGCGACCGCGTCGAGATCGACGCTCGCGCGCGTGCGTTCGAGTTCGGCGAGCTGTTCGGCCGTGATCGCGAGGCCGAGTTCGTGTTCGCAGCGTGCGAGCGCGATCCACAAGTCGCGCCACACGAGCGCACGGTGGAGCGGCGAGAACAACCGCCGCATGCGAGCGCTCGCGTAACGCGTGGAGAGCGGCGAGACGTACGTGTTCGAGTCGTCGGCGGCCATGCGCACATGATGCGCACCGACACCCTCCATCAGAAGAACGTCGCGGCGAGAGCTGCGGCGGCGCAAGCCGCCACACCCACCACCAGACGCACGGCGACGCCGCGCGTGGTCGCGTCGCTGCGTCCGACCTCGGCCACCACGACGAGCAGAGCCGCCGCCCCGACGCCGTCCGTCACGACGTCGAGGAACGATGCGTCGCGCCCGGCAACGGTCGACTGGTGCAGCTCGTCGACCACCCCCCAGGCGACGACGGCCAGCCACACGCCGAACACGTGGAGCGGTGAGAGATCGGCCCAGCGGAAGGGCGCGGCGCGGCGCGGCAGGGCGACGAGCCACCACAGCGCGAGCAGGCCGAACAGCGGCGCGTGCGCGAGGTTCGAGACGAAGGCGTACACGGGCGCCGCTTCGTCGGGTCCGCGGGTGCCGGACGAGAGCCAGAAGTTGAAGGCCATCCAGCCCAGTGCGAGCAGAACCCCGGCCGCGCGCGGCGCCACGAGCAGGAGGCGGCCGAAGGCGCGCAGCCCCCGGACGAGCACGCCTGCCTGCGCACCGTTCCGATCGAAGTCCGATTGCGCTTCGTCGGCGGCGCGCCGCTCCTCCACGCGGCCGTCGACGTCGCGGAAACGTCCGCGTTCGACGGCGCGAGCCGCGCGTGCGGCTCCGTCTTCAGACGAGTCGCGCACTGCCGCCGCCCATCGACTTCTGCGCACGCACGAGCAGACCGCGCCCGTCCGCGCGCGCCTCGACGGTCAATTGGTCGACCAGGCTGTGCAGCAGGTACAGCCCGCGACCGCGCTCGCCGAGGAGAGCGGGGAACTCGCTGCTCGTCATCCGACGCGCGACCTTGGCCGCGTCGCCGTTGCCCTGGTCGCGTACCGACACGGTCCAGCCGTGGTCGTCGAGTTCGAGGTCGAGCAGCATGCGCACGTCGCCGTCGAGATCGCCGACCTCGACCGCTCCCCCGCCGCCGCCGTGATCGACCGCGTTGCTGAGCAGCTCGGCGACGACGAGCACCAAGTGTTCGACCTCGCCGCCTTCGAGGCCGTCGAAACGCGCGAACGTGCGCACGGCCTGACGCCCTTGGCGCACGGCCGAGTGCGCCGCGGGCAAGTCGAGCGCGAGTCGCCGCGCCGGTCCCGAAGGCTGGTGCGGCATCTTCATCGGGCGCCCTCCTCGCGTTCGATGCCGAGCGAGAGGTCGAGCGCCGTCACCGAGTGCGTCAACGCACCCACCGACAGACGGTCGACGCCGCTCGCCGCGAAGTCCGCCACCGTCGAGAGGTCGATGCCGCCGGAGGCCTCGAACTCGACGTGGGAGCGACCGTGGAGGCGCGCGCGAGTGCGCAACCGTTCGACGACGACACGCAACGCCGCAGGCGCGAAGTTGTCGAGGAGCACGACATCCGCGCCGCCCGCGATCGCAGCCTGTGCTTCGTCCTCGTCGCGCGCTTCGACGTGCAGCCTCACGGCCGATCCGAGCGCGGCTCGCACACGCGCGACGTACGCCGTGCGCGCCGCGACGTCGTCCGCCGGCACCCGCGACAGATCGAGGTGGTTGTCCTTCAGCATGGCCTCGTCGAACAGTCCCATGCGGTGGTTCCGGCCGCCCCCGGCGCGTACGGCGGCCTTGTCGAACCGCCGCAACCCGGGCGCCGTCTTGCGTGTGTCGTAGACGCCCGCAGGGCCGCCGTTCGCAGCCGCTTCGACGAAGCGGCGCGTGAGCGTCGCGATGCCGCTCGCGCGCTGCACGAAGTTGAGCGCCGTGCGTTCCGCCGTGAGCAACGCCCGCGCGCGAGCACTCGTACGCGCGACGACGTCGCCGGGCCCGACCTGGTCGCCGTCGCGCCGTTCGAAGAGGGTCCGCGCGCTCGGATCGAGCACCGCGAACACGTGCGCGTACACGGCCAGCCCCGCGACCACACCGCGCGACTTCGCGCGCAGGATCGCCGTCGCTCGCGCCTCGCGCGGCACGCCGTGGAAGGAGGCCAGGTCGCGCGCGAGGAGCTGATCGAGGTCCGCCGCCGACCACGCGCCGTGGAAGCGCGCCTCGTCCGCCAGACCGAGGTCCTCGAGCAACGCTCGGCGCACGAGCGCAGAGATCTCGGGACTCTCGAAGCCGGGTGCGTCCGCATCGAACTCGGCCGCGCCGGCCGACGCGTCCTGCTGCGCACTCTGATTCGGCATCGCGGCGGAGTGTAGCAGCGCGCTGCCGGCGACCGCCGCGTGGTGCGCGCTGTTGCCGTCGCGCGTGCAGCGCCGATCGCACGGCCGACACCGCGCCCGCACCGATGCCGTCGATGGCGTCGAACGACTCGAGCGGCACGTGACCACCGAGCTGCGCACGACGGTCGACGATGGCGCGTGCACGCCGCCATCCGATGCCGGGCAGTGTTCGCAACTCGCGCGCACTCCACAGGTCGAGGTGGGCGCGCGACGCGAGCGGCTCGAGCGGTGCGAGCGGCGGCGCCGCCGCACGGTCGGCGAACGCGCGCGCGGGTGCGGCACCGCGAGCGAGCACCACGCCGTCCCCGCTCGCACGCACGTCACGAGCAACGAGCGCCGGAACGGTCGCACCGGCGAGCTGCGCGACCAGCCACAGCGCCGCGCTCGCGACGACGAACCGCGCGCCTCGACGCCCGGCGCCCCGAGGCTCGGCACCGGCCCGGCCTCGGCCACCGCCGCCGTGCCCGCCTCGGCCGTCCCCGCCGCCCTGCCCGCCCCACCCGTCGACCCGCGCGCTCCGCGCCGCCGCACCAGCCCTTCCTTCAGTGTTCGTCACGCTCCACAGACCGCGTTCACTCCCGGCGGTGTCGAGCGCGCCCCCAAAAGTTTGCTTTCGAGCCTTCCTCGGGGGACGCTTCACGTTGGCCGACCCCGCCCGAGAACCCGTGAACACTCCCACCGATCCCCAGGTCATGGCGCGCGCCGCCATCGAACCGGACGCACATCCGGGCGGGCGCGCCGCGCGCCCCTACGCCCTCGGCCTGAGCCTGATCGCTCCCGTCTTCGACGAAGAGGGCAACCTCGAGCGTCTGTACGAGGAGATCCGCCGCACCTTCGAGGGTCGCGACGACTGGGAACTCATCCTCGTCGACGACGCGAGCCGCGACTCCTCGCGCGCGATCATCCGCCGCCTCGCCGCCGCCGACAGCCACGTACGCGGCATCTTCTTCCGCCAGAATTGCGGTCAGAGCGCCGCCATCACCGCCGGCTTCCGACGTGCGCGCGGCGCGGTCGTCGCGACGCTCGACGCCGACCTGCAGAACGATCCGCGCGACCTGCCGGACATGCTCGAGAAGCTCGCGAAGAGCGGCGCGGACGCCGTCGTCGGGTACCGCGTGAACCGCCGCGACACGTTCGTGCGCCGCATCAGCAGCAAGATCGCGAACGGCGTCCGCAACTGGCTGTCGGGCGACTCGATCCGCGACACGGGTTGCTCGCTCAAGGTCTTCAAGAACCGCGCGATCAACACGATCCCGATGTTCGACGGGATGCACCGCTTCCTGCCGACGCTGCTGCGCATGCACGGCTTCGAAGTGCTGGAGCACCCCGTCAACCACCGCCCGCGCACGGCCGGCGTCAGCAAGTACGGCATCGGCAACCGTGCGCTGAAGGCGCTGCGCGACCTGCTCGTCGTGCGTTGGATGCGCACGCGCATCCTGCGTCCGATCGTCGAGGAGACGGTCGGCGGCCCGGCGGAGCGCGGCGAGTGACGGGGGCAGCGCAGCTCGCCCACTCGGAGCGGTGCCGATGAGCGCGTGGGACGTCGTCGGGTGGATCGGACAGGCGCTGTTCTTCTCGCGCTTCTTCGTGCAATGGCTCGCGTCGGAGCGCGCCAAGCGCAGCGTCGCGCCGGCCTCGTTCTGGTGGCTGTCGCTGGCGGGCACACTGCTGTTCGCTCTGTACAGCTGGGGCACCGATCAGGGGCTGTTCCTGACGGTCTTCGCGGTCAACCTCGCGATCTACGCGCGCAACATCGCACTCGGCACGCGCGTCGCGCGCGCTCTCTCACCGCCGGTCGCGACGGCGATCGTGCTCGCGGCCTGCGCCACGCTGTGGTTCGCGGGCGAACTCCGTCCGGACCGCCTGGAACTGGAGCGCGCACCGGACCCGTGGTTCTGGGTCGGCTCGATCGGTGCCGTGTTGTGGGGCGGCCGCTTCCTCCTGCAGTGGTGGTACGCGGAGCGCCGCGGCCTCTCGCACTTCCCCATCTCGTTCTGGTGGGTCAGCCTGGTCGGCAACGCGGCGATGCTCGCGTACACGTTGCACCTCGGCGAACTCGTGCTGATCGTCGGCTTCGTGACGGGGCCGTTCGTGCAGGTGCGCAACCTCGTGCTCGAGTACCGCCGCCGCGCGCACGAGGGCGACGCACCGCACGACGACGTGGTGTTGCCCACGCACGAGATCGTGCCGGCGCCGCGCGAGTCGCCCGCGCGCGTCGATCAGACGCCGCCGAGTCGGCGCAAGTAGGCGGCGACGACGCGCTCGAGGAAGGCGTCGAGTTCGCGCAGCGTGTTGACGCGCTGCGCTTCGGTGCCTTCGAGCCGCACCGTCAACGTGCCGTCCATCTCGAGCCGTGCCTCGACGAACAACGCGTCCTGGTGCGACCACGATCGGCCCGCGGTCGACGTGCGCACCGCGAGGTTCGGATCGAGGCCGCGCAGGCGCTGCGTGAAGAGTTCGAGCAGGTCGCCGCGCTGCGAGCGCACCGGCGCCGGCGCTTCGGGCGCGCGTACCGCGGCTCGCGGCGGTGTGACTTCGCGCATCGGCTCCTCGGCGGCGGCGCGCGGCTCCTTCGAGCCGGCCAGGCGGTGCAGGTACAGGCTCTCGCCGCGCGCGCTGCGCAGGATGCGCAGCTCGAGCAACACGGCGTCGGGTTCGCGCGCGCAGAACGTCGCGAGGCGGCGGATGCGCGCCAGGACGAACGCTTCGCCGACGAGCAGGAGGCGCGGCGCGAGCTGCGGGTCGAACAACCCGTTCTCGCCGCGCGCGACGTGGCGGCGCACGACCGCACCGTGTTCGTTCGCGAGTTCGAGGGCTTCGAGGCCGCGACTCACCGTCTCTTCGTCCGACTCGGAGACGAGCAGGACGAGGGACAGACGCCCCTGACCGTCGACGCCGACGAGGTGCACGAAGCCGCCGCCCGCGAGCTCGAGGCCCTGGTCGACGAGGCGGAACCCGCCCAGCGACATGTCGAGCGCGTCGACGAGCTGAGCGTGCGCGTTCTCACCGCCACCCGTGGGGCCGGCCTGGGGTCGATCCTCGTTCTCCATGAAGCGGCGCTGGGGCGCGAAAAGCCCCTCACGGAACGAAAGATACCCCTCGTGTGGACAAATGCGAACTCCTAGATGCGCCGTCAGGCGCGGCGGGCGCGGCTCGCCCGAAGTTGCGTGTGGGCGAGCGGCGAGGTCTGCTCCACCGACATGCGCTGAAGTTCGGTCAACGCGAGGGCCAGTGCGTCGGTCGCGTCGCGCGGACTGCCGTCGAGAGCACGGCCGAGGAGACTCTCGACGGCGCTCGCGACGAGCGCCTTGGTGGCCGCGCCGCTGCCGGTGATCTGGCGTTTGCACTGGGCCGGCGTGCGCTCGACGACGCGGCAGCCGCGGCGCGCAGCGACCGCGATCGCGAGGCCGCGCCCCTCCCCCAGGCGCAGCGCGGTGAGCGGATTCTTGGCCGTGAACGCGCGCTCGACGACGACGACCCCGGGCCGCAGTTCGAGGACCAGGGCGTCGAGCAGGTCGAGCAGGAGCCCGAGGCGCTCGGCCAGCGGCCGTCCGCGGCGCGCGCGCAGCACGCCGGCCTCGACCAGTTGCACGCGCGGCGCGGCGAAGTGTGCGGCGCGTGTGTTCGCGGCGCGCACGGCTCCGTAGCCGACGACGATCGTGCCCGGATCGATGCCGAGCACGAGTTGCGGGTCGAGGTCGAGCGCGGACATGGGCGGCGAAGAACGTACGCTCTCGACGCACTCGCAGCGGCGGTTCAGTGCACACACGCCGTCCGTTTTCCCGAGCGCGAACGATCGACGTGGAACAGATGACAGCCGACAACGGCGCGGCGGTGCTCGTCGCAGCGGGCGCGTCGCGGCGCATGGGCGGCGGCGCGAACAAGGCGCTCTTCGAAGCGGCCGGCGCAGCGCTCGTCGTGCATGCGGCGCGCGCGCTCGCCGCCGTCGTCCGCCACCTCGTCGTCGTCGGCCGCGCGGAGGAACTCGACCTGTTGCAAGGCGTGTTCGCGGCCCCAG
>JBIKNC010000325.1:0-3658 GCA_044358925.1 Planctomycetota bacterium | reverse complement strand
CCTGTGCGATCGTTCCGCGAGCGCGCCCAAGAGCCGCTCCGGTCGAGCGGTTGCGGCGCCAAGCGCGCCGCTCATGCCGCGCCGCCGAGCTCCCGCTCAGCGCTTCAGCTTCTCGGACAGATTCGACAGCGCGTCCGACGTGTTCTCGCGAAGCTGATCGAGGTTGTCCGCACCGCGGTCGCGCAGGCGGCGAACGATGTCCGGCAGTTCGTCGCGGAACTCGACGAGGTCGTCGATCCGGTTCTGCGTGGATTCTCTCGCCGCGCCGGTCGCCGTTTGAAGTTCGGCGCGCAACTCCGTGATACGAGCGTCGACATCGACGCGCCCTTGTTCGAGTCGCACCGCGAAATCTTCGCGCGTCCGTTCGGTGAAGTCGGCCACTGCCGAACCAGCCTCCCTCATGCCGTCTCCGACTCGGTCACCCGCCGCTTCCACGCGGTCGGTCTGTTCGGGGCTGCAGGCGACGAGGAAGAGCGGAAGGACGAGAGCTGCAGTGCGGATCTTCATGATGCAGCCACCATAGGCCGCCGCGTGCGATCGCGCCGCCTCGGCGCGCACATTGTTTGCACGACGCATGGGCCCAGCAACGTCTGCTGCGTCGAACACTCGACGTATGTAGGCATTGATATCGCGAGCATTCGTTCTGAAGGACTGTGCGTCATGGTCTTCAGGTACTGCGTGTGTACGTCGGGGTCTCGAGTGACGCTCCGGAGTGATGTGCGTGTGCATCACTCCTATGCGTCGAGCGCGCGCCGGATGTGCGTGGCGAGCACACGTACGTTCGGCTCGAGCACCAGCGCGTCGTGGTCAGGGAGCACTTCGCGTACGACGACGTCGCTGACGAAAGCGTCGATCGGATCGGGCGGCATGTCCATTCCAACGCGGTCACAGGTCGCGCTCTCTCCCGCGCCCCGATTGGGTTGGTCACCCATCTGGTGGAACGCTTCAACCGAGAGGAACGACCCGACGGCACGAGAGAATGCGAACGGCAATCGCGGAGCCGAAGGTCCGCAGCAAGCACGATGGAAGCCTCGGCACCGCACGGTTTCGATCGACGCCGGTACTCGTCGGCACGCAAGGCTGACGGCGTGATGCGGCTGCTGCGGGGCTGGTCCGCTCGCCGCGACGGCGCCGAGTCTTCACGGAATCCCGTCGACCCGATCGCGCCGAGGCGACACGTACTGTCGTACTCGCTCCACACACTCGAAGTTCGACCCAGGCAACCCATGCGCAGCACGACCATTGGCATCCTTGCCGCTCTCGCACCCGTCGTCGCGAGTGCCCAGGCCCAAGCCCAGTCGAGCTACGGCTCCGGCTGCGCCGGCGCGTCGGGTGTCACTCCGACGTTGTCCATGGCCGGAGTCGTCAAGTCGGGCACGACGTGGACATTGGAGGTGACCGCGCCCGGTGGCCTCGGACTCGGCTACCTCTTGGTCGGCTTCTCGAACACGACGGCGTCGGCGTTCGGCGGCCTGCCGCTCCCGCTCGACCTCGGCGCATTCTTCGCCGACCCCTTGTGGAGCGGCTGCTCGCTGCACGTCGATCCGAGCTATGCGCTGCAGCCCTACGCCTTCGACCCGAACGCGAACGGAGGCCTCGCGAGCTTCACCTTCCCCGGCTTCGACTTCGGCACGGTCTACATCCAGGCCGTCAACGTCGACCCGGACTTCACGACGCGCATCGCGGGCCTGAGTCAGGGCCTCGCGGTGCGCCGCACGGCGCCGCTCGGCATGGTGCCGATCGCGCCGGGCACGTTCGAGATGGGCTCGAACGCACCGGGTGGTGCGCCGTACTTCGACGGTTGGAACGACAACGTCGTGCACACGGTGACGATCACCTATCCGTTCTGGATGGGTGAGCGCGAGGTGACGCAGGCGGAGTACGAGGCTCTGATGGGCAACAACCCGACGGTGTTCTACCTGGGACCGGACCGACCGGTCGCGGATGTCTCCTGGATCACGGCGCGCGACTACTGCACGGCGCTGACGGTTCAGGAGACGCTCGCCGGCAACGTGCCGGCCGGTTACGAGTACCGCCTTCCGACCGAGGCCGAGTGGGAGTACGCCTGCCGCGCCGGCACGACGACGGAGTTCAACGTCGGTGCGGAGCTGCTCTGCACCGACGCATGGTTCCGAGGGACGTACCACCCGACGGGCTCGTACGTTTCGTGTGCGCTGTCCGCCGGAACGACCGACGTGGGCAGCTTCCCTCCCAACGCCTGGGGCCTCTACGACATGCACGGGAACGTGGAGGAGTGGTGCCTCGACTCGTTCGTGAACTACTCCGCGGCGCCCGCCACGGACCCGTTCGTGACCGGCGACCCGCGGCGGGTCTTCCGCGGCGGAGCCTGGGACGTCCCCAGCTGGGCCTGCCAGTCCGCGGGGCGGAGCTCCATCACCTCCGCCCACACAGGCGCCTACCTCGGGATCCGGGTCGTACTCGCCCCCGTCCTCGTCCCCTGAAACCTGCGCGGCGTCGGCGCGCGCGGAGGCACGGAGGCGGGCGCGGAGTTCTGAACGTGACTCAGCGCTTCCTCGATCGCGCAACGATGCGCGTGACCTCCACGGCGACGTCGTCCTCGGACGATCGAACGCGGACAGATTGCTGATCGTCGCGGCTCAGGCGGCGCGGCGGTGTTCGCTCGGCTCGAACGCTCTTTGCACGCCGCTCTCGGCCTCGTCGAGCACACGCCGGATGTGCGCGGCGAGCACGCGCACGTTCGGCTCGAGGACCATGGCGTCGTGGTCGCCGGGGACTTCGCGCACCGTGAGGCTCTGCACGTAGCGGGACCAGCCGTTGTCGGCGTGGATCACCTCGCGCCACTGGTTCGCGAGGCGGTTGCCGCGCAGCTTGTAGACGACGGGCAGCGCGGGGCGGAAGAGGTGCACCGGGCTCGTGTAGGGCTTCGTGTCGTAACGCGTGAGCGCGCGGCGGAACGCCGCTTCGATCGCTTCGTCGTGGAACTTGCCGGTCTCGGCGGCGCCGGGGCCGGCGGCTTTGCGGCGGCGCTCCTGCTCCCACGCGATGCGCGACGTCAGCCAGTTCACGAAGAAGCGCGGGCCCTCGCGGTTGATGCGCTGCACGTGCATGTGCAGCTTGTCGATGGCGTCGATCGGATCGCGGCCGGGCAGCGGCGTGTCGAGCAGGATCAGGGCCGCGACCTCTTCGCCGGCGGCGACGAGTTGCTGCGCCATCTCGTAGGCGACCAGGCCGCCGCCGGAGAAGCCGCCCAAGAGGTACGGACCGTGGGGCTGCACTTCGCGGAGTTCGGCGAGCTGGTCGCGCGCCGCCTCCTCGAACGTCTCGTGCGGCGCGAGGTCGCCGAACAGGCCGCGCGCCTGCAGGCCGTGGAACGGGCGGTCGCTGCCGACGAGGTGCGCGAGGTGGCGCAGGTTGAGCACGTTGCCGAACATGCCCGCGGCGAGGAAGAACGGCGTGCGCGCGCCGGCTCGACCGGTCAGCGCGCCGTTCATCGGAACGAGGTGCACGTGGCGGCGCGCGGCGTGTGAAGCGCGCGCGGCGGGGCTCGCTTCGTTCGCGGCGGGCGCGTGTGCACGCACGAGTGCGGCTTGCGCGGCCGGTGTCGGTGCTTCGAAGAGCACACTCATCGGCTGGCGCAGACCGAACGTCTTCTCGATGCGCGCGAAGAGGCGCACGG
>JBIKNC010000324.1:0-3667 GCA_044358925.1 Planctomycetota bacterium | reverse complement strand
CGAGTGGCGCGCGGAGCGCGCCACTCGCCCCAGCGCGGCGCTTCCGCACTTCGACTCCGCCGTGACGGATCCGGTGTCTGACACCGTACGCGTCACCCGGGCTCGCGATTCGTGAAGGCTCGCCGCTTCGACTTCGCGACCTCAGCGCACGCCGTCCACGTCGAACACGATCACTTCCGGACCCCAGTCCGGACCGAAGTTCCCGCTGAACTCGGCGCGCTTCGGGTGGAACCACTTCTCGTCGACGCGCGCCCAATCGAGGAGCACGACCACGTCGCCCGTGCGGTACTCGACCGGCAGGCGCGCGCCCTCGAGCTCCTCCCACCGAATCGTCGTCACCGCGCCGCTGCCGTTGCGGACGGCGGCCACGTGGCCGTCCACGAGTTGCACGCCGGTCCAGCGCGCGCGCTCCACGACGATCCAGCCGTCCTCACCGGCCGTCAGCGCGGCGCCCGCGAACTCGACGTCGAAACGCGGCCGGCGGCACAGGTCCGGTCCCGACCACATGAGGATGCGGTCCTCGACCGCGTTCGCGAGGACGTCGTGTTCGTACTTCGAGATCTTCTTCTCGGCGACCGTCGTTCGCGAGTGACGCCAGAAGACGTCCTCCATGCCGGCCAGCTCGAACGTGCCTTCGACGCGCGTGCGGCCGAGCCACACGCCATCCGTTCCGGGCGTCGTCACGACGTAGGAGCCTTGGATCGTCGCTTCCGGATCGGGGTGGCGGTGGAAGGCGTCCCACGCGGCGCGCAGTCGGTCGGCGAGTTCGCCGGTCGGAGCGGGTTCCGCCGCGGCAGGAGCCGCGTTCGAAGACCACGTTCCGAAGCGCACGACGATCGACGTCGGATCCTGGAGCAGCTTGCCTTCGGTCGTGTGCTCGATGCGCACGAGCGCACCGCCGTCGCCGAAACGCAGCGTGAGGCGTTCATCGCCTTGTGTGTCGTTCGCGAGGAACGACTCGTCCACGCGCCAGCGCCCGTCCGCTTCGACGCGACTCGACCAGACGCGGCGACCGAGCGATGCGGCGTCGATCCAACCGGTCGATGCGATACGCCCGTCCGCGATGGCGACGTCGGCGAGCTTCGACCCGAAGATCCGTTCGTTGCCTTCGATCGCAACGTGCACCTCGTCGCCGGACGACAGCAGCGACAGCTTGCACGGCGCCAGCGCCTCGTCCAGCGTCGGCCGCGCCATGTGCAGCACCGCGGGGCCGACGGCTTCACGCAGTTCGCGTTCGACGCCGCCGACGAGGCGTTTGCCGGCTTCGTCGAGCAACGTGAAGTCGCCGTTCGCTTCGACGACGATCGTTCCGAGGACGTTCTCGTCGAGGTCGAAACGCTCGCCGAGGTTGCCGAAGCGGCCGATCAGGACGACGTGCGCGCGGAACGGCGCACGCATCGGGAACATCTCCGGCGCGATGCGCGCCCAGGAGTTCCAGGCGCGCTCGAGTTCGGCGCGCGCGAGTGCGGCGCCGTCGTCGACGACCACGCTCCAGTCGACGAGTTCGACGGACTTCGCATCGACGCCGATCGGACCGCCCGTGCTGCCCTCGTCGTCGATCGGGAAGATGATCTCGGAGATGACGAAGTCGACCTCTTCGTTCGGCGCGAGCCGCGTGCGTACGAGCGCGCTGCACGGGAAGCGGCCTTCGAGTTCGAGGCGCAGCGTCACGTCGATCGGCGAGGCGAGTTGGTTCGCGAGCGGCACGAACGTGCGTGCGAGCTGTTCGTTGCGCAGAGCGTCGAACTGTTCCTCGACGCGCTTCTTGCCGACGCGCACGACATCTTTCGCGGCGTGCCCGAGCGTCTCGGTCGCATGCACCGTCGCCAGCGACACGCGCGCCTTCGCGCCGCCGAGGTCGGGCGGCGACTGGCGCACCTGCACGATGAAACGGTCCTTCTTGTTGGGTGCGATCACGCGCCCCGCGCGGCCGTACACCGGCGGCAGCACGCGCTCCGCGGTGATCGGCGCAGCGTCCTTGCCCTTGGGTGTGATCACGAAGGCGAGCGGCTCGACCCACGTCGTGCCTTCGTTCTTCACTTCGAGCGTGATCAGCGAACCCGGGAAGTGCTTCGACACCGCCTCGACGTCGACGATCTTCACGGCGAGGTCGGGGAAGTCCGCGACCTGCGGCCGCAGGGTGGACACGAGCAGTCCGATGGCGCCGACGAGCGCGACGACGATCTTCATGGGGGCCTCCAAGAGCGCGGGTGGGGCGCTGCGTGGCAAGCTAGACGTTGCCCGCGGAGCCGTCACTCCTCGATTCTCGCCCGCGCCGACCTCGTGACCGCCATGAACCGCTCGATTGCCGCTGTGTTCGCGTTGCTGCTCCTCCCGGCCTGCGTCGTCTCCGACATCGAGCCCGACGTCGATCCGTACGGTCACCAGGTGCGCATCAGCGGCGGTTGGTTCGATGCTCGAGAGGACGATCAACTCCCGCGCGAAGACGACGGCGGCGCGTTCGAAGTGGGCGGCACGCTCTTCACAGGCACGACGAGCCCGCTCGCACTCGACGCGCAGATCATGTTCACGACCAATCGCTACGACACGATCGTGCCCACGCCGCCGTTCGGCTCGATCGACGGTCGCACGACGATCACGACGTCCGGCTTCGAACTCGGTCCGCGCCTCGTCTTCGGTCGCCACCAGGACCTGCGCGCGTTCGTGCGCGGCGGCGGCGGCCTGTACTCGAGCGCGATGACCGTCGACGCGACGGCCTCCGGCCTCGAAGGCGAATACGACGAGGACGACTTCGCGCCCGGCGCCTACGCCGGCTTCGGCCTCGAGGGCCGCTTCCAACGCGTGTGGATCGGCCTCGAGTGGCGCTGGCTCTTCGTCGAGGGCGACTTCGGCGCGCCGTTCGACGTGAACGACGTCGACCTGGGCGGAGGAGTGGCGGCGCTGACGCTGGGGTTCGCGTTCTGATCCCAGCGCAACCTTCACAACCGCCCGGCGCGGCTGCCGCTACGCTCGCGCGCCAGACCACGTGCGCCAACTCCGAGGAGCCTTCGCGTGCCGCCACAAGACTCTCCCGTTCGCCCTCCGGAAGTTCGCGGTGACTGGTATCCGAGCGGCTCGTACGCCGGCACCTTCGCCCTCGTCCTGACCTGGCCGACGAAGGGCGAGGATGCGCGGTTCGACGTTCACGTCTGGGTACGCGCGACGCGGCGCTACGCGGATCGCCCTGTCGAAGGTGCCTGGCGAGAGCACGACGACGTTCCGTTTCCGCTCGTGCTCGACCTGCCCTACTCCGGTGCGAGCGGCGACATCGCGGTCTACGCGCTCGTTGCGATCCGCGACCGTGCGCTCGGCCGATGGTGGTACGTCGAGATCGCGGCGAACCTCATGGAGCAGCGTGCCTACGCCGAACTCGCCCACGACGCCTTCGATGCGTTGGATGCGTTGGATGCGCTCCAGCCGATGGTCGGCGGACGCATCGGGTTCCAGAAGAAGGCACTGATCGGCAGTCAGGTCGAGATCGCTCCTACCGGGTGCGAGCTGCTCGTCGGAAACGTCGACGAACACGCCGCGCGCAGACTCACCGTCTGGTTCGAGACCGAGCCGCCGCAGACTTGGCGGATTCGCAGCGTCGCACAAGCAAGCGTTCGCGGCGGCACCCTCCTCGGCGCCAATGCAGGTGTCCAGGCCACTGGTAACCAGTTCGCGA
>JBIKNC010000118.1:0-13332 GCA_044358925.1 Planctomycetota bacterium | reverse complement strand
CCCGCCGATGTTGTAGGTCTCGCCGACGCGCCCCTTCTCGAGCGCCACGAGCAGCGCTTCGGCGTGGTCCTCGACGTACAGCCAGTCGCGCACGTTGAGGCCGTCGCCGTAGACCGGCAGTTCGCGCCCCTCGAACGCGTTCGCGATCATGAGCGGGATCAGCTTCTCGGGGAACTGGTACGGCCCGTAGTTGTTCGAGCAGTTCGTGACGAGCGCCGGGAAGCCGTGCGTGTGCACCGCGGCGCGCACGAGCAGGTCGCTGGCCGCCTTGCTGGCCGCGTACGGCGAACTCGGTTGGATGGGCGAGTCCTCGCGGAAGTGGCCGGTGCTCCCGAGTGAACCGTAGACCTCGTCGGTCGAGACGTGCAGGAACCGCGCGACGCCGCGCGCGCGGGACGCATCGAGCAGCACCTGCGTGCCGAGCACGTTCGTCTCGACGAACGGCAGTCCCGATTGGATCGAGCGGTCGACGTGGCTCTCCGCGGCGAGGTGCATGACCGCCGTCGTCGCGGCGGCGCCGCACGCTTCCAGTGCCGCGTCGACGTCCGCGCGCTGCTTGATGTCGCCGCGTGCGAAGACGACGCGCCCCGACTCGACGAGCGCGCCGATGTTCTCGAGGTTGCCCGCGTACGTCAGCGCGTCGAGGACGACGAGCCGCCAGGTCGGTCGCACGCGCGCGAGCAGATGGACGAGGTTCGAACCGATGAACCCGGCCCCGCCGGTGATCAAGACACTGTGGATGTTCATGGTGTGTCGGCGTGTCAGGCGGCGCCGGTGCTCGTGCTCGCGTGTGCGCCGGTCCGGACGAGGTGCTCGGCCAGCGCCGTCTGCCAGTCGGGCAGCGCCCCCCCTCGATCGCCCTCCAGAAGATCGGCCAGGCGCTCGCAGGAGAGCACACTGAACGCCGGGCGCGGAGCGGGCCGTGGGAACTCGGCCGAGGTGCAGGGCGCGATGTCGGCCTGGACGCCGCACAGCGCGAGGGTCTCCTGGGCCAGCTCGTACCAACTCGCACGGCCGCTGCAGGCGGCGTGGAAGACGCCGCGCCCGCCGCGTTCGAGCAGCTCCCAGAGCACCGGCGCGAGCACGAACGTCGACGTCGGCGAGCCGATCTGATCCGCGACGACGCGCAGCGGTTTGCCTTCGCGCGCCAGGCGCAGGATCGTGCCCGGGAAGTGCCGGCCGCGCGGGCCGAAGAGCCACTGCGTGCGCACGATCGCGACGCCGTCGGGATGTGCGGCGAGGGCGAGCCGCTCGCCTTCGAGCTTCGTGCGTCCGTAGACCGACAGCGGCGCGGTCGCCGCGTCTTCGGTGTACGGCTCGCGCGCGCGACCGTCGAACACGAAGTCCGTCGACAGCAGCACGAGCGGGATGCCGCGCTCTGCGCAGGCCTGTGCGACGACCTGTGGCGAGCGGCTGTTGGCGCGCTCCGCCGCCGCCGGGTCGGTCTCCGCGCCGTCGACGTTCGTGTACGCGGCGCAGTGGATCACGGCACGGACGTCGTCGCGAAAGCGCAGCGCAGCGTCGACGTCGAGCGGTTCGGCGGCGTCGACGCCTCCCACCACGGCGAACGCGCGCGGCAGTTCGGGCAACACGCCGCCGCGCACGGCCGCGATCGGCTCGAAGTGCGGCGGCGCGTCGAGCAGCACCTGCGAGCCGAGCATGCCGCCCGCGCCGATCACCAGCACACGCCCACCGGCGAGCGGCTCACCGCGCGGATCGGCCGCGCGCGCACCCTGCGCTTCGAACCGCGGAGCGCTCAATCGACCCTGTTCGCCCCGCCTTCGGCCACGAGGTTGCTCGCGCGCAGCAGCGAGTCGAACGTGCCCGCGTCGGTCCACCAGCCTTCGAGGACGTCGTACGTCATCGAGCCGTCGCGCAGGTACCAGTTGTTGACGTCGGTGATCTCGAGTTCGCCGCGCTCCGACGGCACGAGCGTCTCGATGATGTCGAACACGCGCGCGTCGTACATGTAGATGCCGATGACCGCGAGATTGCTCTTCGGTTGCTTCGGCTTCTCGACGATGCGCACGACCTTGCCGTCAGCGAGTTCGGCGACGCCGAAGCGCTCGGGGTCGTGCACTTCCTTGAGCATGATCTTCGCGCCCTGACCCTGACCTTTGAAGTCGGCCACGGCGCGCACGATGTTGCGCTCGATCAGGTTGTCGCCCAGCACCACACACACCGGCGAACCCGCCGCCCAGTGTTTGCACAGCCCGAGCGCTTCGGCGATGCCGCCCTCGCCCTGCTGGTAGGTGTAGTTGATGTGTTTGAGCCCGAACTCGCTGCCGTTGCCCAGCAGGCTCAGGAAGTCGCCCGACTTGCGACCGCCGGTGACGATCATGATGTCGGTGATGCCGGCATTCACGAGCGTCTGGATCGGGTAGTACACCATCGGCTGGTCGTAGACCGGCAGCAGGTGTTTGTTGGTGATCTTGGTGAGCGGGTAGAGGCGTGTGCCGAGACCGCCCGCGAGGATGACGCCTTTCATGTCCGCCGCACTCCTTTCGCTCCGGGACCAGCGCTCGTGTACCAGGCCGCGAAGGCCTCGATGCCGGCGCGGATGTTCGTCTTCGGCGCGTAGCCGAGCTGACGCTTCGCCTTGCTCACGTCCGCGAACGTGACGAGCACGTCGCCCGGTTGCATCGGCTGTCTGTCGACGCGCGGCGTCCTGCCGCACGCGCGACCGACCTCCGCGATCATCTCGGCCAGCGAGACCGTTTGCGACTCGCCGAGGTTGTAGATCTCGTAGCCCTTGCAACGGTCGATCGCGCGCACGACGCCGTCGACGATGTCGTCGACGTACGTGTAGTCGCGGCGCGTGCTGCCGTCGCCGAACATCGGGATGCTCTCGTCGGCGAGCACGGCGGCGACGAACTTGCTGATCGCCATCTCGGGCCGCTGACGCGGGCCGTAGACGGTGAAGAAGCGCAGGCACGTCGTCGGGATGCCGTACAGATGGTGGTACGTGAAGGCGTGCAGCTCACCGGCGCGCTTCGTCGCCGCGTACGGCGAGATCGGTCGCTGCACGTCGTCGCTCTCGCTGAAGGGCGCCTTCTCGTTCGCGCCGTAGACGCTCGACGACGAAGCGAAGACGAACTTCGTCGACGGGCGCCGCTTGAGGCGCTCCAGCATCAACAACGTGCCGCGCACGTTGACGTCCTCGTACAGGAGCGGATCCGCGAGCGACGGCCGCACACCCGCCATCGCGGCCAGGTGCAGCACGACGTCCGGCGCCTCGTCGACCAGCAGGCGGTCGAGGAGGCGCTCGTCACGGATGTCGCCTTCGATCAGGCGCGCGCCCTTCTTCACGAGCAGCTCCGCGTTCACGCGCTTGAGCGCCGGATCGTAGAACGCGTTGAAGTTGTCGAGGACCGTGACGGTGTCGCCGCGCGCGATCAGCGCCTCGCACACGTGGGACCCGATGAAGCCGGCGCCGCCGGTGACGAGGATGCGTGCCACTTGGGATCACTCCACCGTCACGCTCTTCGCGAGGTTTCTGGGTTTGTCGATGTCGCAGCCGCGCAGCGCCGCCACGTGGTAGGCGAGCAACTGCAGCGGCACGACGTTGAGGATCGGCGAGAGCCACTCGCTCGTGTGCGGCACGACGATGCCCTCGTTCGCGAGGTCGTGGCTCGCCGGGTCGCTGCCGATCGCGATCACGCGCCCGCCGCGCGCCTTGACCTGTTCGATGTTCGAGCGCGACTTGTCCGCGACGTGCCCGATCGAATTCACGACCACGGTCGTGAGGTCCGCGTCGACGAGGGCGATCGGCCCATGCTTCATCTCACCCGCCGGATAGCCCTCGGCGTGGATGTAGCTGATCTCCTTGAGCTTCAGCGCACCTTCGAGCGCCACCGGGTAGTTGATGCCGCGGCCGAGGAAGAAGAAGCCCTTCACGTTGCGGTGGCGGTCGGCGAGCTCGCGCACCTGCGCCTCGACGTGCGGCGCGAGCAGCGCCTCGAGTTTCGGCCGCAGCTTGCGCAGTTCGTCGAGCAGCTCGCGCCCGCGCGTTTCGTCGATCGCTCCGCGTGCGCGTCCGAGGCGCACCGCGAGCAGATAGGCGGCGACGACCTGCGCCGTGAACGCCTTCGTGCTCGCGACACCGATCTCCGGCCCCGCCTGCGTGAGGATCACGGCCGCCGATTCGCGAACGACCGTCGAACCGACGACGTTGCAGATGCTGACGGGTCGCGCACCGCGATCGCGCGCGACACGCAGCGCGCCGAGTGTGTCGGCCGTCTCACCCGACTGCGAGATCGCGAGCGCGAGCGTGCCCGGCACGATGACCGGATCGCGATAGCGGAACTCCGATGCGAAGTCGATGTCGACCGGCACACCGGCCAGCCCTTCGATCAGGTAGCGCGCGATGAGTCCGGCGTGCAGCGCGGTGCCGCACGCGACGATCTGGATGCGCTTCGTGTCCCGCAGGTCGCGATCTTCCCAGCCTTCGCCGAGTTCCACGTCGCCGCGGCTGCCGAGTCGCCCTTCGAGCGTGCGGCCGAGCACGTCGGGCTGCTCGTGGATCTCCTTCAGCATGAAGTGCGCGTAGCCGCCCTTCTCCACGGCTTCCGCGTCCCAGTCGATGCGCCGCAGCGGCCGATCGACCGGCTTGCCGTCGCGACCGACGATCAGCGCACCTTCCACCGTCAGCTCCGCGACGTCGCCGTCCTCGAGGTAACGGATCTCACGTGTGTGCGGCAGCAACGCGAGCACGTCCGAGCCGAGCCACGTGCCGGTCGCACCGTGACCGACACACAGCGGCGGTCCGCTGCGCGCACACACGAGGCGCGCGGGCGCGCCGTTCTGGCCGTTCACGATCACGGCCATGGCGTAGTAGCCCTCGACCTCGTGCAGGCTGGCGAGCACCGCTTGCAGCGCGTCCTCGCCGCGCTTGACGCGCCGCCCGATCAGGTGCGCGAGCACCTCGGTGTCGGTGTCCGAGTGGAACACGACGCCCTGTGCTTCGAGCTTCTTGCGCAGCTCGTGGTGGTTCTCGATCACACCGTTGTGCACGAGTGCGATGCGCTTCTCCGCGTCCTGGTGCGGGTGTGCGTTGCTGTCCGTCGGCTCGCCGTGTGTCGCCCAGCGCGTGTGGCCGATGCCGATCGGCGAGGCGGGCAACGGTTCGTGCACCATCGCGAGCTCGAGTTCCGACAGACGCCCGGCGCGGCGCCGCACGAGCACGCCCGAACCGGCGACCACGCCGATGCCGGCCGAGTCGTAGCCGCGGTATTCGAGGGTGTGCAGTCCCTTCAGGATGGACTGCACGACGCTGCCGCCGCTCGTGTATGCACCGACGATGCCGCACATGGGGTCAGCTCTTCGCGCTCTCCGCGACGCGCCCCCGGAAGTAGGCGAGCGTGCGGTCGAGTCCTTGGCGCAACGGCACCTTCGGCTCCCAGCCGAGGACGCGGCGCGCCTTCGTGATGTCCGGCTGGCGCTGTTTCGGGTCGTCCTGCGGCAGCGGCCGGTAGACGATCTTCGAGCGCGAGCCCGTGAGTTCGACGACCGTCTTCGCGAACTCGAGGATCGTCATCTCGCTCGGGTTGCCGATGTTCGTCGGCAGCGGCTCGTTCGAGTGCAGCAGGCGGTGGATGCCTTCGATCAGGTCGTCGACGTAGCAGAACGAACGCGTCTGGCTGCCGTCGCCGAAGACGGTGATGTCTTCACCGCGCAGCGCTTGGCTCATGAACGCCGGCAGCGCGCGGCCGTCGTTGAGGCGCATGCGCGGTCCGTACGTGTTGAAGATGCGCACGATGCGCGTCTGCACCTTGTGGTAGCGGTGGTAGGCCATCGTCATGGCCTCGGCGAAGCGCTTGGCTTCGTCGTACACACCGCGCGGACCGACCGGGTTCACGTTGCCCCAGTAGTCCTCGCGCTGCGGGTGCACGAGCGGATCGCCGTAGCACTCCGACGTCGACGCGAGCAGGAAACGCGCGCCCTTGGCATGCGCGAGTCCGAGCGCCTTGTGCGTGCCGAGCGAGCCGACCTTCAGCGTCTGGATCGGCAGCTCCAAGTAGTCGATGGGGCTCGCCGGCGAAGCGAAGTGCAGGATGAAGTCCAGCTTGCCGGGGACGTGGATGTACTCCGTCACGTCCTGGTGCTGGAAGTGGAAGCGCGGCTCCTTGAACAGGTGCTCGACGTTGCGGATGTCGCCGGTCACCAGGTTGTCCATGCAGATCACTTCCGCGCCGTCGGCCAGGAAGCGTTCGCACAGGTGACTGCCGAGGAAGCCGGCGCCTCCGGTGATGACGACGGTGGGAACTTGCATCGCTCGAGGGACTCGTGGGGGACGGCCGAGGTAGGAAAGCGCGGAGCCGCGGGGCTCTTCGGCGCGGACGTGCGCGCGAGTGAACGGCCGGCGGCTCGTTCTTTCACGCCGCACCATGGTCGGAAAGCGAAGGGCCGGCGTCGACGTCCGATCGGCAACTCTTGCCGGGTCGGGACGGTGCGCTCCCGTGCGCAGACTCTTCAGCCCAGGCGGACTCAGCGACCCGCCGGCAGGCTCGTGCCCGACGGATCGTCGAACAAGAGCACCCGGGAACCGGGCGCGAGCTGCCACAGGCTGCCGAAGGCCGAGAAGTCGACGGCGCTGGCGCCGCCCGACAGCGCCACTCCGCCGCCTTCGGGTGCGAGGACGAGCGGTCCGCTCCAACGCAGCGCCTGCCCGTCGGGTCGCACGATCGCGGACGGCAACGCCGAGCGCGTGGAACGCGCCTGCAGCGCGGCGTCCCCCACCTCGGGCAGGTCGACACTCTGACTCGGCGCGAGGGCGATGCGCGCACCGCCGACGTCGATCTGGAGCACCGAACTGCCGTTGTTGAAGACACGCACGACGTCGTCGTACGTGCGTTCGATCCACAGCGGCCCGACGGACTCACCCGCAGCCGACAGATCGGCGTGATCGACGAGCCGCACCGAGGCACCCGGCGGCAACGCGATGCGCGCGCGCACCAGCCGGTGCAGATAGAAGGCCGGCTCTCCGAGTTCGCGGCGACCGATGCGCAGCGAACCGCCGTCGAAGACCTGCGCGAGGAGCGACTCGCCCGGCCAGCTCACCTCGACACGCCCGCCCGCACCGACGTGCACGGACGAACCCGACGACAGACGGCGGCGCTTGTCGGTCCACGACAGCGGCAGCGCGCCCAGCGTCTGGGCCGGACGCACCCTCACCGGGTCCGAGAGACGGGTGACGAGCACTTCGTCGAGACCCGCCGCGACCGTCTCGACTCCGGCCTCGAGGGTCGGCGCCGTCGCCATCGGCGCAGGCCAACGTTGTGCCGTGCAACTCGCGGCGAGGGCCGCGAGCGCGAGTGAAACGGTCGCAGGGATGCGCTGAGCGCGGCTCAATGCGAGGGTTCCTTGCTGCGCACGGTGGTCGTGCTGCCGGCCTGGTACCGATCGAGGAAGCCCGTGTCGTGTTTGCCGGCCAGGAACTCGCTGTGCTGCAGGATCTGCTTGTGCAGTCCGATCGTGCTCTTCGGCCCTTCGATCACGAACTCGTCGAGCGCTCGCAGCATCGTGCGGATCGCTTCGCCGCGTGTGCGTCGGTACGTGAGCAGCTTGCCGATCATCGAGTCGTAGAACGGCGGGATCGTGTAGCCCTGGTAGACGTGGCTGTCGAGGCGCACACCCGGACCGCCGGGCGGGATGAAGCGACGCACCAGGCCCGGTGACGGCTGGAAGTTCTTCTCCGGGTCCTCGGCGTTGATGCGGCACTCGAGCGCGTGACCGCGCTGTTCGACGTCCTCTTGGCGGAAGTCGAGCGGCTCGCCCGCCGCGATGCGCAGCTGCCACTGGATCAAGTCGATGCCCGTGACGAGCTCCGTCACGGTGTGTTCGACCTGGATGCGCGCGTTGACCTCGATGAAGTAGAAGTTCTTGTCCTTGTCGAGCAGGAACTCGACGGTGCCTGCGTTGTGGTAGCCGGCTTCGCGCGCGATGTTCAGCGCGGCCTCGCCCATGCGGCGCCGCAGATCCGGGTCGACCGACGGCGACGGCGACTCCTCGATCACCTTCTGGTGGCGGCGCTGCACCGAGCAGTCGCGCTCGTTGAGGTGCAGCAGGTTGCCGTGTTTGTCGCCGAGGATCTGGATCTCGATGTGGCGCGGGTTCTCGACGAACTTCTCGAGGTAGAGCGTGCCGTCCTTGAACGCGTTCTCGGCCTCGGCGCGCGCCTGGTGGAAGCCGCTCGACAGGCTCGGGTCGTTGCGCGCGATGCGCATGCCGCGCCCGCCGCCGCCCGACGAGGCCTTGATCATGACCGGGTAGCCGATCTGGCGCGCGACCTCGAAGGCGTGCTGTTCGTTGCGCAGCGCGCCGTCCGACCCCGGCACCGTCGGCACGTTGGCCTTCTTGGCCATCTCACGCGCGCGCGACTTGTTGCCGAGGCTCGCGATCGTCTCCGGATCCGGACCGACGAACGTGATGTTGCAGGAGCGGCAGACCTCGGCGAAGTGCGCGTTCTCGGCCAGGAAGCCGTAGCCCGGCACGATCGCGTCGACGTCGGCGATCTCGGCCGCGGAGATGATCGAGGGGATGTTGAGGTACGACAGCGTTCCCGGTCCGGGCCCGATGCAGATCGTCTCGTCCGCCTGATTCAGATAGATCGCGTCCCGGTCGGCCTCCGAGTACACCGCCACCGTTTCGACCCCGAGTTCGCGGCAGGCGCGGATGATGCGCTGTGCGATCTCGCCGCGATTGGCCACCAGGACGCGTTGGAACATGTTCGGCGACTTGGAATCAGCTCTTCTGGATCAGGAACAGCGGCTGACCGAATTCGACCGGTTCGGCGTTCTCGACGAGGACTTCGACGATCTTGCCGCGCATCTCGGACTTGATCTCGTTCATCACCTTCATGGCCTCGACGATGCACAGGACCTTGTCCTCGTCGAAGGTCGTGCCGACGTCGACGAACGGCGCGGCGTCGGGCGACGACGAACGGTAGAACGTGCCGACCATCGGGCTCGTGAAGGCCACCGTGCCCGGGGGCAGGGCCGGGGCAGCGCTCGCTGCGCCACCACCGCCGCCGGCGACCGGGGCCGCCGCGGCCAGGGGCGCCGCCGCGGGCGCCGACATGACGTTGAACAGCGGTGAGTGCCCGCCGCCGCCGTTGCCGCGCTTCAGGTGCACGCGCAGTCCGGCGTTCGTGTCGTCGACCTCGAGTTCGCTGAGGTCGGCCCGCTTCATGATGCGGACGAGGGCGTGGATGAGCTTGATCTCCATCGATGTGGGGGCGCGTGCCTGTCGGAGCAGCGCGAGAGCCGCTGCGGGCGCCTCGCGCGGCCGGAGGATAGCGAGGCGGCCCCCGCGATCGCGCTGCAAAGGGAGGCGCCGCGCCCGTTTCGGGTCACGGGCGTCAGGACGCCGTGTCCGACCGCCGCCAGAGGCCGCGTTTGCCGCCGATCTTCTCGACGAGTTCGACGCGCTCGATCGCGATCGCGGGATCGAGTGCCTTCGTCATGTCGTAGACCGTCAGCGCCGCGACCGCCGCGCCCGTGAGCGCCTCCATCTCCACCCCCGTCGCCCGTCGGCAGCGCGCCAGGCAGCGCACCTCCAGCAGGTCGTCCCCCACCTGCTCGAACTCGAGGTCGACGTGGTCGAGGGCGATCGGATGGCAGAGCGGGATCAGCTCCGCCGTGCGTTTCGCGGCCAGCACCCCCGCCACCCGAGCGACCTCTTCAATCGGCCCCTTGGGCCCGCGACCCGCGAGCACGCCGCCGAGCAACCCGGCCGGGAAGCGCACGCGCGCACGCGCCAGCGCGCGCCGTTCGCTCGGCTCCTTGTCGCCGACGTCGACCATGCGCGCGCGCGGTCGCCCGTCGGCGCCGTCCTGGACGTGGCTCAATCGTTCCGGTTCGCCCATCGTGCAGGGACGGTAGCGCGCGCGGACCATCGGGAACCCCACGGCCGGTTCGTACCTTCGTAGTGATCGAGACTCGGGGCCTGTCGCCGCGCCCGCGGCGGTCCGATACTGAGCCCTGCGGCGCGAGCCGCACTCCGGGGCCCCCTCCGAACGAGAACAGAAGCGCCACATGCACCAGCCTTTCGCCGTGTACCGCCCGCTCCACCTCCTGATCGGCAGCGGCGCGGCCGCGGCCCTGTTCGCCGGCCTGACCCTCGGAGCGGCGCCGGTCGCGCTTCTCGCGCCGACCGCCATCCACCAGGCCGACGAACTGACCGACTTCGTCGCGCGCCAACTCGACGGCGCGCTGAGCGAGGACCCGGCCCTCCTGTGGGAACGCGCCCTGTCGTTGCGGGCGGCGGCGGACGCTTTCGGCGGCTCGCGGGTCGACGCGGAGCTGGACCGCCGGCTCGCCGGGGCGCTCGAACCCTCGGCCGAGTTGCTGGCCATCGCGGCGCGCGCGCAGGGCGAAGGCGCGGCGCTGCCGAAGCTGGCCGAGCGCCTGCTCGTCCTCGTGCGCGATCGGAACGAGCGTGTGGGTGCCTCCGCCGCCGACCTGCTCAGCAAACGCGCGTTCGGCGCGGCCTACGCGCGGCCCGAGCGCCTCGTGCTCGCGGGCCAACTCCTCGCGGCCGCGCAGTCGGCCGACCTCGCGCCGCGCGCACGCATCTCCGCGGCGCAGTCGGCGCACTACCTCGGCGGCGGCACCGAGAAGCGCAGCGCGCGTGAAGTGCTGCTGGCCTTCATCGAATCGACGCAGCCGGAAGTGCGCGGACTCGCCGCGCTGGCGCTCGCGTCGACCGGCGAGGTCGTGACGGGGCGCCTGCAGATCGAACTCACCGCGCTCTCGAAACTGCCCGGTGTGAGCGCGCGCCTCGCCGATGCCTACCTGCGCCTCGAAGACGTGCGCCGCGTCGGTGAGAGCAGCCTGGCCGAAGCGCAGAAGCGTCTGTCCGAACAGGTGCTGCCCGAGGACCTCGCGCGCATCCAGGACGTGCTCGACATGATCGCGAAGCGCCACCTCGACGGTGAGCGCTTCTCGCGCGAGCTGCTCGTCGATGCCGCGATGAACGGCATGTTGCGGCTGCTCGACGAGCACTCGAGCTACATGTCGCCCGACACGTACGCGAAGTTCATGGGCGAACTCGAGGCCGAGTACGGCGGCATCGGCGCCTATGTGCAGATCGACCCGAACGACAACATCTTCACGATCACGCGCCCGATCTACTCCGGCCCCGCCTACCGCGCCGGTCTGCAGTCCGACGACAAGATCGTGCGCATCGGCGACTGGCCGACGCTCGGTCAGACGTCCGACGACATCATCAAGCGCCTGAAGGGCCAGCCGGGCACGAACGTCGAGCTCTACATCTGGCGCCGCGGCATGGACGTCGACCTGATCGAACGTCCGACCGCGGACATGAAACAGGTGATCGAACGGCAGTTCATCCACGTGCCGGCGGTGCAGTGGGAACTGCTGCCCGGCGGAGTCGGCCAGATCGAGATCACGACGTTCAGTCGCGGCGTGGGCGCCGAACTGGACGCTGCCGCGCGCGAGCTGCTCGCACAAGGCGCGACGTCGCTCGTCATCGACCTGCGCCGCAACTCCGGCGGTCTGTTGAGCGAAGCCGTCGAGGTCGCCAACGTCTTCCTCGGCAAGGGCCTGCCGATCGTGCACACCGAGTACCGCGTCGGTTCGCGCCAGACGCTCTCGACGCGGCGCGATGCGACCATCCCGGCCGACGTGCCGTTGGCCGTGCTCACGAGTCGCTTCACCGCGTCGGCCTCCGAGATCGTGGCGGGTGCGCTGCAGGACCACGGCCGCGCCGTCATCGTCGGGCAGCGTTCGTTCGGGAAGGGCTCGGTGCAGAACATGCTGCCGCTCGAGAACAGCCCCGAGGACCGCTTCGAGGACGAGAACCGCAACGGCGTGTTCGACACCTGGGAGAAGATCACGATCGACCACGACAGCGACGGTCAGTTCGACTTCGCACCGCGCGTGAAACTGACGATCGCCCGCTATCTGCTGCCCTCGGGTCGTTCGATCCACCGCGAGATCGAACCGGACGGCACGTTGCTCTCGGAGGGCGGCGTCGAGCCCGACGTCACGGTCGAAGGCGAGACGATCGAGGGCTGGCGTTGGATGGAGATTCGGCGCGTGCGCGACGAACTGCGCGTGCCCCGCAACTACGCCGACGCGCGCTGGGCGGAGCACCGCGAACTGTTCGCTCGACTCGCGCGCACCGACCTCGGCGACGCGTCGGCGTGGCCGGAC
Source organism: Planctomycetota bacterium (assembly GCA_044358925.1). Taxonomy (GTDB): domain Bacteria; phylum Planctomycetota; class UBA1135; order UBA1135; genus Rohdeia. The sequence goes on along the minus strand of JBIKNC010000118.1, from coordinate 1,156 downwards.
TTCGACGAGGTCTTCGCCGCCACGCCGTCGACGCTCTCGCGCGACGACCTGCGCGACATGCTGCGCGACGAGATCCGTCGCCGCGTCCAGGACGAACGCGGTGCGGCCTTCCCGCTGGGTGACTTCCAGGAGGACGTCGAGCTCCAACGCGCGATCCAGGCTCTGGCCGAACGCAGCGGCAAGGAGTGGCGCGCGGTGCCGGAGTTCGACGCGACGTTCCGAAATCTCGACCCCGAGGCGCAGAGCCACGAACTACTCGCACGCATCTCGGCCGAGAACACGCTCGAGAAGCTGCTCCTGCGCCTGCAAGCGGCGCGCGAGAACGGTGCGGACGCGGCGGAGATCGCCGAACTGATCGAGTTGATCGAGACGCGCGCCGCTCGCTGATCGGCAGTCGAAGCGCGGGCGCGGACACAGCGGCGCGCTCGTGAAGTTTCTTCCACCGGCGTGTGAAGGCGCGTGTGCGCTCTCCTTCGCGAGAGCGCGCACGCGCCTCGTGCTTTTGCGACTTCCTAGACCGCTGTGGCGCGCTAGAGTTGACGGGATCTTTCCAACGACGACCATCCGACTCGGATGGCGTCGGTCCACAAGACCCTCGTCGCGCCCGATTCGGCGTCCCGACACCCAACGAATCCATGCGCCAGAGCCTCCTGACCTCGTTCGCACTCACCGTTGCCTTCGCGCTGACGGCCGCAGCCGACACGACTCCGACTCAGACCATCGGTCTGGGCGACTGCAAGAAACACTGGGCCGAGGCCGTCGTCGCGACGACCGGCGCGGTGGCCGACGCCGCCAACGCGCTCGGCGACACGCCCAACGATCACGCACGTCTCGACGCCGGCGGCTGCATCGTGCTGACGTTCGGCGGAGCGTTCACGCAGGACGGCACGCCTTTCTCCGACATCGGTGTCGACGAAGTCGGTGCGACCGACTGCTACGAGATCGCGCTGCGTCCGTCCAACGCGGCGACGATCGCGGCGATCGTTCAGGACGGCTGGGTGCCGATCGGCGGCGGCTTCTACAAGCCGGCCGGACTGATCGAATGCGGCGACCAGAACTGGGACATCGACTTCTACGCACCGGGCAACGCAGCCGCGTCGCTCTCGTTCGACGCTCTGAGCCTGTGCAACCTCGTCGGCGTGAACCCCGACGTCGA
>JBIKNC010000323.1:0-3685 GCA_044358925.1 Planctomycetota bacterium | reverse complement strand
GACGACGAGCAGATCGGCGACCGCGCCCGCGAGCAGTCGGCCGCGGCCCGTGAGTCCGAACACGTCGGCGGCGCGCGACGTGGCGGCGCGCAAGACTTCGAGCGGCGCGGCGCCGGCCTTCACCCAGGCGTCGAGTTCGTCGTGCAGCGAGGCCCCCGGCAACGTCCAGTTGAGCGGTGCGCTCGAACCGGGAACGAGCGTCGCCCCCGCCGTCGTGAGTGCGGCGAAGAGCTCGGCGCGGCGCGCGTTGGCCGTGTTCGTCCGTTCGACGAATGCCGGTCCGTTCTGCGGATCCTCCAGCACCGAGCGCCGGCGCTGCCACTCCGTGAGCCACTGCGCCGTGTAGAAGAAGTTGAGCAGGTCGAGCTCGGGCGCGTCGGCGCTGCGCGTGGTCAAGAGCCGCCCGCCCTCGGCGAGCACCGGCACGAGCCCCGCGCCGCTCTCGGCGAAGTTCTTCGCCCACGTCTTGAACGCGAGGTTGCTGACGCGCCCCCAGTCGAGTCGATCCAGCGGATCCTCGGTCGCCGTGTCGAGCGGCAGGAACGCATCGAGCCCCAGGAAGCCGTCGTGTCCGCGCGCAGCCGCGTCCGCCAGTGCCACACCGCGCGGCACCATGCCCCACACGTCGAGCGCCAGCGCGGCGCTTTGTGCGTAGATCGCGTCGAGCAGCTCGCGCGGCGCGCTCGGCATCAGGCTGATGAAGTTCGCGTCGACGCGCTTGAGCAGCGTCAGGAAACGCTCGACCTCTTCGGGTGTTCGAACGACGATCGCGGACGCTGCGATCGGCGGTGCGCCGTCGACCACACCGCCGGCGCTGATCAGGAACGGACCGGGCACACGTTCGCGGAAGACCTCGCCCTTGAGTTCGGCGAGCACGTCAGGATCGCCGCCCATGTCGCGCACGGTCGTGACGCCGTGAGCGGTGTAGAGCGCGTCGTGCTCCGGGTCGTAGCTCATCATCCCGTCGACGAGGCCGGGCACGACGAACAGGCCGGTGCAGTCGATGCGCTCGCAGCCGAGCGGCAGGACGAGGTCCGTGCCGATCGCGTCGATGCGACCGTCCACGACGAGCACGGTCGCGACGAACGGCTCCTCACCTTCGACGAACGTGAACACCGTTCCGCCGACGAGCGCGAACGTCGGGCGCTGCACGGTCGGCGCGGCGGCCGCGGCCGGTTCCTGGACGGCGGTCTCGCCTGCAGCCGATTCCGGGCTCGCGGGCACCTCGCCGGCGGGTGTGCGCGCGACAGGCGCATCGAGCGGCGGCGGCGCCTCCTGAGCGCAGAGCGCCGGCAGCGCGGCGCACACGACGGCCGCGACTGCGGTGGAACGGACGGCGCGTGCGAGGAGGTCGAACGACTTCATGGCGCGAACATGGTACGGAGGACGACAGGTCGTCGAAGTAGCATGCGCAGCGATGACCGTCTCGCTCCCGCAGGTGCCGCTGCTCTCCGATCGACTTCCGCGCGGGCCCTGGATCTACGCACGCCAGGTCGGAGATCCGCAGGGCCGCGTCGCTCCCGGCGCCCTCGTCGAGGTCGTCGATCCCCAGGGGCGCTTCGTCGGGCACGCGCACTGGAATCCCGTCTCGGACATCCGGCTGCGGCTGCTCTCGCGCGGCAAGAAGAGCGACATCGACCAGCCGCGCAACTTCATCGAGCGCCGCATCGCCGCCGCCGATCGCCTGCGCCGACGTGTCCTCGGACTCGAACGCGACACGGACGCCTACCGGATCGTGCACGCGGAAGCCGACGGACTGTCGGGCCTGATCGTCGACCGACTGGGCGACGTGATCGTGTGTGAGCACCACGCTTTGGGCATGTGGCTCTGGCGCGAACACCTGACGGCCGTGCTGGCCGGCCTGTACGGCGGAGCGACGGTCGTCCACGGCTTCTCGGAGCGCGCGGCTCGGCGCGAGGGCCTCGACCGCGCACCGGAGCCCGAGTTCCACGGCCACCTGCCGGCCGAGGTCGTGGTCCAGGAACACGGCATCCGCTACTCGGTGCGGCCCGGTGAGGGGCACAAGACGGGCTTCTTCTGCGACCAGCGCGACAGCCGTCTGCGCGTGCGGCGCCTGGCCGCCGGTCGCCGCGTGGCCGACCTGTGCTGCAACAGCGGCGGCTTCGCGTTCAACGCCGTGAAGGGCGGCGCACGCGGCGTGACCGCGGTCGACCTCGACGAGGCCGTACTGCCCGACGCGGAGCGCTCCGCCGCGCTCAACGGCATGACCCAGGAGATCCAGTTCGTGCACGCCGACGCCTTCAACTGGCTGCGCGAGTGCGGCGGCGGCTTCGGAATGGTCGTACTCGACCCTCCGAAGTGGGCCGTCGGGAAACAGGAGGTCGAAGCGGCGTCGCGGCGCTACCTGGACTTCAACGCACTCGGAATCGCGGCTGCGGGTCGCGACGGACTGGTGGCGACCTTCTCGTGTTCGGGCGCCCTCGACCTGCCGACGTTCCTCGGTCTCGTCTTCGCCGCCGCACGGCGCGCGGACCGGCACGTGCAGTTGCTGGAGACGACGGGCGCGGCTGCCGACCATCCGCAGGACCCGGACTTCTCGCGCTCGAACTATCTGAAAGGTGCACTCCTGCGCGTGGAATGATGGCTCTCGCGATTGTTCGCGCGAGCACGACAAGCCACACTGACTCGGTTCCCCGCTCCGTGATCACAATCGAAAGCCCCATGAGCCTGGCCAGCCTCGTCCGCGCCGAAGACTGGACCGCCCTCGAAAAACACTGGGCCCACCTGATGGGCAGCGCAGCACCGATCGACGAGGTGCTCGCCGCCATCGATCTGGCTCGGGAGACGAAGCAGGTCTCGCGCATCCTGCCCTTCGTCCGCGAGCACGCCGATCTGCTCGAGACCGCCGAGCGCCACGCCGACTCCGCCCTGGTCCTCGGACACACGCTGCTCGCCGGCGGTCCCCCGGGTGAGTTGTCGCTGCGCCTGTTCCGCTGTTCGAAGGCCGCCTGGGAGAGCGAGAGCTGGTACGTCGCCTACGTCGCGCTCTCGGGCTTCAAGGAGAGCGCCGAGGACGTGCGCAAGGCCTGGCGCGGCTTCCACCAGCTCATGAGCCTCGGTGAAGGCTCGGCCGTGTTCCACCGCTCCGGTTGGGGCCCCGGCGAAGTCACCGAACTCGAACGCACGAAGCTCGAAGTGCGCATCAAGTTCGCGAGCGGTCGCCGCGACTGGTTCCCGATCAAGTCGGTCATCGACACGTGCGACGTGCTCGACGCCGACGACCTGCGCGCGCTCGTGGTCAAGAACCCCGACGAACTCGCGCGCATGATCCGCGAGGAGCCGCTCGAAGTTCTGTCGCGTGTTCTGCGCCGCTACAACGGTCGCACGACGCAGGCGGTGCTCAAGACGGCCATGGCGCAGCTCAACCTCGAAGGCACCGCCTTCACGAGCTGGTGGCGCAAGGCGCGCAAGATCGCCGAACAGAGCAGCGGCCACGAAGTCACCGGCAGCGGCGCTCAGACGCAGATCCGTCTGCTCGACACGGTCGTCGATCCGTCGGCCTCGATGAAGCGCCAACTGCGCATGTCGAAGGACCTCTCGGCCGCCATCGCGCGGGTGCGCGACCTGCTCGCCGATCGCAAGCTGGAGCTGGCCGTGCGCGACGCGGCCCTCGAGACCCTCGAGGAACTCGCCGAACAGAAGGACGTCCCGACACAGCAGCGCC
>JBIKNC010000322.1:0-3725 GCA_044358925.1 Planctomycetota bacterium | reverse complement strand
CGGGAGATCGGCGACGGCCGCCTCGAAGTGCGGAATCTGGCGACAGGGTGCCTGGCACCGTACGCGCCAGCCAGACCCGGATCAGGTGCCGCAGAACGTCCGATAGGGCTCCGCGTCGATCGGCGCGGGCTCCATGTATTCGGCGTTCTCGGGTTGCTCGTCGAACGGACGACTCAGCACGGCGTGCAGCTTCCAGAAGGGCGCGAAGTCGTCGCGCTTCACCGCAGCCTCCAGCGCCTCCTCCACCCGATGGTTGCGCGGCACGAAGGCTGGCGACACACGGCGCATGGCGGCCGCGCGCGCCGCCGACGCTACCTGTTCGAACGCACAGCGCTCGCGCCAACGCACGAGCCACGCGTCGATCGGCGAGTGCGCGCCGAACAGCTCCGTGAAACGCGCGTCGTTGCCGTCCGCCGCGTCCGCCAAGCGCCGGAGCGCGTTCGTGTAGTCGACCTCGGCGGCCTGCATCGCCGCGAGCAGATCCTGCGCGAGCCGCACGTCGTCCTCACGCGCCGACCTCAGCCCGAGTTTGGCGCGCATGCCCGCCAACCAGATGCGTTCGTGCAACGGCTCGAAGTCCGCGACCGCTTGTTTGGCGCGTTCCAGCGCCGCGTCCGCCCCACCGTCGAACAGCGGCAGCAGACACTCCGCGAGCCGCGCCAGGTTCCATGCCGCGAGCGCCGGCTGATTGCCGTACGCATAGCGCCCGTGCGCGTCGATCGAGCTGAACACCGTGCCCGGGTCGTAGCGCTCCATGAACGCACACGGCCCGAAGTCGATCGTCTCGCCGCTCACCGCCATGTTGTCGGTGTTCATCACGCCGTGGACGAAGCCGACCAGCATCCAGCGCGCGATCAGCGCCGCTTGTCGGTCGCGCACCGCCTCGAACAGCGCGAAGTAGACGTCGTCGCGACCGCGCAGCTCCGGGTAGTGGCGCGCGATCACGTGATCGGCGAGCTGCTTCACCTTGGCGACGTCGCGCCGCGCCGCGAAGTACTGGAACGTGCCGACGCGCACGTGACTTGCAGCGACGCGCGTCACGACGGCGCCGGGCAGCGGCTCTTCGCGCTCGACGATCCCACCGGTCGTCGCGGCCGCGAGCATGCGCGTCGTCGGCACGCCGAGCCGATGCATCGCGCCCGACACCAAGTACTCGCGCAGCACCGGCCCGAGCGCCGCGAGCCCGTCCCCGCCGCGCGAGAAGTACGTGCGCCCCGAGCCCTTGAGCTGGATGTCGCGCCGCACGCCGTGCACGTCGACGACTTCGCCGAGCAGCAGCGCGCGCCCGTCGCCGAGCTGCGGCACGAAGTGCCCGAACTGGTGCCCCGCGTACGCGAATGCGATCGGCTCCGCGCCCGGCGGAACCTCCGCGCCCGTGAAGTACCGCGCACCGAGCGGCGAGTCGAGCGCGTCGACGTCGAGCCGCAGCTCCGCCGCCAGTTCGCGATCGAAAGCCACGAGCCGCGGACTCTTCACCGGCCCCGCCTGCGCCTTCTGGAAGAAGCCCGGCATCTCGCGCACGAACGAGTTGTCGAACGGGATGGGCGCGCGGTCGGTGGGAGCGTTCGTCACGGTGGCCGCGGATCGTACGGCTCGCGCACGAGCCGCGTCCGCACACGCGATCCAGTTCGAAGCCCGACGTCGGCGTAGGCCCCAACCCGACGCGACCGGCTCCAAGTAGCCTCGCAGAATGGACACGCCGTCCGGCTCGCCGCCCCTCCCGTCGCCGCAGAGCGACGCCCTCCCGAACCCGGACAGGCGTCCGACGCATGCCCCGTTCGGCTGCTTGCGCGGCCTCGCGCTGATGGGCGCGATTGCGTTGCCTGTCATCGCTCTTGTGGTCGAACTGGCGTCGCGCATGTGCGCCGTCATGCTGTTCGATCCGCTGCCGACGTGGTTCAACGTGATGCTCGTCACATGTGTGCCGATCGCCGCGCTCATGTCGGTGCGGCCGCGCGCGCAGTACAGCGCGTGGCACACGCGCTTCCACGGATTCGCGCTCGGCGTCTGCGCGGCGTATTGCATCCCGTCCGGGCTCGTCGCGCCCTTGGCACTGATTGGCATCTTCGCCTACGGCATCGGACTGCTGCCGCTCTCGCCGTTCATTGGTTTCGTCGGCCTCATTGCAGCGTTCGACGAGGCGCGACTGCGCGGTGCGATGGCGTCGAAGACGTTGCTGCGCGGAGCGCTCGCGGGCTTCGCGGCCGTGCTCCTCACGTACACACCTTCGCTCGTCACCGACGTCCTGACGCAGCGCTACTTCGAAGTGAACGCCGACGAGCGCCCCGCGGCATTCGCAGCACTGCGCCGGTTCGGCAGTGCCGCGGTCCTTCGCGCGCGCATCGAGGGTCGCAGCGTGTTGCCGACGAAGCACGTGGGCGAGCACGGTTACCTCGAGCTGTACCACCGCGTGACGGGTGAGCGATACCAGGGGCCGGGCCCGTCCGAGCGCGGCAACAGCATCTTCGAACTCTGGGAGCGCGACTTCGACCGCGACCATGGCGGCGACTGAGTCGGCATCGACATCGACGGTCTCGAATTCGTCGTCGAGCGCTCCGTAGCATCGCCCCCATGCAACGCCTCGCCTTCGGCACCACACACGCGTCCGTCTCCGGCATAGGCTTCGGCGCCGGCCCGATCGGCGGCGCTTATGGCGACCTCGACGACGCCACCGCCATGCGCGCCGTGCACCGCGCGCTCGACGTCGGCATCACGCTCTTCGACACGTCGCCCTACTACGGCCTCACACGTTCCGAGGAGCGTCTCGGCCGCGCCCTCCTCGGCCGCCGCGACGAGGTCTTCCTCGTCACGAAGTGCGGTCGTTACGACGTCGCGAGTTTCGACTTCAGCGCCGCGCGCGTCGCGAGCAGCGTGCAGGAGTCGCTCGCGCGCCTGCGAACCGATCGCCTCGATCTGTTGCTCGCGCACGACGTCGAGTTCGATGACCTCGCGCGCATCGAGAACGAGACGATTCCCGCGCTGCTGCGCGAGCGCGAGCGCGGCACGACGCGCTTCATCGGCGTCTCCGGTTACCCCATTCCGGTGCTGCAGCACTTCGTCGAGCGCACCCCCATCGACGCGGTGCTGACCTACTGCCACCACGACCTGTTGAGCGACGACGCCGCGCCCCTCGTCGCCGCCGCCGCGCGCCGCGGCATCGCCGTCATCAACGCGTCGACGTTGCACATGGGCATCCTCACGAGTGGCGGCCCGCCCGCGTGGCACCCCGCGCCGCCCGAAGTGCTCGCCGCCGGCCGCGCCGCCGCCGAGTTGTGCCGCGTACGCGGTCACGAGATCGCACAGGTCGCACTCCAACACGCGCTCGCTCTGCCCGGCATCGCCTGCACACTGGTCGGCTGCAAGACCGCCGCCGAGGTCGACGCCGCCGTCGCGGCGTCGCGTGCGCCGCGCGATGGTGCGCTCGAGCGCGACCTCGCCGCGCTGTTCGCACCCGTGCACAACGTTTGTTGGCCGTCGGGCCACTGGCGACCGAACTGACTCCTCCACGCCGGCGCGCTCGCTCACTCATGCAGAACCGCAAAGAAACCGCCTGGAAGAAGAACCGCGAATGGGGCCAGCTCTTCGGTGGGCGCACGCGCCGGCGCTGGACCGACAACATCGTCGCGCGTCTGCACACGCTGCGCGCGCCCGGCGAAGGCGCCGTGCTGCCGATCGTGATGCACGACAACCCGTCGAGCGAGTTGTACTTCCCGATCGAGGCGCAC
>JBIKNC010000116.1:0-13557 GCA_044358925.1 Planctomycetota bacterium | reverse complement strand
CCCGGGGGGGGGCACCGCCGGGGGGGTGGGGCGCGCGGCGCCCCACCCCGCCGCTTCGTTTCGACTCTTGCCGACCGGTCAGCGCACGCGCGAGGCGAGCACCAGCGCTCCACCCACCAGCAGCAGCACGCCGGTGCCGAGCAGGTTCGCGTCGATCTCCGGCACGCCCGTCGGCTGGGGCGTCTCGTCGCAGTCGCCCGACCAGCCGTCGTGGTCGTCGCAGTCGTCGTCGCCCCAACCCTCGTCGCAGTACTCCTCGTCGAGGTCGTCGTTGTCGTCGTCGTCGTTGTCGTCGCCCCAACCGTTCCAACCGCCCCAGCCGTTGTCGTCGTCGTGGTCGTTCGAGTTGTTGCCGCCCCAACCGCCCCAGCCACCCCAGCCGCCGAAACCACCCCACCAGTTCGAGCTGGCGTGTGCAGGTGTGGCGACGAGTGCGGCGGACGCGAGGACGGCGACGGTGAGCAGTTTCATGGCGCGGGGGTTTCGATTCGAGGTGCAGTGACACGCCCGAGGGGCGGGCGGCGGTGTTCAACGCAAAACTCGCTCTGCTGCCGCGACCAGGTCGGGCGCCTCCGAACACCCGCGCCGTCGAGCAACGCAAAGCGCCGACGTCCGTGCGGTTGTGCACACACGCTCGCCGCTTGCGGAAAAGGCCTCGCCTGCGAGCGCTCCGGCGCAGTCTGCGAACGGTGCGCTCGGCACCTGGAAAGAACTTCCGACTCGCGTGCGCTGCTCCCACGGCGAAGCCTCCGCGGAGCCGCCGTGTCGGGGCCGCGGCGCGCGAACGCCGATCTTCCTCGCGATGCGACTGTCCCTGTGTCTGATCGCGCGCGACGAAGAGCGTTTCCTCGAGGGCTGCCTCGCCTCCGTGCAGGGCGCCGTCGACGAGATCGTGGTCGTCGACACCGGTTCGAAGGACGCCACGCCCGACATCGCGCGCGCGTACGGCGCACGTCTGCTGCACGAGGCCTGGCGCGACGACTTCGCGGCGGCGCGCAACACGAGCCTCGCGGCTGCTCGCGGCGACTTCGCGCTCGTTCTCGACGCCGATGAGCGCCTCGCGGGCGGCGACCTGCGCACAGCCGTCGCCGATCTCGCGCACCGACACGGCGGCGCCTGCGGGCGCGTCGTGATCACGAACGAGCCGATGGAAACGCGTGTGCTCGTGACGCGCCTCGTGCCGCTCGACGGGCGCCACCGTTTCCACGGGCGGGTGCACGAACAGGTGCTGCAGGGCGGCGAACAACCGCTGCGCGTCGCGCTCGACGTGCACGTGCGCCACCTCGGCTACGCACCCGACGTCGTGCGCGAGCGCGACAAGGCCGCGCGCAACGCGGCGCTGCTCGCACTCGACGCGAGCGAGCGACCGAACGATCCGTACGTCGCCTACCAACTCGGTCGCACGCTCTTCGCGGCCGGCCGCGCGCGCGACGCGCACACGCACCTCGAGCGCGCGACGTTGCTCGTCGAGCCCGGCGCGCCGTACGCCGCACACCTCGTCGAGACGCTCGCGTACGTGCTGCGCGCACTCGGCCGACCGACCGAGGCGCTGCGCCTCGTCGAGCCGCTCGCCGCGACCTTCGAGGAGCGCAGCGACACGCAGTTCGTCGCCGCGTTGCTCGCGATGGACCTCGGACACGTCGAACGCGCGCGCCGCGGCTATCTGCGCTGCCTCGAACTCGCGGGGCACCAACCGTCGGGCGGTGAGCACGACCCCGCCACCGCGACGCTCGCGCCCGCGCACAACCTGGCCGTGATGGCCGAGGTGCTCGGCCGACTCGGCGACGCGCGCGCCTGGTACGAACGTGCTTTGAGCTTCGCTCCGAACCACACGAACAGCCGCGCGGGACTCACACGCGTCGCGGCGGCGAGCGCTGCCTGAGCGGCGCTCAGCCGTTGCCGGCCGGCGGCCCGTCACCGCTCGGCGGCCCGATCGGAGGCACGGTCGGCGGCGGCGGCTCGGGCAACGGCACGAGTTCGCGCCCGGCGAACGCCGGATGGTCCTTGGCGTAGCGCGTGCCGCGGAACAACCCGCCCGCGTCCATGCCGCCAGGTCCGCCTGGGCCTCCTCTGCCGCCCGGCCCACCGCGTTCACCGCGCGGGCGCGCGCCGGGCCCATCAGCCGGAGCAGGCTCGCCACCCGGCGGCACACCGGGCGGCTGCGCTCCCGGCAAAGGTCCACCGCCGCCGGGTCGCGCGCCGCGCGGTCCCCGTCCGCCCGGGCCGCGACCGGGGCCGCCGCGCGCATCACCGAGGTGCGGATTGACGTAGTCCCACAGCACGTTGCCGGCGCGATCGACTTCGAAGAGCCGCCCCGTCGTTCCCGCGCAGATCAACGTCGTTCCGCCCGGCAGCCGCTGTGCGCCGCTGATGAAGTCCGACTGGAAACGCTGCGCGGCCAGTTCGCCGTAGATCCACGCGGGTGCGAGCGGCTCGAACGGCGCGCCAGGCTCGCGCACGAAGCCGGCCTCGCGCTCGAACGGCAGCACGAGTTCCTCGACCGTTGCATACGAACCGTCCGGCCGGCCCGCGCCGTTGTCGAACACGAGCACACGCAGGTCGCGTCCACCGTCGGTCCCGGGCAGCGGCTCGCCTTCGATCCACTGCGCGTCGTGCTGACCGAACAACGTCTGGTCGCTCGGGCGCCCGTGGCCGTAGTTCTTGGGATTGCCGTGCCGCCACAACAGATCGCCGCCGCGCCCGAAGCGTCCGCCCGCCCTACCGCGCGCCTCTTCCGTGGTCGTCGAGTGGTCGATGACCCACAGCTCGTTCATCGTCCGCACCGACAGCAACACGAGGTCGAGTTCGGCGTGGTGGTCGATCGAGTTCGTGTGCAACCAGTCGCCGCCCTCGCGCGGCGCGTCGCCCGCGGCGTTGCCGGCGAGCGTCGTGTCGACGTAGCCGAGCGCTTTCATCTGCTCGAGCAACTGTGCGTCGCGCTCACGTTCTTCGGCCGTCTTCGGCACGTCGCGGCGATGGTCGGCGTTCACGTCGATGCGCTGCGGCGCAGCGGGCACGTCACCGAAGTTCGGCAACGTGGGATCGAAGTCCTGCACGAGGTGTTCGGCACTGCGCCACTGCCAGACGATGTTGGCGCCGCCGGGTCGCACGGGCTCGAGTTCGAGCACGACGTCGGGCCAGAAGCCCGCGTCCCCCACCGCCGCCGGATCGCGGCCGAGTGCGACGGCCTGTTCGCGTGTCATGTACTCCCACGCGATCACGAGCACGTTCCCGTTCGGCAGCGGCTCGATGTCGTGGTGCGCGAACAACTGCGGCGAGTTCACCGCGTGGTCCCACAAGAGCTCGCCTTCCCACGAGAACTCCTGGATGCGGCCGCCCTGCCCCCCGCCGCCCATCAGGTCGTTGCTCTCGCGCCCGCAGCGCAACAGGCGCCCGTCGTCGAGCAGGTAGACCGAGTTGCCCGGCGTCAGCGTCGACTCCCAGCGGTGCACGACCCGTCCGTCCATGTCGACGAGGTACGTCGTCGTCGACTGCAGCGGCGCGTAGAGCGTGTAGCCCTCGAACGCGCCTTCTGCGCGAGTGATGAGGCCGCGTTTCGTCGCAGGCGCGGCGGGCTCCTCTTGGCTGCGCGGCGGCGCGCTCGGTTCGGGTGCCGGCCGCTGCGGCACGAGCGCCGCACAGAACACGAGAGTGGCGATGGACAGCGTGGACATGGCGTGGAGGAGGCGCACGACACACGCACACACGTCCCTCGAACGAAGACGGGCCGCTCGCGTGTGCGAACGGCCCAGATTGGTGCGCCTCGCCGCGCGTGTCACGTTTTCGCCGCGCCTCTTCGCGCCGCGCGGCGCGAGCCGCGGCCGCCGCGTTGCGATCGGCGGCTCACGGCGTTACGCGTTCACTTGACGACGTGTGTCTTGCCGTTGAGCCCGATGCGCGAGATCTCCTGCAGGATCGACACGTCGACCTCGCCGATCGCGATGCAGTGGATCTCGACGCTGCGGAAGAGGTTCATGCGCGTGACGTCCGGCAGCAGGTTCTCGCGGCGGGCGTACGGACCCGTGTAGTGCATGTTCGGCAGCTGTTGGTGCGCGACACCGCTCTCCGGATCTCCGGCGTTGTCCTCGCCGTAGTTCGTGTCGACCTTGTCCCAGTCGTCCCAGGTCGGATCGCCGTCGGAGAGCAGGAAGATCGTGTCGGCGCCTTCGATCATCGCGCGTCCGTCGACGTGCTCGTCACCTTCGGCGAGGCCCCGGCCGCGCACCTGGAAGGCGCGGCGCAGTCCGCCGTGCATGTTGGTCATGCCGCGCAGCGTGCCGTCGGGGCGGTCGGTCGTCGGCGGGCCGGGGATGATCGCGTCGAGCTCCTTCATCGCACGCGAGACGTTCTGCGGCGTCGCTTCCATCATCCCCGGCGTCGCGTCGATCAGGTTCGCGCGGTCGCCGAAGAACACGATCGAGAAGCGCTTGTCCTTGTCGAGGCGCTGCAGCGAGATCTTGAGGTGCTCGCGCGCCAGGTCGAAACGGTTGTTCACGCGATCCCACGGAATGTCGTCGACCGTCGGGATGTCGCCCTTCTTGCGCTTCTTCTTCGAGCTCGCGCCGCCGGTCGTCGGCCCCTTCGGCTTCAGGTTGTGGTCGATGAGTTTGCACATCGAGTCCGACATGTCGATGACGTACACGATGTTCGTGCCGTCCGTCTCGAGGCCGAAGAAGCTCGGCTTCGTGACCGTCGCGCCGGCACCGCTCGACTTCGGTGCATCGGCGACCGCGCCCTTGGCCTTGATCTTCTGGATCCACAGACCCGACTCGAGATAGAGCTGGTCGACGCCCAGGCACTGACCGAGGTAGCGCGCGACGGTGATCTTCGCGGACTCGGAGAGCTTGTGCTCCGCATCGAGCAACAGCGCGTACGACTCGGCCGCCTTCTGGTACGCGTCGTCGGCGAGCGCCGATTTCTGCGACAGGAGCGCAGCGCCGATCGCGCTCGCGAGTGTCGCGCGGTGCTCCTCCTTGGCCGGCATGGCGAGGCACAGCCCGGACACGAGGTCCGTCACGACCGGCGCGCGTGTGTCGGCGAGTGCGCGCACGGCGGCGGCGCGCAGGTAGACGTCGAGAGCGTCGTCCGTCGCGATCGCGACGAGGCCTTCGGGTCCGCGGTTGCGGCACTCGATCAGGAGCGCGCGGTACCACAGGTACGAGTCGCGCGCCGTCGCGTTCTCCGTGCGCCACTGGATCCAACGATCGACGAACTCCTCCGCGTTGAAGTGCGGCGCCGCGATGCCGACGACCAGATTGCGCACCTGCTCACGCGGGTCGCTCGGCTTCGTGTACGTCTGCGCGAGGATCTCCATGCCGCGGATGTCGCGCGTCGCCGCCAGCGCCTGCCAACCGCGCGCGTGCATCTCGAGCGGCAGTCGTCGCATGCACGTCTCGTAGCGCGCCTTCGCCGCCGTGTACGCGGCGTCTTGACCGACGTCTTGGACCGCGAGGCCCACCGCCGGAGCCACCGCGTGTGCAGGCGTCGACCACGAGAAGGCGCCGTGCAACGGGAGTGCGGCGAGTGTGAGAAGGAACGGCGCGGCGCGGGACGGAATCCTCATGGTGCTGCGATGGACGGGTCGGGGGCGTTCAGTGTGCCTCGCAGCGGGCGATCCGTGCGCCGCGGGTTTCGGAGGCGTCGTGTTTGCGTTCAGTCGCGGTCCACGAGCGCCGCGACACGGGTGACGAGGCCCGTGTCACCGGCGGCGTCGACGAGGGTGGCCACTGCGGCGAGGATGCCGCGCGGCGTGTGACCGAGGCCGTCGGCAGCGTCGAGCGCTCCGCCGTCGCGTTCGAACGCTTCCTCGAGCGCTTCGACCGCTTCGGCGAGTCGACCGGCCTCGGCGTGGATCCGCGCCGCGCCGGCGGCGGCCAAGGCGGAGTACCAGGCGGCCGAGGGGCCGTAACCGCTCTCGAGCGCCACCGCCGCGTCGAACGTGTCGCGACAGGCCTCGTACGCGACGAGCGCCTCCTCGGGTCGGCGCGCGTTCACGAGGTGTTCGGCTGCGACGATCTCGGCCAGGCCTGCGTACCACGCGACGAGTGCGTCGCCGTCGTGCTCCGCGAGCAGCGCCGCGTAGCGCTCGCGCAACGTCGCCGAGCCGCCACCGGGGCGCAGGAGCACCGCTCGCAACCAGGCGTGGACGTCGCTGTCGTGCACGAAGCGCGCGAGCGCGTCCTCGACGGCCGCTTCCTGCGCGCGCCACGCGTCGAGCGTCCCGAGGTTCCCGATGCGCACGAGCGCGTCGTCGCGCGTCGCGAGCGGATGCCGTGTGAGCACGGCGTGCGCCGCGAAGTAGTCGGCGATGCGCGTCGGGTCGACGGCCGCGCCGCTCGCGCGCTCGGAAGCCAATGACAGCGCGCGCACCATCGTGAACACACGCAGCACTTCGAACGCGGCGGCGGAGTGCGCTTGTGCGGCGAGTTGCGGCAACGCGATTTCCGCTGCACTCTCGGCGCCGGCGAAGTCGGACAACAGCCAACGCGCCTGCGCGAGCGTTGCGGCGCCATGCGCGCCGGCGCGCTCCGCGAAACTGGCCGCGTCCTGGAAGTGGAAGAGCGGACTGCGACCGTTCGCGAGGACCGCGCGTCCGCACGCGAGCGCCGCATCGGCGAACGCCGCGAGCCACGCGGGCTCGTCGGGGTGCGCGTCGAGTCCGCGTTCCGCGAGTGCGAGTGCCGCGAGGGCCGCCTCTTCGTCGAGCGGCACGGTCGCCGTCGCGTTCGGCGCGAGTGTGAGTCCGAAACTCCACAGCTCCTCGTCGACGACGCGCGTCGGTGCGCGCTCCGCCGCGAGCACGTCGTGCAAGCCTTGCGCGCGTGCGCGCGTCGCGTCGTCAGTCGCCACCGCGACGAGGCGCGCGAGACCGGCGCTCAGCTCCTTCGCGTGGGTGCTGTTCGGCTCCGCGACGCGCGCAGCGAGCACGAGCAACTCGTGCTCGACCGCGCCCGGCCGCGACGCCGCGGCGAGCACGGCCGCGGAGCGCACGCTCGGTTCCGGATCACACAGGCCCAGCCGCACGAGCTGCGGGTGTGCGACGCGCCGCGCGGGATCGAGTGCCGCCGCGACGAGCGCCGTGCGCTGCTCCAGCGTGGCTGCGACGAAGCGCCGCTCGAGATGGTCGCGGTGCTCGGCCTCGGGACTGTCGAGCAGCTCCGGCAGCGTCAACGTCGCCGCGGGCCGCGGCCGTTCGCCCGGACGCACGGCGTGTGCAACGAGCGCGTCGGCGACGCGTTGCAGATCGTCCACCAAGTACACGTCGAACAGGATCTCGCCGGTCGGCGACACACCGACGTGGCGCGGAGCCGCGCGTGTGCCGCGGAAGAAGCGCTCGAACAGCACCGGCTCCGCAGCGATCGCCTCGCGATCGAGGACGCGGCCGAAGCGCGGATCGGCGAGCCGCTGCCCGCGGTCGTCGAAGTCGAGCGGATTGCGATCGTCGGGCGACGCGACCACACACACGAAACCGTGCATCAGGTCCGCGAACGCGGGGTCGCGGTACAGGTACCAGGCCAGCGCCTCGCTCGCCGCCTCCTCGTCCATGTTCACACACACGAGCAGCGGCTTCTTCGTGCGCTCGACGAGCAACAACGCGTCGTCGAGTGAACGTTGGAACGGCGCGAGCGGCGGCAACGCGCGCTGCGCGGCGTCGGCCGGCGGATAGAGGTCGCGGATGCCGAGTTCGGCGGTCTGGTTCGCGGCGCCCGAGTCGCTCTCCGCCACCAGCGCCGGCGGCTGCAGCTCCGCGGCCCCGATCGTGCCGTCGCCGTTCGCGTCCATGCGGCCGTGCAGCGACATGAGGTCGGCCACGGTGATGCCGCCGTCCTTGTCGAGGTCGAGATCCGAGAACAGGGTCAGCAGATACACGTCCGGCGTGAACGCGTTGCGATCCACGGGCGGCGGCAGTTCGAGCGCCGCCTTCGTCCACGCGTACACCGCGACCGGCAGCAAGCGGCCGTTCGCGTTCGGCTGCGCGGCGACGAAGCGGCGCCACTCGCTCGCGCTCACTCGGCCGTCGTGCGGCGCATCGAGAGCGTCCGCGACCTGTGCGTCGGCGAGGCGCAGCACGAGTTGCTCGACGAACGCGTTCTCGCCGTCGAAGAGCGTCGCATCGATCGCGATGTCGGCGTCGTCGACCGCGCCGCTCGAGTCCTTGTCCCAGCGCGCGAAGACCGCGTCGAGTTCAGCGCTCTCGATCACGCGGTCGTTGTTCGCATCGAAGAACGGCGCGAAGAGCTGCGCCGCCAGATCGTGGCGATCGATGCGGTTGTCGGACCCGACGCGCAGACCCGCGACGAACGTCATCCACTCCTGCGGCGGCACGCTGCCGTCGCGATCGGCGTCCGCGGCGCCGACGAGCAGCGCGCCAGTGGCCGACCATCCGCTCGAGTCCTGTGCGGCGCACGGCGACGACGGGAAGGCGAGCGCCGCGAGCGCGGCAACGGTGGAACGAACGATCGCTGTCATCGGGTGGGCAAGGCTGCGTGGAACTGCGAGTGTCGCCCTGTCAATCGAACCAACCGCGCTCGCGGTACGCGAAGTAGACGTCGAGGAACTCGTCGACCTCGTCCTCCCAGCGCGAACCGAAGGCCATGCGCAGGACCTGGCGCACGATGTCTTGGCTGGCGCGCTTCATGCCGCTCTCGCCGCCGCCCAGCGACAGCGCGGCGTACGCACCGCCGCCGGCCGCTGCGATCTGCTCGAACGCGTCCTGTGTGTCCGGCGGAACGGTGCCGGGCGCGACACCGATGCACGAGACGACGACCGGTCGCGCCCGTTCGGCCGTGCCCGTGCTCGGGCGCTTCTTGAGCTTCGCGAAGTCGACCCCCGAGGTCGACGCGACGCGCGCCAGCTCGACCGCGACGGGCACGTTCGGCGGATGCGGCGGCGCGTCGCCCATGACGATCACGAGTTTGTTCGTCGTCGCGCTCCAACCGACCTCGCGCGGATCGAGCGCCACCGCGAGGCCGGCTTCCACCGCCTCGGGAATGTCACCGCCGCCGTCCGCCGACAGGTCGCCGATCTTGCGGAAGACCTTGTCGAATTTGTCGGTCAGCTCGTGCACCGCTTTCGCGCCGCCCGAGATGTCTTCTTGGTCCTTGTAGAACACCGCCGCGACGCGCAGCTCCGGCGCAAAGCCCTGCAGCAGCGCGGTGAGTTCCGCCGCCGCTCCCGCCGTCGCGTCGAGCATGGGCTGCATCGAACCGGTCGAGTCGACGCAGAAGCACAAGTCGAGGCCCGCTTCGCGCAGGTCGAGAGCGCGACCGACCGCGCCCGCCACCGTGCGCTTCGGACCGTCCTCCGCCTTGGGCGGCGGCGCGACCCACTGGCCCGGCTTGTACGTCTCCTTGGTCGCGCGCCAGTGCGCCTGCCACTTCGCGCGTTTGTCACAGTCCGCGGTCGGGAAGAGCCGCTCGAGCACCGTCTGCGCGAGCCCCGACACGTACGCGTCGCGATCCGCGAGCGCCTCTTCGATCAGGTGCTCGACGATGCCCGCCGTCGCCGTGCTCGCCAGGCACATGTCGTTCGCGACGCGCAGCCGCTCGAGTGCGAACGCCGCGAGCTCCTTGCGCTTGCCCGTGAGCGCCTCGAGCAGCATCGGCGCCGCCTCCGGACTCCACGACTCGCCGAGCGACACGAGCACGAGCCCCTGCACCGTCCACTGCCCCTCGCTGCTCGCCCACGTCGCGACGAGATTCGCCGTCTCCTGCCGGTCGAGAACGACCGGCCCGGGTGCCGCGTCCTCGCCGTCAGCCGGCCCTTTCTCGTCCTCCCCCTTCTCGTCCTGCGCCGGCGGCGCGGGCGGCGGGTCCTGCGCAACTGTGTGCCCACCACCGACTTCGCCGCCCGCGAGAGCGAGCGAAGCCACGAGAAGCACTTCCGGAAGGCGCCGAACAACCATCGAGTCGATCCCGTCGTGAGGTTGCGAGCCTGCACGCAAGCCTACCCGTACCGACGCGCGCGGTCACGGCGCGGCGAGCGCGCCGTTCTCGCGCACCCGCGGTATCAGCGGATGTTCGCCAGCACGAGCAGCGCCATCGCCGTGCCGTAGCTCTTGCCGAACTCGTGGCTGTCGGCGAAGGAGCCGTCGAGTTCGGGCGTGCGTTGGAGCACTTCGAAAAGGCGGCGCGCGTGGTGCGCGGCGACCTCGGGCGGCAGGAGGCGCAGGGTCGCGCTCGTGTGGTAGAGGCCGTGCGACCAGAAGAAGCCGGCGAGTTCGCCGTCGCTGTGGAAGTCGTTGCGGCGGACTTTCTCGAGGCGCGGGAGCTGCTCCCAGAAGTTGTCGAGCGCGAACGAGAGGTGCGCGGGGTCGCCGCGACCCAGCTCGAAGAGCACGGCCTCGCACAACGGCATGCGTGCGGCGGCGTCGGCCAGGGTCGAGCCGCTCTCGCCGCTCGCGGTGCCGCCGTAGGCGTACGTGCCGTCGGAGCCACGCGCGGCGAGGAGTGCGTCGCAGCCGCGCTCCAGAACACCGGCGTCGATGTGGATGCCGATGGCGCGCACCGCGATGAAGGCCTGCAGCATCGCGCCTGTGCAGAAGGCGTTCGGGTACTCGTGGGCGAAGAAGCCGTTGTCCTCCTGGCGCGCGGCAGCGGCGGCGACGATCTCTCGCATGCGCTGCTCGCACAACGGGCGCGCGGCCTCGTCGAGCTGGGCGCGCCGCGCGAGATACTCGAGCCGGTAGCAATCGGCGTAGACGTCCTCGTTCGCGCCGCGGTTGAGGCGCGCCGGGTCGAAGAGGAAAGCCTCGGCCGACAGGAGCGCCGCGTCGATCGCCTCCGGAGCGACGTCGCGGTGCTCGAGCAGCGCGCGCGCCGAGAGCGCCGTCACCGCGACCCACGTGTTGGCCGTGATCGTGCTGTCGGGCCAGTAGGCGTAACGCGCGTCGGTGAAGCCGCCGTGGTCGCGCTGCATGCGCAGGAGGAAGTGCACGGCGCGTGTGCGCAGCTCGTCGGCGGTCGGCGGCGCGCCGCGCCAAGCCGTGTCCTTCGCACCGAGGCCGTAGGCGCTCTCCGGCAAGTACGCGACGTTCTGATAGCCGGCGAACGCGGCGCCCATCGGCAGCTCGTCGCGACCGACGTGGACGTTGGCCGACGCGCGCCGACCGGCGAGCGTGTCCGGATGGCGCTGCGCGAGCAGTGCGAAGCGCCGCAGGGCGCCGCTCTCGTCGCCCAGCGACAGGAGTGCGAGTGCGAGTTCCTCGTGCACGTCCGCTTGGTCGCTGCGCAACGCGCCGAGCAGTGCGATGCGTGCGTCGTCGAAACGCCCGAGGCGGTTCAGGATGCGACCGCGTTCGAGTTGTGCGGCGGGTTCGTCGGGCAGGAGCGCGAGCGCTTCTTCGCCGCGCCGCAAGCGGCGCAGGAGCCCCGCGCGTTCGATGCGCGTCTCGTCGCCGGTGCCCAGCGCCGCGAGTGCGCGCTCCCATTCGCCGAGACTCGTGAGTTCCGCGGGGCTCGCACTCGCGAGGCGCGCCTCTTCGAGCGGCGCGTGTTCGGCGAGCGCCTCACGCAACCACGTCGCGAACCACAGCCCGTCGAACGTGCGCACGCGGTCGATGCGCTCGACCACGGCACCGTTGCCGTCGATGAGCACGAACATCGGCTCGATCACTTCGAGCGGTCGCAGGTCGAAGCGCTCCGACATTTTCTCGTCGCACACGGCGCGCACGGGCACACAACGACTCGCGATCAGCGCCGCGACGTCGGCGTCGCAGAACAGCACCTGACGGCAGTACAGGTCGAGGATCGGCGCGCGGTACATCTGCACGCCGTTCTTCTCCTGTTCGACGATGCGCGGCACGTACCACAGCACGAGTTTCTTCTCGTCCTGCGCACGCTTCACCGCCGCGTCGATGAGCGCGCCCCTATCGAACGCGGCTTCGTCCTTCGTGAGCGCACGCTTCGGCCGTGCTCCGTCGACGAACACCGCGCCGTCGTTCGCCCAACCGATGTGGTCGTCGATCGCGGGCAGGTCGAGTTCCTGCGGCGGCGCGGGCGGCGCGGCGCGCTCCTGCGTGTGAACAGTCGGTAGTGCGCTGAGCGCGACGACGAGAACGAGAAGCGTTCGCAGCAAGTTCATTGGCACACCTGTGGGTCCGTTTCTCGAGCGCCACGCTCGCGGCGAACCGGGCCGTGAAGGGTGGCGCGCCGGAGCGGATTGCGCCATGCTCGACTGCGCGATCGTCTCCGATCACGATCGCTGACGGAGCCCACCATGAAACTGAAACACGTGCTCGTGCCCACCGACCTGTCCGAAGAGGGCCGCCGCGCCTTCGGTCCCGTTGCACAGCTTGCGCGCGACAGCGGCGCGCGGATCACGCTCTTCCACGTCGTGCGCCTGCTCGTCACGACGCCGCCGGGTGCGATGTTCGCCGGGCCGCTCACCGTCGGCGATCCGGCCCAGGAGCGCGCCGACGCCCTCGCGGCGCTGAAGGACCAGGCCAAGACCCTCGGGGCCGGCCTCGACGTCCACTGCGAAGTCTCACTCGACGAGTCCGTCGGCCGCGCCGTCTGTGAGTACGCCGAGAAGAACGGCGTCGACGTCATCGCCGTCTCGACCCACGGCCGCAGCGGCCTGCGCCGCATCGTCATGGGTTCGGTCGCGGAGGAGATCCTGCGCCGCGCGCACACGCCGGTGCTGTGTTTCCCGCCGAACAAGTGATCGACGAGCGGGCCGTGGCGCTCCCGAGCGCGCCGCGGCAAGCTCGCCACATGCTCGGGCGCGTGCGTTCGTTCGTGGTGCGCCGTCGGCGCATGCTGCTCGCGGCGTCGACGGTCGTGATCGCGACGCCGCTCGTGTGCGACCTCGTCGTCGGAGCAGGCACCGCGGTCTTCACCGACCCGGCCAAGGTCCCCCACCACCGCGTCGCGCTCGTGCTCGGCACGTCGCCCACCGTCGCGGGCCGCGCGAACCTCTTCTACACCGCGCGCCTGGCCGCCGCGGCCGAGCTCTACCACGCGGGCGCCGTCGACGGCCTCCTCGTGAGCGGCGACAACGGCTCACACGCCTACGACGAACCGACCGCGATGAAGGACGGCCTCGTCGCCCTCGGTGTGCCGGCCGCACACGTGACGTGCGACTTCGCGGGCTTCCGCACGCTCGACTCGATCGTGCGCGCCAAACACGTGTTCGGCCTGGACTCGTTCGTCGTCGTCAGCCAACCCTTCCATGCCGAGCGCGCCGTGTTCCTCGCGCGCGCCCACGGCATCGACGCCGTCGCGTTCGGCGCCGTGGACCCGAACATGAAGGCCTGGCTGAAAGTGCGTGCCCGCGAGACCGCCGCGCGCACGTTGGCGGTGTTCGACGTGCTGGCGGGCACGCGACCGAAGTTCCTGGGCGAGCCGGTCGAAGTCGTCGTGCGGACAGAGCGGTGAGCGCGACGTCGTCCTCGAGGACGTCGGGGTGCGGACGGAGGTCAGACGCTCGCATCCGCAGTGTCCTGACTCTGTCTTCCTTTGCGCTGACTTTGCGTCCTTTGCGCCTTTGCGGTGAAGTGCAACGCTCATGAGCACCATACGTTGCACTTCACCGCAAAGGCGCAAAGGACGCAAAGTC